>CAIRSA010000253.1 GCA_903881085.1 uncultured Acidobacteriia bacterium
ATGCCACATAGTTTTTGCGAGAAGAACAAGATACTCCAGTTGTCCGGCCATTTTCGGAGCATTGGGAAGCCGCGTCAGTGAGGGCGATGTGACTTTAAAGTTAGTCATGGCAGGCAAATTGCCCGCCCCACCCTTGAAAAAACTGCAGTGTCGAGTTTAGCGTCGACGATTCACCTGCGCAAAAACTAACTTAAGAAAACGTCATATCGAAAAGCGACTGGTATTGGGTTGCCAATCTGCCCGCGCCGGCTTGACAACAAGAAACCTGAAAGGTTTACGCTGAGAACCAATCGGTTCATGGAATCGCTATCTTGCGTTGCGGTTGAACCTATTTTCAAATACTTAGAGCAGACATTCTCTTTGGCAGGCAGGCTGCATTAGAAAGATGCGTAACCGCAAGCCAGAAAAAATCTGGAGCGGAAGTCAGACCAGGAGAACACCATGAAAAACGCATTCACCAACACCATGATCCTCACCGCTGCGGCGATGGCACTCGGCATGACGGCTTCGGCCGCTTCAGAGGGCAGTTTCAAGGCGGAAGTCCCGTTCGCCTTCCAGATCGGCAGTCAGAAATACGCAGCCGGCCAATATGAGGCCACCGTCAATATAGGCACCGGCGGCTTCCGGATGCTCGTCATCATGCAGGCAGGCTCAGGCAGGAGTAAAGTCGCCATGACCACCGGGATCGTCAGCCCGGAGTCAGCAAACAGCGATTCTTCTACGCCAAAGTTGGTCTTCCGCTGCGGCGACAACGGCTGCGCGCTCGCTCAGCTCTGGACCGGCCAGTCGCCGATCGGAATGATGTTCCGCGCTCCCAGACCTGTCGCGGCCGGCACACAGAGGCTGGCTGTGGTCCGGATGCAAACCGTCAACGGCGATTAGCAAACAGCCTGGCGAGTGACCCCGTCAAAGGTCACTCGCCAGCTTCGAATAGATCCTCAGATCCGTATACTTCCCGTTCAGCCACTGGCCTTCCCGGCAGATTCCCTCAAAATGAAAGCCCAGCCGCTCAGGCACCGCACGGCTCTTATCGTTCCCGACCGCACAACGTATTTCCACCCGATGCAGGTCCAAATCGTGGAAGGCGTAACGCAGCATGGAAGTCACCGAGCAGGACACGATGCCGTTACCCTGGGCCTGTTCCACAAGCCAGTAGCCGATTTCGGCGCGGCGATTCATCCAGTCAATCTTGTGCAACCCCACAGTACCGACAAGCGAAGAATCCCACCAGATGCCCGTGACAATGGAAGAACGCGAGGCGAACTCCATCGCCGACGTGCGAATGAACTGCTGCGTGTCCTCAGGCGACTTCGTCACGTCGACCCATGGCAGCCACTGCCGCAGATAGTCGCGGTTCATATCGACGGCGGCGTACAGGTCCTCCGCGTGGTGTTCTTCCAGTAGGCCCAGTTCAAGGCCCTCTCTAACATGGAAAGAGAACATAAGAATTCGTGAGGAGTATATCACCGCACGGAGAGGGAAAAGTCGAGGTCCAAAATAATGCAGTCGTTGAGCACGCGGATGCGCGGCACCTGCACTGCGCCCAGCTCTAATGAATACGGGCCTCTGGGGGTGCCTTTCTCAAGTGTTGATTTCAGGTCGTCGTACACTTTGTACTCGAAATATTTTGGGAAATTGCGGGCGAATGCGTCGCGGATTCGGCGGCTATACCAGGTGCCCTTATCGACGGTGGCGACATGGATATCGCTCATGCGGATGGCGCCGTTTTGATAGAAAGGCTTGCCTTCGATGGCGAGGTCGAACGCTTCTCCGGGGCCGATGCAGGCGCCGAACAACTCCCAGCCGGTGCGCGCCGTGACGCGCGTTTTCAAGCTGAGGAGCCCATTGTTTTCGCCCAGCCGCGGATTGTCGACATAGACGAAGCCGCACTTGTTTTTCTCCGTGCCCTTTACATATTTGCGCCCGTCCTGGTTATACACCTGTTGCGAGAGGATCTTCTGCACGGCGGTAAAGTATATGCGCAACTCGGCGGCCTGCGCTGAGGCAAAGAACAAAGCAGGCACAAGCAACGCAAGCTTCATTCACTCACCAGAATGCCTTCCACGACGGCCGGGTTTTCCAGCCGTACTTGAAGGCTGTGCGGCGCCTGCTGCTTGGCGTTGAACAGAGCATAATTCAAAAACCAGTTTGGCTGCGGCTTGGCTTTGGTCCACGCCTGTTGATCGATCCGGTATTCGAGATTCGCCGTTTTGCCAAAGCTGAAGATGAGTACCGCGATGGAACTGCGGATGGCGATCTTCGCTTCCTTGATTTCCGCGCCCTTGCCTATGCCCTTGAACCGGCGTAGCGGTTGCTGCCTGGCAGTGGTGACGAAGCTAGAGGCCGGGATGAATCGGACGCCGTCGAGATTCGGCTTGTATTTTCGAGCCGGAAGCGGCGAATTCACCACCGGTTGGGAGGCCGCAAACAACTCCCGGAACGCTTCGCAGATTAGAGCCTCCCCGCGGTCATTGGGGTGGACGTAGTCTTTTGACAGCGCTTCCAGCTTGAGTCCCTTGCGCGCGGCGACGTCGCCCATATCGATGAGCGGTATGCGGTAAGCTGCGGCAAGCTCGATCAATTCCTTCTTAGGACCGGCGGCGTAGCTGGTATACGGATGAATGGCTACCAGCGGAATGCCGCGTTGGATAGCCAGGCGAAAGATGGATTCCATCGCCGGCAGGAATAGATCGGGGCTGAAGCCATCGAGGGTGCCGGCCTCAAGCACGATCATGTCGGGATTCCACTTCAAGCCTTCGTGCTTCAGTAGGGCCAGTTGCGTCACCGCCAGTGCGCCGCCGAAGCAGATGTTGGGGCCGTGCACCTTGGCTTTCAGATCCTTCTCGAGCGACATGACGATCTGCGCCGCGAAAGAGTGCGCGTAGTCAGAGGCTCCCGTGCCGCAGGTGATGGAGGTGCCGGAGAAGAGAACGCGCATGGCTCCGGTCTTTCGCGCCTTTGCGGCAACGGCCGAAAGCGGTGCGGGAGCGGAGGCCTGCAAATGGAGACAACCAAGAAGCAGAACAGGAAGAAGTCGAGTGCGCAATCTTTAAAAGCGTAGCATGAGACGGTATTGCCAGCGGTAAATGTTTCGTGGCGCAAGCACTCTTGCTTGCCGCGTTGACAATCGTGTCAACGCTTGCGCGTCCCGACGAGTCGGGACGCGGCAGACACGAGTGTCCGCGCCACGCTGCACTTGCGATTCCAATGGCCTTATGCAAAATCTATGCAGGCTTGGAGTAGAGACAGCGGCACATCCTGGAAATGGCATACTCCCGCCCTCGAATTGCAGCGCTTTCCCGATGAATCACGGCCTTGACAACGTGCAGGAAGCCGTGAGCATATGTAAGGTAAATTCGGCGGAAGAGAGCCGCCCTTTATGCCTCGCCTACCTACAGTTCGACAATATGTCTTTCCTTCCATTCTTTGTGCATCGGCCATTGTTGTAACTGCGACGGCTTTTGCCCAACAGAGCTACGACCTGGCCGTCTATGGCGGCACCGCCGGCGGCGTAGCCACGGCTGTCGCGGCTGCGCGGCAGGGCCTGAAAGTCGTGCTGGTTAATCCGGGCGCTCACATTGGTGGCATGGTGAGCGGCGGGCTATCCGGTACCGATGTCGGAAAGCGCGAAGTGATCGGCGGTATGGCGCTGGAGTTTTATTGGCGGGCGGGAAAGAAGTACGAACTCGACAGGCACCTGCAAGATATCGCGTGGATGCCGGAACCGAAAGTCGCCGAAGCGATCTTCCGCGAGATGTTGGCCGAACTCGGCGTCACGCTAATTGAGAACCAGCGGCTCAAAGAAAAAGGCGGCGTGCTCAAAGACGGCGCGCGCATCGTGGAATTCATAGTCGAAAACGGCACCAGCTATCGCGCGCGAGTTTTTGCCGACGCATCCTACGAAGGCGATCTAATGGCCCAGGCCAAGGTAAGCTACGCCACCGGACGCGAGAGTATCGCGCAGTATGGCGAGTCGTTGGCTGGTGTGCGCGCTGCCACGCCAAGCCACCAGTTCGCGGTGGATATTCCGGCACGCGATGCGAGTGGACGGTTGCTGCCGGAGATTTCCGCCGCACCGCGCGGAGAGCCGGGTTCAGCCGACAAGAGAATCCAGGCGTACAACTTCCGAGTCATTGCTACCAAGGTCCCGGAGAACCGCGTGGCTTGGCCGAAGCCCGCCAACTACGATCCAAAGCGGTTCGAATTACTGGCCATTTATCTCGATGCGATGACGAAGTATATGGGCCGGCCTTTGACACTGAACGAAGTGGGGCTGATCCGCGTGATCCCCAATGGGAAGGCCGATCTGAACAACCGCGGCGGCTTTTCCACCGACTACATAGGCAAGAACTACGAGTATCCGGATGGCAGTTACGCCGTACGCGAGCGGATCTGGAAGGAACACGAGGATTACCAGAAGGGTCTGTATTATTTTCTGGCAAACGATCCGCGCACGCCGGCCAAACTGCGCACAGAAATGAACGAGTGGGGCCTGGCAAAGGACGAGTTCACCGACACGGGCAATTGGCCGAACCAGTTGTATATTCGCGAGGCGCGGCGGATGGTGGGTGATTTCGTATCCACACAGAAAGACCTGCAAACCGACCTGCTCAAGCCTGACTTCATTGGAATGGGCAGCTACAACAGCGACTCGCACAACCTGCAGCGTTTTGTGAACGACAAAGGCTTTGTTGAAAACGAGGGCAATGTCGAGGTTGGCGTAAAGCCCTACCAGATTCCGTACCGCGTGCTGGTGCCCAGAAAGAGCGAGGCAGAGAACCTGCTGGTGCCGGTCTGTTTTTCCGCGAGCCACATTTCCTATGCATCGCTGCGCATGGAGCCGCAATACATGATTCTGGGTCATGCGGCGGGCATAGCAGCGGCGTTGGCGGTGAACGGCAAGGTGGCCGTACAAAATATCGATGTAAAAGCGCTGCAACAACAGTTGCGAAAAGAAGGCGCAGTTTTTGAATTGGGTGCAGAGCACCAGGCGCGCGGGTTGGCCGCGATCAGGGCTCTTTATGCGACACCGCGGCGGGCCGAACCGGCGCCATGGGCACGACCGCAAAAGTAGAGGGGAATTATGAGGACTACAATTAATACGTTGTTACTTTTCGCTGCCGGCGCGCTGTTTGCACAGTCGCCGAACGGCGCAGTAAGCGGCAGCATCAACGATCCCAGCGGGGTCCGCATTGCGGGCGTCGAAGTGGTGGTGACACAGACCGGCACTGGAATCCAGTTCCGCACAGTCAGTTCGACGGATGGCACCTACGTCATCCCGTCGATTCCCATTGGGCCGATTTCGCTCACGGCCAGCATGCAGGGTTTCAAGAAGTTCACACACTCGGGCATGACGCTTGAGGTGGATCAGCGCATGCGCATCGACATCGCTATGGAACTGGGCTCTCTTTCCGAGTCGGTGACGGTAGTGGCGGAGGTCCCGCGCATCGATACGGACGTTTCCTCTATCGGCTCCATCGTGGAGCAGGAGCGCATCGAACAACTGCCGCTCAACGGCCGGCATGTGTTCAGCCTGGTGCAATTGGTGGCAGGCGTGCAACCGCTCGACCGCGACGCGGATGGCTTCGGCGAGATCACCAATCAGGGCTTTTCGCAGATGCGCATCAACGGCGGGCCGACTTACGGCAACCAAATTCTGCTGGATGGCGGAATGAACACAGTGCCGGTGCACGGCGAGATTTCCGTGGTGCCTTCCGTGGACTCCATCAAGGAATTCAAGGTGGAGACCAACGGGCTGAAGGCTGAATATGGACAGTCAAGCGGCGGTGTCATCAACGTTGTGACCAAGTCGGGCAGCAATCGCATCGGCGGTTCGGCGTACGAGTTTCTGCGCAATGACTTTTTCGATACGCGAAACTTTTTCGCCGTCAACAAAGACCCGGTTACCGGACGCTTCAACCCGATGCTGCGCTACGACCAGTACGGCGGGACGATGAGCGGCCCGGTGGTGCTGCCGAAGATCTACAACGGCAAGGGCAAGACGTTTTTCTTCTTTGGCTACGAGCAGTGGTACTACAAATCGGGGTCGCTGAATCAAGCCACGGTGCCGACTGACCTGGAACGCAATGGCGATTTCTCAAAATCGCTGACCTCGCTCGGCCAGGCGCAACCGCTGTACGATCCCGCAACGACGCGCGTGAATCCGAACGGGTCCGGCTATGTGCGAGACCCCATGCCCGGCAACATCGTGCCCAAGAACCGTTGGGATCCTGTAGCGGTGAAGGTGCTGGAGTTCATGCCCAAGGCCAACGTACCGCCGATCAACCAGTTCACCAACCAGAACAACTTCCTTTCCTTGTCGCCCGCCCCGGATAAACAGGGAACACTTCAAACGAAGGTGGATCACCGCATATCGGAAAAAGACAGTTTGTTTGTCCGTTACTCGCGCAACCGCAATGAGCGCGATGGCGGCGGCTATGGACTGGGACCGGCCGATCCGGCGCAGTTCTCGCGCATCGACTTCCGCGACAATCACAATCTGGTGTTCAGCGAGACCCACGTTTTCTCTACCAGCGTGTTGAATGAATTCCGCGCCAACGTCACGCGCCAGCATCTGGACTTCACGCATCTGAGCGCCAACGGCGGTTGGCCGGCAAAACTGGGGCTGCCGGCGAGCGTGCCGCAGGACCTGTTTCCACAGTTCAACATCAGCGGTTTCCTTTCGTTGGGGCCGGGCGCGAACATTTACGGCACTCGCGCCCAGCACACCGTGCAGTTTACTGACAGCCTGACGATCATTCACGGCAAGCACCAGATCAAGATGGGAACCGATCAGCGTTGGCTCCGGCTGAACTGGCAGAAGAAGGAGTATCCGGGCGGACAATATGGCTTCACTTCCACTCTGACATCCAATCCGCAGGTTTCGGCGGGAACGGGATTCTCCATGGCCTCATTCCTGTTGGGGCAAGTGGCCAATGGTCAGATCCAATATCTGCCTTCCTATTCCTTCCATTCCTGGATGAACGGAACCTACATTCAGGACGACTGGAAAGTATTGCCCCGGCTGACGCTGAACCTTGGGCTGCGCTACGATCTGACCGGCGAACCGGTTGAGCGCTGGAACCGCTTTTCGAATTTCGATCCGTTCAAAATCAACCCGCAAACCAAGTTGCCCGGTGTGCTGGAATACGGCGGCGTCGATATCGACAGGCATTTTGTGAATCAGGACCGCAACAACTGGGGTCCGCGATTGGGCGCGGCCTACGCGCTGACCAAAGACGGCAAGACCGCCGCACGTAGCGCGTTCGGCATACTTTATATGAACGACATTTCGGGCAACACCTCGGGCGACAATTCGAACTCGCTGGGCTTTTCGCAGTCCGTGCCTTTCGTTTCTCCGGGCGGCCTGCCTCAGGCTGCGTTCCAGTTGAGCGCCGGGCCTCCAACGCTGCCCACTCCGCTGGGAGCGGCGGGCGGACCCTCAGCCTTTCGTGGCCAGACCGTGCGCTTCCAAGAGCCGGACAATCGCACGCCATACCAGGTGCAATGGAACTTCGCGCTCGACCGCGCGCTGCCGGGGCAGTGGTCCGTCTCGCTCAGCTACAACGGGAGTCATGGCGTGAAGTTGTTCGGCGGCAATTATGACATCAACGCGATCGACCCGGCGAACTACGCACTTTACGGAAACGCGCTGCAGAACGCTGTACCAAATCCGTTCGTTGGACAGCTTCCAGTCAGCAGTCTGAACAATGCGACCATCTCGCGCTCGCAAGCATTGAAGCCGTTGCCCGATTACGTCAACGTGTACACATTTGCGAATCACGGCAACAACAGTATCTATCACGCAGGGCAACTCACCGCGCAGCGGCGCTATGCCAACGGCTTCAGCCTGATGTTGGCGTACACCAAGAGCAAGCTGATCGACGAAGTGTCGTCGAGCGGCGGCGTGCAGGGGACGGGAGCGGACGACTACCGGCTGGGCAAGTACAACCGTCACCTGGACCGCGCCGTTGACCGCAACGATATTTCGCAGCGCATGGTGATCAGCGGGTTGTACGAGCTTCCGTTCGGCAAGAAGTCAAACGCGCTCTATGCGCGCTTCATCCGGGGATGGCAGTTGAACGAGATTGTGACGATCCAGACGGGCGATCCGCTGGAGATCCGCGGCGCCAGCAACCTGACCGGCATCAATTTCCCGGACGTGCTGCGCGACCCAACGCTTTCCAGCGGCGACCGCAGCCTGCTTAAGTGGTTCGATACCGATGCGTTCCGAAATCCGGCCAATTGGACTGTAGGCAATGTCGGGCGCAGCCTTCCCGGCACGCGCGGACCGGGCATGTTCTCAATGAACCTGTCGCTGTTTAAGAACTTCCGCATCACAGAACGATTTAAGCTGGAGTTCCGCGCGGAGACGTTTAATGCCATGAACCACACCAACCCGCTCGACCCGAATCAGACGTTCTCGCCCAATTCCCAGGGGGTGAATACCAACGCGCTGTTCGGCCGCGTGACTTCGGCTAGTCCGCCGCGTCGGCTGCAGTTTGGATTGCGCATGACTTGGTAAACGGAAACCGCGTCCTCGCGGTTATTGCCTCGTACTCTGGAAGCGTGACGCGATGCGCTGTTATAATTCGGTTAGCGTCGACACTTTGCGGCGACTACCGACCACAGCTTGCTCGTCACTGGGCAGCATGTAAGTCCGGGACTTGATCGAAACGACAGGTACCAAGGCAATGTCTATCTTAAACTTTCGAAACTCCAAGGCCGAAGGCCGGAAACTCTCCATGGTGACGTGTTACGACTAC
The DNA here is from genome assembly GCA_903881085.1 of uncultured Acidobacteriia bacterium. GTDB lineage: Bacteria > Acidobacteriota > Terriglobia > Bryobacterales > Bryobacteraceae > CAIRSA01. The sequence continues at coordinate 8,766 of CAIRSA010000253.1, forward strand.
ACGTTCGCCCGTCTGCTTTCCAAATCATCCATCGACGCGTTGCTTGTTGGCGACAGTGTGGCCATGGCCATACATGGCTACGATTCCACCCTGCCCGCCAGTGTCGACATGATGCGCATTCACACGCAGGCTGTCGCGCGAGGCGCGGCAGGCAAATTCATAGTAGCTGACATGCCGTTTCTCTCCTTTCGCAAAGGAAGAAAGGCCGCGCTCAATGCGGCCCAGCAACTGATGACAGCGGGCGCGCACGCCGTCAAGCTCGAAGGCGTGGATGGCCACGAGGATGCGATCCAGCGGCTAGTAGAGAGCGGCGTCCCTGTCATGGGCCACCTTGGCCTGCAGCCGCAATCCGTGCACGCCTACGGCGGTTTCAAAGTGCAGGGGCGCGACGCCGGTGCCGCAAAAAACATTCTGCGCCAGGCTGCGGGGCTTGAGGCGTTGGGCTGCTTCGCCATCGTGCTGGAATGCGTGCCCGCCGAAGTGGCGCGCGAAATTACGGCCGCAATTGGCATCCCAACCATCGGCATCGGCGCCGGTGCGGGCTGCGACGGGCAGATTCTGGTACTGCAGGACCTGCTCGGTTTGACCGTCGATTTTCAACCGAAGTTCGCCCGTCCGTTCTGCGCTGGCGCGGATGTGGTGCTTGATGCGCTGCGCCGGTTCGATGAATCAGTGAAGGCCGGCTCGTTTCCGGCGCGCGAGGAGAGTTACGCCTAATGCAGGTTTGGAAGAGTATCGTGGAATGGCGAAGACGGCGCGAAGCCATCGCCCAACGCACCGTCGGCTTCGTACCCACAATGGGAGCCTTGCACCCTGGCCACGGGTCTCTGGTAGAGCGCTGCCGCGCGGAAAACGAAGTCGCAGTGGTCAGCGTATTCGTGAACCCCACGCAGTTCAACGACCCGAAGGATCTGTCGCGCTACCCCTCTACCCTGGAGCACGATCTGGATATGCTGGAATCCTTGGGCGCGGACGATGTCATCATGCCCTCCAAGCGCGAACTTTATCCCAATGGCTATCTGTTCCGCATTGAGCCTGAAAGCTCCGGCCTGACGATGGAAGGTCTGCACCGGCCAGGCTTTCTGCAAGGCGTGCTGACGATTGTGATGAAGCTGCTGAACCTTGTGCAGGCTGACCGCTCCTACTTCGGCGAGAAGGATTTTCAGCAGTTGCAGGCCGTGACGGAGATGGCCCGCGACTTCTTTTTGAAGACCCGCATCGTCCCTTGCACGACGGTCCGCGAAGCATCGGGCCTGGCGATGAGCTCGCGCAACGCACTGCTCAGCGCCGGTGCGCACGCCACCGCGCCCGCCCTCTACCGCGCGCTGACGCAGGCCTCGAACTGCGCCGAAGCGCGGTCAATCATGGAATCGAGCGGGTTCAAGGTGGATTACGTGGAGGAACATTGGGGCCGCCGTTTCGCCGCGGCGTTTCTCGATGGCGTGCGCTTGATTGACAACGTGCCTGTGAAAGGAGAGGACTAGATGCTTTTGGCCATCGACGTTGGCAACAGTCAAATATTCGCCGGTGTTTTCGAAGGAGAGGCTTTGCAGCTGACCTTCCGCCGCACTTCGAGCATTCATGCCTCGTCCGATGAGTATGGCATCTTCTTTCGCACGGCGTTGCGCGAAAACGACATCGATCCGGAACTGGTTCATTTGGCCGGAGTCTGTTCCGTTGTGCCCGGCGCGCTGCATTCGCTGCGCAATTGTTTCCGCAAGTATTTCCGCTTTGAGCCGTTTCTGCTGCAGCCTGGGGCTAAGACGGGGCTGAAGATTCGCTATCGAAATCCTCTCGAGGTGGGGGCAGACAAGATCGCCAACGCCATCGGCGCCATCTCCCGCTTTCCCGGCCGCAACCTGCTGATCGTGGATTTCGGTACGGCAACAACCCTTTGTGCGGTAAGTAAAGAGAAGGAATATCTGGGGGGCATCATCGCGCCAGGCATTAACACTTCAATGACCGCGCTCGAAACCAAGACTGCCCGCCTGCCCTCGGTTGAGATCGTGCGCCCATCCGGAACATTGGGCCGATCCGTGGTGGAAAGCATTCAGTCGGGTCTGTACTACAGCACGCTGGCCACGGTGAAGCATCTGACCGAGGCCGTAACCGCGGAGCATTTCTCGAACGAGCCTCCCGTCATCGTGGGAACAGGCGGTTTTGCGCGGCTGTTCGATGACGAGAAGCTGTTCGATGCTTTTGTGCCAGAACTCCCGCTGATCGGCTTGCGCCGGGCAGTGGAGCTCTCATTGGCCAGACCGTAGGCTGCTAAAACGGAACGTCGTCGTCAGTAATTTCCGACTCGAACGGCGTTGATGCCGGACTGCTCGTCCTCGCCGGCGGTGGAGGAGCCGACCGCTGCTGCGCGCTGCGCGGCATTGAAACCGGTCCACCGGCAGAACGCGTGGGAGGACCGCCGAAGCCGGAGTCCATATCGTCCATGCCGCCGGGTGCGTCGCCACGCCCCCCACCCCCGCCACCGCTGCCAAGGAGGATGATATCGTCAACTACCACATCCGTAAAGTATTTTTTCTGACCATCCTTGTCCTCGTAACTGCGAGTCTGTAAGCGGCCTTCCACGTAGACTTGTTTGCCTTTCAACAAGTATTGAGAGACATTCTCAGCACGCCAGGCAGTGATGTTGTGCCAGTCTGTTTCTTCTTTCCAATCGCCCGTCTGTTGATCTTTCCAACGACGGCTGGTGGCCAAGGTGAACTTTGTTACCGACGCGCCCGACGGCGTGAACTTGGTTTCCGCATCCTTGCCAATATTCCCAATCAAGATTACTTTGTTAACGCTTCGCGATGCCATATCAATTGCACTGTAGCACAGGCGGGGCATAAGGTCCCCTACTCATCAGCGATCCTGTCTGAGTTCGGATTCATCTTGTTTGTTTCCAGATCCTTCGGCTGTCGGCGTCATCTGAAGCCATTCTTGCAAATCTTTTCTGGCGCTTGGACTGTCAAGTTTCTCGCCTGTTGTATCGCAACGCCAAAGCGGCTCGTCCAGTTGCTATTACTTTAATCTTCAGGTAGTATTTAGCAAAGATTGAGGCGGTTCCGCCGCGGCAGACCACAAAAAACATGGAGACAAAGTGCCTCATTTCATTTTTGGATTGAACATGACAGCCCTCGCCTTGAAGCTGGGGTTTTAGCAGCCCTATGGAACAACTCTCCAGGCGTGCCTTCTTGGGGTCCGTTGGGACAGGCGTTGCCTGGCGTGGCAGCGCACCCTCAAGGCCCAATATCGTCTTGCTGCTTGCCGATGACCTGGGGTTTGGCGACGTGCAGTTTCTAAACCCGAAGCGCGGCAAGCTGCCCACACCGAACATTGACCGGCTGGCGGCGCAGGGGATGAGTTTTTCCGACGCTCACAGCGGATCGGCAGTCTGCAGCCCCACTCGTTATGGAATTCTCACCGGGCGATACGCGTGGCGGTCCCGACTGCAGCAAGGGGTACTCGGGCCGTACGGAGAACCGCTGATCGGGCCTGGGCAATTCACGCTGCAAGGCATGCTACGGGACAAGGGATACGAGACGGCATGCATTGGCAAATGGCATCTGGGGTGGAACTGGCCCATGGAGAAGGGCAAGCACGATTTTACTAAACCAATCGCGGGTGGGCCAACAACAACGGGCTTCCAGACGTACTTCGGAACCGATATTCCGAACTACCCGCCGTATTGCTTTATTGAGAATGACCGCACCGTCGGGATTCCGTCCATCCCCAAGCCGAAGAGCCTCTATGGCACGGATGGGGAGATGCTGCCGGGGTGGCGGCTGGATGCCATTCTTCCGGCGTTGGAAAAATGCGCGTGCGAGTTTGTGCGGCGCTGCGCGAATGAGAAGAAGCCGTACTTCCTATACCTGCCATTGACATCGCCACATACGCCGTTGGCGGTGGACCAGACATGGCGCGGCAGGAGCGGCTTCGGACTTTATGGCGACTGGGTGATGCAGACCGATGCGGTTGTGGGGAAGGTGCTGGAAGCGATCGACGAAAGCGGCGGACGGGACAACACGCTGGTGATATTTACAAGCGACAACGGCTGTGCGCCATATATTGGATTCGATGCGGAAGCAGAGAATACGCGGATGGGAAGAGTGAAGGAATTGGAAGAGAAGGGGCATTTTCCCAGTGCAGGTTTTCGCGGTTATAAGTCAGACATCTGGGAGGGCGGTCATCGCGTTCCCTTTGTGGTGCGCTGGCCGCAGAAGGTGCAAGCAGGATCGAAGAGCGAGCAGACCATCTGCCTGACTGACCTGTTGGCAACTTGTGCGGAGGTAGTTGAGGCGCAGGCGCCAGCCACGGCGGCCGGGGATAGCGAGAGCTTTCTGCCGGCGCTCAAAGGAAAGACGCTGAAGCGAAAGCGGGCCGCGATCGTGCATCATTCGATCGGCGGGCAGTTTGCAATTCGCGAGGGGAAGTGGAAGTTGGCCTTATGCGCAGGCTCGGGCGGCTGGACTGAGCCGACTGAGGCTCAAGCCGCGTCACTGGGGTTGCCGGCGGGGCAGTTGTATGACATGCAGGCCGACCCGGCAGAGCAGAACAATCTTTATCTTAAGCATCCGCAGATAGTGAGCCGGTTGACGCAATTGATGGACCAGTATGTCAACAACGGCAGAAGCACACCGGGACCGCGATTGCGGAACGATGTGGCGATTCAAATTCACAAACCGGTTAGCCGGAAAGCAGTGGGGAGCGATTGAATGAATATCTGGAAAACCATGTTTGTTGCCTGCCTGGCATTGTTGCTGGCTGGAGGATTAGAGGCGCAGGTGTCGACTGCGTCGATTCAAGGAACGGTACACGACTCCACGGGGGCAGCGATTCCTGCTGCCCGGGTGGTGCTCCGCAGCAGCGGCACCAACGTAGAGACGAGCACTTCGACAAATGGCACGGGCGAGTACGCCATTGTGAACATTTTGCCGGGAGCGTATTCGCTGCGTGTAAGCAGGCAGGGGTTTCAGTCGGCGCAACAAAAGGACATCACGCTTTCTGTGAACCAGACAGCTTCGTACAATTTTACACTTCCGGTGGGTTCGGCCGAACAGACGGTCACGGTGACCGATGCGGCTCCGGCTATCGAGAGCTCAACCGCTGAACTGGGGGCGGTGATCAGCAGCGATGCGGTGAATGACCTACCGCTGAACGGACGCAACTTCACGCAGTTGCTGCAACTGACACCCGGCGCCAGCCCCATCAATACGGCGCAACAGTTGGGATTCAAGAGTGTAGGCACGACGGACTTCCCATCCTTCCACGGTGCGCGCAACCGTGCGAACCTGTTTCTGGTGGATGGGTTGAACGATCAATCGTCAATCTCCAGCAACTACGCGGTGCCCCCTATTGTGGATGACATATTGGAGTTCAAGGTGGATGCGCACAATGACCAGGTCCAGTTTGGCGGAGTCAGCGGCGGCGTAGTGAACGTGGTAACAAAGTCCGGCACAAACACGTTTCACGGCACAGCCTGGGAGTATCTTCGGAACTCGGTGTTCGATGCCCGCAATACGTTTTTTTCGACGGTGAATCCGCTGCGTCAGAATCAATTCGGCGGGAATCTTGGCGGACCGGTCTTACTCCCCAAATACAATGGACGCAACCGCACGTTCTTCTTCGCAAGCTACGAAGGGTTCCGCAACAGCACGCCAAGCCAGACACTGGGCCGAGTGCCCACAACGGCCCAGATTGGCGGCAACCTGAGCGACCTGAACCTGCCGATCTATAATCCGTTCACAACGCGCGCCGATCCGGCGAAACCCGGTCAGTTTATTCGCGATCCCTTCCCCGGAGCGATTATTCCCGTCAGCCTGATGGACCCGGCTATGTCAAAACTGGCGCAGGCAATGTATCCGGCTCCAACGGGAACCGGAACTACCAACTTCAGCGCAACATCTCCGGTGCATGTGGCGCAAAACGTGTTTAACATCCGCGCCGATCAGCAGTTGGGAGAGAAGGATTCGTTTTGGTTCCGGTATAGCCAGATCACGCTGCCCAAGGACTCGGTAAATCGTATTGGCAATGGCGTAACCAACGACACCTGGCATGCCCATACGGTGGGTGCAAACTGGACCCATATCTTTGGGCCGGGAATGGTGATGCAGGCGCAGTTCGGACGGACCTTTGCCATCGACAATAACCGGGCTGCCGTGCCAACTACTCCGGCGGGGGTGATTGAAGCGTTGTCTCCGAATTTCGCATGCGGGTATCCAGGAGACCGGAAGTGCCTGCTGCCTAGCGTGGGATTAACCAACTTCATTGGAACGCCGGCGGATTCGGTTACAGACCAGGGCGCGACGGATATCTGGTCAGGCCAGGTGAACCTTTCGAAGCTTTGGAGAAAGCACCTGTTCACGATGGGCTTCAGCTTGAATACGAACAACATTGACGAGTTGATTTTGAATAACAGCATCACCTACGGCGCTTCGCAGACCGCCGATCCGCAGAACCTCGGCAAGACGGGGAGCGATCTTGCATCGTTCCTGTTGGGTGTGCCGTCGGCTGGCTCGCGGAGGCTGCAGGGCGGCGGCGAGAATCATGGCTGGGTAAACGGATTCTACTTCGGTGACCAGTGGAAGATTACGTCGCGTCTGACAATGAATTGGGGAGTGCGGTATGACCTCACACTGCGCACGACATGGGGGACAAAATCGGACGATACGATCTTTGTTGGCTCGTTGGACGGCAACAACGGCACTTACATTGTGCAGGTGCCAACGCCGTTCTGTTCGGCAACCGGGAAGGCACCGTGCATTCCCGGTTCGGCGCTGCCCGATCATGTGGTGCTGGCCAAAGATGGACATATCTTCCGCAACGATAAGTCGAACTTCGCTCCGCGCATGGGATTCGCCTACAGGCTGACGTCGAAGACGGTGATCCGCACCGGAGGCGGCATCTTCTATGACAACTGGGCAACCTGGACGCAGTTGGGGCAGAGCTATGGTGCGAACTGGCCTTCGGTGAATCTGCTACAGGCAACCAATCAGAATCCCGATGTGGTGACGGTTCGGGCGGCCAATCCACTGGCGGCGATCGGTGCGGGCGCTCTGCCGGCAGCCACTCCGTTCACGCTGCTGCAAACATACAAAGACCCGTATATGAAGACCCCATACACGAGCGAATGGAACTTCGGGATTCAGCAGCAGTTGGGGGCAACCACTGCGTTGGCGGTGGACTACGTCGGCTCGCATGGCAGCCGCCTGGATCTGAATACATTCTTCAATACTGCAACGCCTGGGCCCGGACCGCAGGCTGCGCGGCGGCCCTATTCGTATATCACACCGACTAATTATGAGCGGACGAATGGCCGCAGCAGCTACGAGGCGTTGGAGGTATCGTTAAACCGGAGGATGACAATGGGATTCAGCTTCCTGGTTTCTTACACATGGGGCAAGTCAATCGATACTTCCTGTTCCGGATGGGCAGGCGTGGAAGGCTGCGCAAATCAGAATCCGTACAACACGAATGCCGACAAGAGTGTTTCGGCCTACGACCTGACTCATATTCTCTCGACGAGCGTGCTTTATGAGTTGCCCTTCGGAAAAGGCAAGCGTTTTGCGTCTGGAAACCGCGTGGTGGATTATGTGGCAGGCGGATGGCAGACCAATGCGATTGTCAGTCTCCACAGCGGCACTCCGTACACCTTGGGCGTCGGCGGCGACATTGCGAATACAGGAAATTCAAACAACGCCGGTTATTATGAGCGGCTAAATGTAGTGGGCGATCCGCACCTGGACAATCCTTCGCCGTCGCAGTGGTTCAATACAAAGGCGTTTGCCGTGCCTGCAAGCTTCACTTACGGCAACCTGGGACGGAACACCTTCCGCACGGACTGGACGCGCAACATGGACTTCTCTCTCTTCCGCGAGTTCAAGGTGCGGGAAGGGCTGCGAGTGCAGTTCCGGGCGGAAGCCTTTAATATCATGAACAACGTGGTGTGGGGAGCGCCGGTAGCGAATTACACGAACGCGAACTTCGGCAAGGTACTGTCGGTGGGGAACAGTCCGAGGCAGTTGCAGTTTGCCTTGAAGCTTAGGTTCTGATTCGGAGCTAACTCGCCACCCGGCCTGAACTCGGTCCTAAAGCGATATTGGCGTTCCACCATTAGTTACCAGTTGCACTTTTGCAAATTTGGGCGATAATGAATTCTATCCTCACATTTAGGGCTTGCCCTACTTGGCTGGGGAAAAGTGCCGATAGGTTGTTTGGGGTGATCATGCAGAGACCCTGGCGACGTAAACGTCAACAATTAGGCTCCGCTCGCGGGCCGTTCCTCTTCGCGGGAACACTTCTGATTTGTGCGTCCACGCTGCCTGCACAACAACTTCTCTCGGGCTCGGGCCCGGGAGGGTCGGTGCGCATGTTCAACACCGACATGGCCGTGATGGAGATTCAGGAGGCGCGTAAGGACCTTCCCTGTACCGTAACTCCTACTAAACCCGTGCTCGGCTTCGACCTGAAATTCCATTCCGGCTATGACGTGGCCATGCCGATGAAGGATTTGACCGGCGGAGAGAATCTGCTGACGATTCTGTTCCGAGTGATCCCTGAACACCATAACGAAGACCCGATCTACTTTATGCACCGTGTCCGAGTGCCGCAGATCGATGATGACGCCAAGGGCGACACCGTGCTCCATGGTGGCTTCGATCTGGGCGAAGGCAAATATCATGTGGATTGGCTGATGCGCGACCGAAGCGAGCGGGTCTGCTCGTTTTTTTGGGATTCCGAGGCGTCACTGACAGCTAAGGACCGCCAGATGAACCTGGTAATGGCACCGGAGCTGGTGGCGCAGATTGAAGGCGACCAGTTCAAGGAAGAGCCTCCAGTGGAACGCGCGCAGGCTGAGCCGCGTCTCAACATTAAGGTTTTGATAAACTTTGCGCCGCAGAATGCGCTGTCGGCGGCTATGCAGCCGCTGGACACGTCGGCGCTTGTTTCGATTTTAAGAAGTATCTCGCGCGAACCGCGGATCGATAAGTTTTCACTTGTTGCATTTAACATGCAGGAGCAGCGCGTGGTCTACCGGCAGGAAAATGCCGACAAGATCGATTTTCCCGCGCTTGGCGAAGCAGTTGGCGGCATGAAGTTGGGAACGGTGAAGTTTTCGCAGTTATCCGTGAAGCATAGCGACACCCAGTTCCTGTCGGAATTGATTAAGAAAGAGGTCGCAACCGAGGAAAATCATCCGGATGCGATTATTTTTGCTGGGCCGAAAGTAATGCTGGATAACAACGTTCAGCAGGATACGTTGAAGGACCTTGGAGAAGTGGATTACCCGATCTTCTATATGAACTACAACCTGAACCCGCAAGTAACACCATGGCGCGATTCCATCTCCCATGCTGTTAAATTTTTTAAGGGACAGGAGTACACTATTAGCAGACCGAGGGATCTTTGGTTTGCAATGTCAGAAATGGTGGGCCGGATTGCGAAGGCGAAGCACAGCCATCGCACATCGGGCGGTTCCACCCAATAGGGGTCTCATGAAAAGCGTTGTTTTAGTTGCACTTAGTCTTTCCGCACTGGTTGCGCAGCCGTCCCCGAAGGGACAAAATCTGGCTCCTTATGTCTCGTCTCCGCAGGAGATTATTGACGTGATGTTGGAATCGGCGGGCGTGCGCCCAGGCGAAATGGTGTACGATTTGGGCTGCGGTGACGGGCGAATCGTCGTTACCGCCGTAAAAAAATTCAGCGCGAAGGCCGTAGGGGTGGAGTTGAATCCAACCTTGGCCCGGACGGCGAGCGACATGATTTACCGGTTGGGAATCCAAAATCATGCCAGTATTATCCGTGGCGACCTGCTCGATGTCGACATCAGCCAGGCCGATGTGGTTACACTCTATCTATTGACCTCTTCCAATGAGAAATTGCGTCCGAAGCTCGAGAAATCTCTGAAGCCCGGTGCGCGAGTGGTCTCGCATGACTACGCTGTGCGTGGCTGGAAGCCGGTCCGGGTGGAGGAATTGGAAGTTCATGGCCGCAATCACAAGATCTACGTTTACGTCGTTAAGCCTGCGAAATAGAATTTACGTTTTCCTTTTCAGCGCTGCCCTTTGCCTGGGGCAGCCCCCAACGGCCATCAGCCAACCGCTGATGGCCGTTGGCGTTTATCGTGACATTCCCACCCCCATTCCCGCCAGCAGTGAAATTCTCGACCTGACTGGGGCATTCGATGCGGGCCGGAATTTCGATCCGGCGGGGATCGCACGATGGGATGCGGAACTGGAAAAGCGCGTCCTGCCCGGAGTCATCGCCCTTGACCGGCAGACGGCCAAAGCTGGCCCAGTTACGCACATTCTGGCCAGGGAAGCGACAGCTGCTGCGCTACATCAGTCGCTGGCCGAAGGCCGGGCATATGTCGCCAACCACAAACTGGCCGACCCAACCGGCTTCGCCTTTGTCGCTTCCAACACGCTGGGCGTTTTTCAGATCGGGGACAGCATTCCGCTATTCATGGATGCAAAGTTCACCGCGCTCCTGCCGGCCGCCGCGAAATTGAAGCTAATCCACAACGGAAAAGTCGTGGCTTCAGCAGATGGCACAAAGCTGGAGTTCACCGCCAGGGAAGTCGGCTACTACCGGCTGGAAGCCTGGCGCGATGTCGAAGGTAAACTGCAGCCGTGGATCTATGCCAACCCGATCTTCGTCACCGCAACCTCCGGTCTTAGGTTGCCGCAAAGCCAGGTTCCAGACGACGTGGACGTCCGCCGCGACATCGAGTACATCGCTGGAACTCCCGACGAAGCAGCCAAGCACAAACTCGACATTTATGTGCCAAAGGGCAAGAAAAACCTGCCGGTCTTTGTCTTCCTTCACGGCGGCTATTGGCGCCAGGGCGACCGTTCGCAGTATACGGCTCTGGGCGCCAAATTCGCTCAGGACGGCATGGTCGTCGTGGTTCCCAGCTACCGGCTGGCGCCAAAGAATCAACATCCGGCCCAAATCGACGACGTTCGCGCAGCTTTCCGTTGGACCGTCGCCCACGTGGCGGAGATCGGCGGCGATCCAGCGCGCATTTACGTCGGAGGCCACTCCGCAGGCGGACACCTTGCCGCGCTTCTTGGGCTCACCGAACCCGGCATAAAAGGTGTTGCGGCGCTGAGCGGGGTGTATGATGTCACCACGATCGAGCGTGTTTTCACGGACGATCAAGCCGTCCGCAAGCAGGCCTCTCCCATGACTTATGTGAAGCCGGGAGCACCGGAATTCACCCTCACCTACTGTCAATGGGACTATCTGGCCCTTCCGCAGCATGCAGAGATATTCGCGGCGGCACTCAAAGAAGCTGGCGTGAAGGTGAAGCTGGTCTACATCGGCGGGGAAAGCCACATCTCCGAAATTATCAATTCTGTCAATGAGTTAGATAAAACTCATCGAGCTATTACCGAATTGGTCCGATAAGATTTCAGGCAGCGAACAAGGATCCCTGAAAAATTGTGGCATAGCTAAGTTGACAACATCACACTAAAGATTGATAATGAAGTTGTACTAACCGTGGCTAACTACGGTTGAATTCTTTGGAGGCTTTTTAGCATGGGCAAAATTATCGGTATTGACCTTGGAACAACGAACTCCGTCGTTTCTGTTATGGAAGGCGGGTCGCCTGTTGTGATTCCGAATCAGGAAGGCGGACGCACCACGCCGTCGATTGTTGGTTTCACCAAATCGGGAGAACGGCTGGTCGGCCAGGTGGCCAAGCGGCAATCGGTAACCAACCCCGAAAACACCATTTACTCGATCAAACGTTTTATGGGCCGCCGCTACAATGAAGTCTCCGAAGAGATGAAGCTCGTGCCTTATAAGGTCTGCAGCGGCGATAACGGCGACGCGCGTGTGGAGATTCTCGGCAAGAAGCAGTCGCCGCCGGAAGTTTCGGCGATGATCCTAACCAAGCTGAAGGAAGCTGCCGAAGCCTATTTGGGCGAAAAAGTAACAGCGGCGGTCATCACGGTTCCGGCTTACTTCAACGACGCGCAGCGTCAGGCAACGAAAGACGCCGGGCAGATTGCCGGCCTCGAAGTAAAACGCATCATCAACGAACCGACGGCAGCGGCACTTGCTTACGGCCTCGATAAGAAGAAGGACGAGACCATCGCCGTATTCGATTTCGGCGGCGGCACGTTCGATATCTCGATCCTGGAAGTCGGCGACGGCGTGGTGGAAGTAAAGTCGACCAATGGCGACACCCATTTGGGCGGCGACAACATCGATCTCCGTCTGATTGACTGGATTGTCACCGAATTCAAGAAGGAAAACGGCATTGATCTGTCGAAGGATCAGATGGCGCTGCAACGCTTGAAGGAAGCAGCAGAAAAGGCGAAGATCGAACTCTCCACGCTGCTCGAAACCGAAATCAACCTGCCGTTTATCACGGCCGATGCGACCGGTCCGAAGCATCTTGTGATGAAGCTCAACCGCGGCCACTTTGAACGCATGGTGGACGACATTCTGCAGCGCGCCTTCGGCCCCTGCAAGCAGGCTTTGACCGATGCCGGCCTGACGCCCGCGCAGATTGACGAAGTGGTTATGGTGGGCGGCTCCACGCGCATCCCCAAGGTGCAGCAGATGGTGAAGGACCTGTTCGGAAAGGAACCGAACCGCAGCGTGAATCCGGACGAAGTAGTCGCCATCGGCGCCGCAGTCCAGGGCGGCGTGTTGGGCGGCGAAGTGAAAGACGTACTGCTGCTCGACGTGACCCCGCTTTCGCTCGGCATCGAAACTCTGGGCGGCGTGTTCACCAAACTGATCGAGCGCAACACCACCATCCCGGTGAAAAAGGGCGAAACCTTCTCCACCGCCAGCGACAGCCAGACCTCAGTGGAAATCAAGGTCTACCAGGGCGAGCGCTCCATGGCCGCATATAACCGGCTGCTGGGCGTGTTCCAGCTGGGCAACATCCCTGCCGCTGCGCGCGGCGTGCCGCAGATCGAAGTCACGTTTGACATCGATGCCAACGGCATTCTGAACGTGACGGCGAAGGACAAATCGACGAATAACGAGCAGAAGATTACCATCACTTCTTCGAGCGGCCTGAGCAAGGAAGAGGTCGACAAGATGGCCCGCGATGCCGAAGCCAACGCCGCCGACGACAAGCGCAAGCAGGAAGAGATCGAGACGCGCAACCGCGCTGACAGCATGGTCTACAACGTGGAAAAAACGTTGAAGGAGCATGGCGACAAGATCTCTGAAGAAGACCGTAAGAACGTCCAGGAATCGATCGAAGAAGCCAAGAAATCGATTGCCGAAGGCAACACGGAAAAGATCAATGCTGCTACCGACAAGTTGACGCAGGCAAGCCACAAACTGGCCGAAGCAATGTACAAGGCCAGCTCCGCGCAACAGCCTCCGGCTGGTGGCGCGCCGGGTGGGGAAGCGCCGCCGCAGGATGGCGCAAAGCCCAAGGACAATGTCGTTGATGCGGAGTTTGTTGACGTAGACGACAAGAAGAAATAAGAGAGCACTCCGTTGCCGGATAAGCAGGATCACTATGCCACGCTGAGCGTGGGGCGCGATGCGACTGCGGATGACATCCGCAAGTCGTATCGCCGCCTTGCGCGCAAGTATCACCCGGATTTGAACCCGGGTGACAAGTCGGCCGAGGAGCGCTTCAAAAAAGTGCAGGAGGCGTATGACATCCTGAGCGATCCGAAGAAGAAGCAGATGTTCGATCAATACGGCTTCTATTCGGAATCAGGCATGCCTGGTCCTGGCGCTGGACCGCAGGGTGGCCCGGGCATGGGCTTTGGCGGTTTCGATTTCGGCGACTTCACATCGCAAGCTAGAGCTGGTGGGCACGCCCGCCCACAGCAGGAAAATCCAGGCGGCTTCCGCGACATCTTCAGCCAGTTTTTCGGCAAGGGGGGCGGCACGCAGGGACCTCAGGCAGAACGCGGCATCGATCTGGAGTATTCGCTGAACGTCGATTTCTGGCAGTCGATCAAGGGCACCCAGGTCAGGCTGAATATACAACGCAATGAATCGTGCCTATCCTGTGGCGGTAGCGGATCGGCGGGCGGCGCCAGCATCAGTTGCCCGCAGTGTAGTGGATCGGGCGAGGTTTCGCAGATGGCGGGCGCAATGCGCTTCAATCTGAGCTGCCCGCGGTGCGGTGGAAAAGGGAAACTGAAAAACGCATGCGCCACCTGCCATGGCGATGGCCGCATGGCCATTAACGACTCGGTAGAGGTGCGAATTCCGCAGGGCGTTCAATCGGGCGACCGGCTGCGCGTGGCGGGCAAGGGCAACTCCGGCACGGGTGGCGCTCCGTCAGGCGATCTGTTCATCACCCTGCGCGTGGAACCGCATGAATTCTTCCAGCGCGAAGGCGACAACATTGAAATCAAGCTGCCGGTTACGGTTTCCGAAGCTGGACTGGGGGCGAAGATCGAAGTGCCTACGCTTGATGGCCGTTCCATCCTGAAAATTCCACAGGGCGCGGCGAACGGGCAGAAATTCCGCCTGCGCGAAAAGGGCGTGTTCAACGCACGCAAGAATTCGCGTGGCGATCAGATCGTGGAAATAGCGATCAAGACCCCCAGCATCGATGATGAACGGGTGCGCGAGTTATTGCGCAAACTCACCGAGCTCGACCCGGCCGACCCGCGCTCAGAGATGTGGAGCAAAGTATAATCATGTGGAGCAAGGTATAAACACAAAATGGCCAAGCGCTCCAAAGCCGCGTACATGATTTCGGCCGTCGCCGAACAGTATCAAGTGCATCCGCAGACTTTGCGTCTGTATGAACGCGAAGGACTGTTGAAGCCCTCGCGTAGTGACGGCAACACGCGGCTATACACTGACGATGACCTTGAGCGGCTTGAAGTCATCCTCAAGCTGACGCGCGATCTGGGTGTGAATCTCGCCGGCGTTGAGATCATTCTCAACATGCGCGAAAAGATGGAAGAGATGCAACGGCAGATCGAGCAGTTCATCAAGGAACTGAATACCGAGATCCGCGCCCACATGTCGCCCGAACCAGTGGCGGCCGCGAACTCGCTGGTGCCTGTTATCAAGATGAGTTCGCTGGTTCCCATGGCGGCCAAACCCGCCGCGAAACTGGCAACTAAGACGCGACGCCGAAGTTCTTAACCTTCATCGCCACGCCGCCGTTCAATGCCGATTGATGCGCGACTATTCCAGGCGCCGTATAGGCTGCTGCCTCCCACACATTCACCGTTGGATGCCGGTTCTCAACAATCGCGCTGACAAACTCATGGGTCAAAAATGTGTGTGAATTGCCATGTCCCGTTTTCACCCGCATGGGCTCCGGCAGCTTCTCGAAATGATTCGGCTGAGTAAACGCTTCCTGCTTTCCACCTAAGCCGAACACAGCGTTAGGCGACCCTTCCGGACGTTCCATGATGTAGCTCTTGCGGTCGCCATAGAACACCCCGCGCTCGGTCTCTTTGGCCGCCACGTGCCAGAATACCGACACGCGCGCGGCATGCCCGCCTGATGTTTTGAACATCGCCGTGGTATTCCAGAACGGGTTCTTGTATTGATTCGTTTTGAGCACTTCGTGCCCGTCGCCCCAACCTACGGCCGATACTTCCACCAGATGCTCGCCGGTTACAGGAACGATCATTCCAGTACAGTGCGTGGGATAGTGCATGGGCGGAAATCCATGACGCCATGTCGGTAACTTGCGTTCGTCGTAAAACAGCGCCTCCAACCCTTCGTGGTGGTATTCTGCTTCCGAATAAAATATAGTGCCGAACTTACCGTCGCGCGACCATTCGCGGCAGGTAATGATCTGCGGCCGGTAGTAGCTGGTTTCAGCCATCATGTATTTCATGCCCGTGCGGCGCACGGTATCCACCAACTCTTCGAGCTCGGCGATGGAAAGACCGGCGGGTACGGCGCTGATCACATGCTTGCCTGCCTTCATCGCTTCGCAAGCCATCCACACGTGCAAAGGCGCCGGCGTGAACACGCCAACCGCATTCAGGCCGGGTGCCCTTAGCATCTCGCGAAAGTCGCCGTAGGCCGCATCGCAACGATAGGTCTTGCTCATCGCCGCGAGCTTTTCCGGGCGGATGTCGCACACTGCCGCGACCGAACACTGCGGATGCAGATGCCATTGGAACTGCGCGCCAAAGCCACCGCCAACAATGCCGATGCGAACCGGCGCTTGCGCAGCCATCAGATATGCGAACTCCCGCCGTGTGTAGCTCATTCGTTAAAGGCCTAGAAACTTCTCCAGCGTTTCCAACGCCCTTTCGGCCAGGTCGAGATGGTTTTTTGCAACCGCGGGGTTGCCATCCTGAATGGCTTTCGCCGCCATGTTCAGCTGAACCTCCAGACGCTGCGATGCGGCCGACATGTCGCCGCGAAGACCCAGGCCCGATCGCGCCTGCGCGTCCTGCAAGCGTTTCAACGACGCATGGACGGCTCCGGTGCGCGGCTCCAACTGCGCCAGGCGATTTGACTGGCGGGTCAAAGCACGTTGGCGCAAGCCTTCATCCTGATTGTTCTGCGCCGGCTGCTGTTGGGGAGGCTGCTGGGCAACCGTGGGCGGCAACTGCTGCTGCGGCTGATTCTGAGGCGGCATCACCACCGGCTCTGGTTCACGAACTGGTGGCGGAGGCTGCTGCTGTGCAGTGTCGATTGGCCGGGCTTGAGCCGCCGGCTTCTGGGCGATGGTAGTTGGTGCAATCTGCGGGCGATTCGCAGTCGTCGTAGCCGTTTGCGCCGGCGTGTCTGCCTGTGGCTTTTGCGTGTCTGTTGTGGGTGGCTGCGGATCTGGCGGCTTGGTTGGCTGGACGGAAACTTCCGCCAGCGGTTTTGCCTGCGCAGCATCGTCTGCTTTCGCTCCGAAATACTTGGGAAGTTGCATGGCGCCAACCACCAGCACGGCGACAGTGGCCAACGATCCGATCAACATATACAGTCCGCGCTTGCTGCTGGATTTTTCCATCGCGACAGGCTGCGGCACCACTGGCGCCTTCGACTCAACCGGTTTCGCCGCCGCAGGCGCAGCCTTCGGAGGCGCATTCAGTGACGACAGTGCGGCCAGCATTGCGTCCGCTGATTGGAACCGCTTTGCCGGATCGCGGGTAATCGCCAGCATGATCACTTCGTTCAATATCGCAGGCAGATCCGGATCGAGCTCAATAGGCGGCACCGGCTTCTGCTGCATATGCGCGGCCATGATCTTGAAATCGCTATCGCCATCGAAGGGCCGCTTGCCGGTCAACATCTGATACATGGAAACGCCCAGCGAATAGATGTCGGAACGCGCATCCACATCCGGAGATCCATTGATCTGCTCGGGCGACATATAGAACAGCGAGCCAACCGTATTGCCAGTCTGAGTCAGGCTGCGATCCGCGCCAATGCGTGCAATGCCAAAGTCCATCAACTTGACCACGCCCTGTGGCGTCACCATCATGTTGGCTGGCTTGATATCGCGATGCACAACGCCCTGCTTGTGCGCATAAGATAGGGCCGAAAGCACCTGCGACATGTAGCCAACCGCATGTTGAATCGGGATCCGCCCCTGCGAGAGATAGCTCTCAAGGGTGTAGCCTTCCACGAACTCCATCACCATTAACAGCTGATTGTCGACGTTCACCGCAGTATGCAGCGACGCGATGTTCGGATGCGTCAACGCAGCCTGCACTTTGATTTCGCGCAGGAAACGCTCCGCCAGTTCCGGATTCTCGCTCAAATTCGGAAGCAGCACTTTGATTGCTTCTATGCGGTCAGAGATTACGTTTCTGACCTTATAGACCTTACCCATCCCGCCCGCGCCAAGCACGGCGAGGACTTCGTAGTCGCCGATTCGCGCACCAGGTTCGAGGCTCATTGTCCACCTGACTTTACTGCGTCGCCAACCTTTACCTGGCCTTGGCCCAAATAGGTACCGGTGCACGACACGTCATCCACTTCCTTGATTACAACGTCGCCCAGCATTGTCTCTGAACGGCGCAAAACCTTGCCAGTAGCGGGATCGGTGATGGCGCGGCCAACGCGCTTCACCTGCAAACGGTCGCCAACTCTGACGCCCGCGTTCTTGCCCACGTTCATCACCAGTTCGTTGCCAGCGACATCGGCAACCAATCCGTCAATCGTAATGATCTTCGTCGGCATGCGGCTGGCATTGGCGTTGAGCTGTCCGCACAGTTGCGTTACTGCGGCATTCACGGCTTCGCCAAGAATGGTGTTTGCAAAGTTGGAGCTGCCCATGTTGATGCCGCCGGCGCCGCCACTGCCCCAGTTCCCGCCTCCGCCCACCAGCGAGGCGCCGGAGCGCTTGGATTCGCCCTTGCCGCTGCTCGATGCAAGAATCTCGGCTGTATCCGTGGAAACCATGCGTGCCGTGATCGCCACCACCGCCTTCGATTCCTTCTTCCCGATGCCGCCAAGGCCATAGCGCCCAGCCACACCGCCGACGCCACCTAGCCCGACCGACTTGTCGTCACGTCCAAACTGCGTGATGCTACCGATGATGATGGCTTCCACGCCGAGAATCTTGCCGAGCTTCGCGGCGGAGTTCGGATCGGCGCGGTCGCTGTTGGAGAAGTTCTGCTCCGCCATGATCTTGTTGATCGCTTTGCGCTCGATCACAGAGTAGGTTCCATCGTTCACCAAGCGGTCAACAATGAGATCGGCGATACCCTTGCCAACATCGACATTTTGACCAAAGATGCCCGAGACGCCGCTCTGCACCGTTGCGTAATCGAAATCAAAAACAGCGACGCGCTTCCTGGCAGGCTGGGCCTGCGCAGTGGCAGCCGCGATCACCATAGCAATCAGGAAAAATCTTTTCATCATTCCGCCTCCATCGACATTATAGCTCCATGAGTTCCTAACAGTAACGCGGAATCCGGCGGAAATGTCTGTCAACGGAACACCGATTTTTTCAAACGGATCATTATCGATTCAGAAGCAGTACACTAGTGGCTATGACGCCTGTATCCGACGCAGTGCCACGTCCGCTTACCGCCCTTAGCGAAGAAGAGGCCATGTTCCAGTCCACCGTGCGCAGGTTCGCGCGCGAACAGATCGGCCCGCATGTGCGCGAGATGGATGAACATGCCAAACTGCGGCCGGAGATTCTGAAACAGTTTTTCGATCTTGGACTGATGTCCATCGAAATTCCTGAAGAGTACGGCGGCCAGGGCGGATCGTTCTTTCAATCCGTGATCGCAGTGGAGGAGGTGGCGGCGGTGGAGCCGGGCGCGGCCGTTGTGGTCGACGTGCAAAACACGCTGGTCGTCAACGCCATTGTGCGTTGGGCCAACGATGCACAGAAGCGGAAGTACCTGCCGAAGCTTGCAGCGGACACGGTCGGGTCCTATGCACTCTCAGAGGCCGGCGCAGGCTCGGATGCCTTCGCCCTGACCACCAAAGCTGTAGACATGGGCGACCACTACCTGATCACCGGCCGCAAGTTGTGGATCAGTAATGCGGCGGAAGCCGGGTTGTTTCTGCTGTTTGCCACCGTCAATCCGGAGGCTGGGTACAAAGGTATCACCTGCTTTCTGGTGGAGCGCGATTTCCCCGGATTTCAGGTTGGCAAGAAGGAAGACAAGCTTGGCATCCGGTCGTCATCTACATGCGAACTGATATTGGACAACTGCAAAGTCCCCAAAGAAAACGTATGCGGCGAAGTGGGCAAGGGGTACAAGATTGCCATCGAAACGCTGAACGAAGGCCGCATCGCCATCGGCGCACAGATGATCGGCGTGGCTCGTGGCGCGCTCGATCATGCGGTGGGCTATGCCAAGCAGCGCAAGCAGTTCGGTAAGACAATCGGTGAATACCAGGGCGTCCAATTCCAACTGGCGGAGATGGCGACCAAAGTGGAAGCTGCCCGGCTGCTGGTGTATAACGCTGCGCGGCTGCGCGAAAACGGCATGCCTTTTGTTGCCGAGGCGGCCATGGCGAAGTATTTCAGTTCCATCATTGCAGAAGAGGTGGTCTCGCAATCCGTGGAAGTGTTCGGCGGCGTGGGCTTCACAAAGGACTATCCGGTGGAAAAACTCTACCGCGATGTAAAAATCGGTCGCATCTACGAGGGCACAAGTAACATGCAACGCATCACCATCGCCAAACATCTGTTAGGGTAATCATATGCGCGCATTGTATCTGCTTCCGCTATTCTTGCTCCCCTGCTGGGGCGCCGATTCGAAAGAACCGTCCGAGGCTGAGGTCAAGGACATCATCGCCAAGTTCGCTCAAAAAGAGTCAGAATTCGCCAAGGCACGAGAAAAGTACACCTACCGGCAGTCCCTCAAAATGCACGAGTTGGACGACCGCGGCAACGTCACCGGCAAATGGGAATACATCGCGGATGTTATCTTCTCGCCCAACGGCAAGCGGACCGAACGTATCGTGCGCGCGCCCGTACCTACGTTAAAGCTGATCATCACCCCCGAGGACGAGGCCGATCTGCGCAACGTGCAACCGTTCGTGTTGACCAGCAAGGACATCGACAACTACGACGTCCGCTATCTGGGCCGCGAAAAACTGGACGAGATCTCCTGCTACACCTTCTCTGTCAAGCCTAAGAAGCTCGAAAAGGGCCAGCGCTATTTCCAGGGGCAAATCTGGGTGGACGACCGCGATCTGCAGATTGTGAAAAGCTATGGGCGGGCCGTTGGGCTGTTGAAAAAAGGTTCCGACCAGCAGTTCCCGAAGTTTGAAACCTACCGCGAACAGATCGACGGTAAGTTCTGGTTCCCGACCTACACCATCGCCAACGACACGCTGGTCTTCAAAGATTCATCCCAGCGCATCCGTATGTCTGTGAAATATGAGGACTACAAGTACTTCGGCAGCGATGTGAAGGTCACTTTCAGCGATGTGGACCCGGCCAAACCGGCCGCGCCCGCAGCACCGAAGAAGCCGTAATTTCGCCGTTCAGCCTCAAATTTCAACACCACAGGTCATTTTTCGCCCTTTGACTTGCAAACTGAGGTTAAAATATATAATTGTCATTATGCCGGAAGGTAACTTCAGACTGAAGCGGCTGGGTCATGCCTCTACTCGCCGCGTGCGCGAGCTGCGTATGATCTCGCGGGCTCTACTTTCCACGGATCACGTGGTGCAGGCGCACATCGTCCCGATGCGCCGTTGCAACTTATCCTGTACATATTGCAACGAGTTCGACGATTTCTCGAAGCCGGTTCCGGCTGAGACAATGATGCGGCGCGTCGACCATCTGGCCAAGCTCGGCGCGGGTCTGGTCACCATCAGCGGCGGCGAACCGACCTTGCATCCGGAACTCGACGACATCATTGCACGCATCCGCAAGCACGGCATCCTCGCCGGTCTGATCACCAACGGCTACCTGCTGACCGCCGACCGCATCGAAAAGCTGAACCGCGCAGGTTTAGACCATCTGCAGATCAGTATCGACAACGTGAAGCCTGACGAAGTTTCCAAAAAGAGCCTGAAGGTTTTGGACAAGAAGCTGCAGTTGCTTGCGGCACATGCCTTGTTCCATGTGAACATCAACTCCGTGGTAGGCGGCGGCATCCAGAATCCCGACGACGCGCTGGTCATCGGAAAACGGGCCTTGCAGCTGGGTTTCAGTTCGACCATCGGAATCATTCACGATGGCAGTGGCCAGTTGAAGCCATTGGGCGGGCGCGATCGGGAAGTCTTCATGCAGATGAAGCAGTTGGCCAAGCGCAGCTATGCCCGGTTCAATCAGTTCCAGGACAATGTTGCGAATGGCGAGCCCAGCGATTGGCGCTGCCGCGCCGGCAGCCGCTACATGTATATTTGCGAAGAAGGCCTGGTGCATTACTGTTCGCAGCAACGTGGGTTTCCAGGTACGCCGTTGCTTGATTACACCATCGCCGATGTGAAGCGCGAATTCATTACGGAAAAGGCTTGCGCGCCGTATTGCACCGTTTCCTGCGTCCATCAGACTTCCTATATCGATCACTGGCGCGCGCCACAAACCATTAAGCCTGTAGCGCGGCCTGAGGAGAAACAGGAACTGATTAAGTTACAGGCGGCGGCGAATCGCCAGGGCGATTAGTCCAACACCCATCAATAAGTAAGTCTGCGGTTCGGGCACATTTGTGAATGACCAGTTTACGATGTCGTGGTTTTCGAATGCCCCGCCAGTTGACGAAGTAAATCCGACAAAGGCATTGGTTCCCTGCGGCAGGTTCAACTTAGTGGCAAGATCCACCGCGACATTCAATATCGGCGTGTTCATGTCGTTGAAGTAGATGGCCAGGTCGCCTGGGGTGTAGTGGATATGGACATTGTAAATGGCTCCGTTCGACATATCTGGGCCAACGGTGGTAATACCCAGCGTCGGATTGGCATATGGACCATTGAAATCGGAGCCCGTGCAATGCTCCGGGCGGTTCGGCAGAACGCCCTCGCTCTGTACAGCAATGTGGTTTCCGCTCGGTTCACAGTAGGAAGGGATGTTTTGCCAGGTGTCGAACTCAACGGCAAGGCTGTCCGGAATATAAAAATAGCCCAACCCGCTGGCATATGCGCCGATCTGGCTCGTGTTCACTCCCTGAATCACAAACGCAAAGCCGTCACCGCCTGTACTGCCTGGAATCAAAGACCAGTCCGGCGTCCACCCTTCGCGGTTCGTGATTTGGAACTGAAAGGAAGTGTCAAATCCACCTGCTACATTGACTGCGGTGTTATACCAGGCCGCTCCGACCTCATTAGCGGCAGCGGATGTAGTTCGCAAAACATTCGACGTGCTGGCCGCATTCCCCAATAGAGTAAGTCCGGACGTTGAGCTGAAATCGTTAAAGACAATCGTTGTGGCGCTTGCCGGAATCAGCCCTAGCGCGATCCCAGCCAGCGCCGTAGTTACAAGCCTATTTATCATGGAAACCTGTCCTCCATAACCATAGGATCATTTAACAGGTACCAACTTCAATGGATTTACTGCCTGATCGTACAGGTAACCACTAGCGATTTGTACTAGACAATTGGTTTGCTTAGAACTCAAAGAACATCTTGGCCGTAGCGCCTATCCGGCTGTAAGCAGTGAACTTAGTCTGGTGATCCAAGCCTAGTACGAAGCCCGTGCGGCGAGTAATCCACTTGCGGAAGAAGACCGAGGCCGAGTATCCGTTCAAGTTCACGTCCACCGGCTGCGCGGCAAAGTAACGGTACGCTTCGTGGCCGCCGCTGACGGTTGCGCCAAGCCAATACTTGCCCTCCCGGCCATACTGCGCGGAAACACTGCCCGCGGCGGACACCATGCCACCAGGCTGGTTATGGTTGACGAACAAATTGCCGTCAATCACCATCTTTGGGGGGTAGTAAATAAAGCCCGCACTGAAGATCTCGCTCTTGATTGTTCCGCCGTAATCCAGGTAAGTGATGCCCGCATCCAGCACCAGTTTCGGTTCGGAAGGCAGCTTGAAGTATGCCTTGCCATCATAACGCTGTTTTGGGAAGAAGATCGGTTGGGGAGTTCCAAAGGCGCTCAACTGGGGCGCGAACGACAATCCTTGGGTGGTGTAAAAATTCTTGGTCCAATTCATGTAACTGAAGAAACCGTAGCTCTCCTGCGTGCCTCCTGGGCGAGTCTGCGTATTGATGGTCAGTACGGGTATGAATTTGGCGCTGTAGCGGATCCACAGTTCAGCGTCCGCCCCACGCCAGTAGCCGTAATTTTTCCCCGCATAGCTTTGGGTTGTACCAACCTCAAGCCGCATCGGCAGCGTCGCTTCATAAGCTGGTTTTTCAAACGACGCGTCTTCCGCTGAGGCCGCCGCCGCAAATAAGCAGGCAAGTGCAAAAAGATGTTTCATGAATTTGACTTCCATATTTCAGTTTCGAACCAATCCACGGGAGTTACCAACGCCTTGACGAATTTACCGGACGATAGCTTTCCATTGATCACACAGTTACTCTCCACAAACATCGGACCCGCCGAATAAGCGGCCACGGGGAGTCCCTCGCGCAGCCCTCTCACCCCATGCCGCAGGCGCAAGGAGCCGCCTGAATAAAGGAGTCCTTGAAAAAACACCGCTCTGCCCAACGTGAGATGGCCTTGCGCAACCACGTTGCCTTTAACGATTGAATCATCGCCGATAAATACATCGCCTGTGGCCTTCAGGTCGGCCTCGATGTAACTCGATTTCGAGCACTGGAAATCGCCACGGACAATCAGCGATTTGGAAAGGTGCACTGCCATGTCGACACGCAAATCACCGTCATAACGATAACAACCGCCGCCCTGATACCTCAGCCTGTCCGGATTAAAGCCCGGAATCTTTTCATCATTGGCTGGCACAGGCAGTTCCAGCACAGGATGTTCATCGTTTGACCATGTCCATTCACCCTCGCGCCGCCCCTGCGTTGACACCTCAGGAGCGAACAAGGATTGCGCCTGGGAACCAGGGCCGAAACGGATGGCCGAACGAGAGGTGGCGCGCGATTGAATTCGACAGTTGCCGCGGATGTCCAGAAAGCCGTTGGAATCCACCCAGCGTCGAACCTTTGTTCCCTGGTGCAACCGCGTCATGCCATCCACAGCCAGCGCCTGTATCTCCGTGGACGGACCAATCACGCAATCCTGCCGCACCATTAACTCTTTTTCGAAATTACAGCCGGCGCCACATAGGAAGTCGCCCTCAACCACCAGCATCTCCCGCTCTTCGTGCGAGGAGGGGTAGTTGGCTTCCTTGGAAATGTAGATTCTCTCCGCGCCCTTCTCCACCATGCTCAGCATCGGGCTGGAACTGGGGTCTTTGGGCAACTTAAGCCACTCGGCCATTTTGTTGCGAAACGATTGGCCAAAGTAATCCTCCAATCGCACATAACCAGTATCGAGCTCCGTCGACTTCTCGCCTTTCAACCGGTTGTAAGTCGAAAAGGCGAAATGGAAATGCAGATAGTAAACGAAGGAAAATATCAGCCCGAATAATAAGAATGCCAGCATGTGTCAATCCCCCGAAGTTTTGTGTGAATAGTACAGCCCGTTTGCAGTACGCGATACCATCTGAATGTTGTTTCCGCCAGATGGCCCGGAAGGATTATCCCCTGGTTCGCGCGTTCGTTTCGTCTTATCCCAGCCAGGCCCGCCGTCTCCCCAGATTCTGCTCCAGTAAAAGCGCATAAGGGCGCTGCAGATGGCGCCGGTGGAGGCGAAGAAGTTAAGCAAATTCAGTGGCAGCAGCAGCATCCGCTCACGGCTGCCATCGAGCATGGAGGCAATGCCTATCTCCATAAACGTCGCTTGGTTTGAAAACAGTTGGTAGCCCACAAAGCTCATGGCAATCGCCAGAATCGGCACCTCATGGGCGCTTTCGGCAAAGAACAACACAAGAGATGCCAGCCATCCCATCACCATCACGGGAGCCGTCAGGTACATCGCCAGCAGCAAGAGGGAGTCGGCTTTTTCCAGCCTCGAAAGAAACTTCGCCCTGACAATTTGCCGCCAGTATTTGTGCAGGCATTCGGTATGCCCTGTAACCCATCGGTTCAATTGCTTCTTCCGCACCGTCCACGACTGCGGCACTTCCTCGTAACATTCGGCGCGGTTCACGTAGGCCACCCGCCAGCCTTGCAACAGCATGCGGAACGTCAGATCTGTATCTTCGGTGAGCGAAGCCGGATCCCATCCTCCGATGGCCGCCAACGCCGTGGCCCGCACTCCGCCCACCGTACCGCCAAACTGCGCGGTAAACCCATGATTAAATCTCGATTGCTGCGCGCTCTGGTAACCCGCCGCGCGCTCCAGCGACAAAAGTCCAGCCAGCAGACTGCCACCAACGTTGTGCGGCACTACGCGGCCCATCACTGCGCCCACTTCGATATCCACAAACGGAGCAGCCAGCATCTTGAGCATGGCGCGCCCGGGAATATAATCGGCATCGAACAAGAGAATGATGTCGCCCGTCGCCAGTTTCGTCGCCTCCAACAGCGCGGCAGGCTTTCCGCCTGCGCCTTCGCTTCTGTGCAGTGGTTCTATAATTTTGTACTTTTCCGCGTATTCGTCGATAATCGCGCGTGTCCCGTCCGTGCTGCGGTCATTGATTGCGATGATTTGTAACCGGGTCCAGTCGTAATCGCAATCCACCAGCGCCTGCAAAACATCGGCCGCAACTTTTTCTTCATTATGCATGGGCACCATCACGGTGATGTTGGGCATCACGAATCCCACCAGTTCGTTGAAGTCCTTGGGATGGCTAAGCTTCAAGCGGGAGATGCCCATCCAGTAATGCCGGATCGCATACAGCATCAGCACGGATAATGTGAAAAATACGCAGCAGCGGGCGATGAAGACTACGATTGCCACGACGTCCTCAATCCCCACACACGGCTACTGGTGCGGCAAACACTGAATGAGTAAAAACATAACAAGAAGACAAGGTCAGAAAGCGTTCCCATGCCGAACCAGACCAGCGGCATAAAGAGCAGACCCGTGTAGTGCAGCACACCCAACGAAAACACCATGCGCAGGGCCGAAAACAGGACTCCATAAACCTGAATCAACAGGACCCACCCAATCCCCTCTGCCATGTTTGGCTGCGGCATCAAAAACAGCAGCGATGCCACCCATGGCAGCAACAGCCACACCAGCATCTCACCGCGCAACCATACCTGTCCGAAGGTCTGTGAATCGAAATGCAGGCCGGGTTTTAAGGAATTCACCACCGCGGATACGATAAGAAGGAAAATCAAAAAACTGGAAAGGCTGCGCGTCAGCAAGTACCGCCGTGAGATCAGTAGCAGCAGAACAATAGACAGAATCAGCACAAGCCTTGCGCCATCGGGCACGGCATCAAACATAGGAATGTTGGTAACCGGCGCCAATGCCGGCTGCAGCCCGGGAAAGATAGCCACCTGTTCCCAACCGCTCACAGCGATCCCGGCAAAACGGAAGAGATAGCTGGCAATGCCCGCATGGAAATTCATGATTTCGATGGCGTAGTAGGCAGTTAGACAGCTGATCAGCAGGGAAAGCCCGATCGCCACTCCCAACCGGACCGCGGTGACGGGCAGCGAACGCACGCTGCGATGAGGATATATGGAGCGGCGAACCGTTCTGCGTCCGGTGGAAGAGGTTCCCGCGCTGCCTGTTTTTATTCGTACAACCATCTGTTACAGTTTGTCGGGTACAGGTGCGTGAACCAATGGACGACTAGTACCGAACTGATTTAGTAATTCAGTACTTTCCCTTAGTACGTGCGTAACCGGGACCGCGGATGGCGCAGTGCGGCAGGAATAACAGCAGTCACCCCATACACTGAGATATGCTATAGCCACGGGGTTTTATCAAAAGAGGATTTATGCAAAATCGACTTTCATTTCCATTCCTGCTTCTCGCCATTTTCGCATCTAATTTACTTGCTCAGGATTCGCGCGGAACGCTGACGGGTCGTGTTACCGACCCTTCCAAGGCGCCTGTGGTCAACGCCGCGGTGACGGTCAAGAATCCAGCCACAAACGCTGTGAACACCAGCAAGACCGACAGCCATGGCAACTTTACTGTTCCGTTTCTTCAGCCGGGATCGTACAATCTGACGGTCGCGGCCACTGGCTTCAAAGCAGCCGTCCGCGCTGGCTTGCAGGTGACAGTAGCGCAAACCAGCACTGAGGATGTGCAGCTCGAACTCGGCAGCATGTCGCAGGAAGTAACCGTTACCGCCGAAGGTTCGGTGGTTGAACAGACCGCCGACCGCGGCGGCCTGATCGATGCCGAAGCCGTCGCCGAGTACCCGTTGAACGGGCGCAATCCCTTCATGCTGTCGATGCTCGTTCCGGGCGTCGACTACAACGGCGAACTCGTTTATCAGCGGCCCTTTGATAACGGCGCCATCGCGCGCTGGAACATCAACGGCAGCGGCAGCACCGGCAGCAGCGGCGGCAATGCAGGCAGCGGCGGCGCGTCGAATAATGAGTTCCTGCTTGATGGCGCGCCCAACAACGCCCAGGCCGGTGGCAACAATATCGCCTATGTGCCGCCTGTCGATTCCGTGCAGGAGTTCAAAATCATGACCAACTCCTACGATGCGCAATATGGCAAGACCGGCGGAGGCATTGTCAACGTCGCACTCAAGAGCGGCACCAATCGTATCCATGGCGCTCTGTACGAGTTCATGCGCCGCAACTCCTTCGACGCGAACTCCTACCAGAACAATGCCCACGGCTCACCGAAGGATGGCCACTACCTCGATCAGTACGGCGGCCAGGCCGATGGCCCCGTCTTCATTCCTAAAATCTACGATGGCCGCAACAAGACATTCTTCCTGTTCAACTACGAAGGCTACCGCGAGGCCACTCCCCAGCCGCTGATTCTTTCCGTGCCTGGCATGGAAATGCGCGCCGGCGACTTTTCAAAGCTCACTGACGGCACCGGCGCCAAGGTCACCGTCTACGACCCCACAACATCGCGCACCGTGAGCGGCAAAAACGTTCGGGATCCATTCCCCAACAACGTGCTGCCCGCCAACCGCATCAACCCCATCGCCAGCAAGATCGTCAATTTCTACCCGGAACCGAATATTCACACCGATGGCTCGGCCTATGCGCAAAACAACTACTTCGCCTCTGGCGGCTACAATCCGGCGAAGGACACCTTCTACAACCTGGTGTTCAAGTTCGACCAAAACTTTGGCGACCGCCACCACGTATTCTTCCGCAATGGCAGCAACGACCGCACCGAAATGCGCGGCACCAACGGGATCGTCGGCAAAGTGGGCGCCGATGGCCCCCTGCCGCTGAAGCGCATCAACGATGCCTACGTGCTCGACTGGTTGTGGACGCTATCTCC
This sequence comes from uncultured Acidobacteriia bacterium, assembly GCA_903881085.1. Taxonomy (GTDB): domain Bacteria; phylum Acidobacteriota; class Terriglobia; order Bryobacterales; family Bryobacteraceae; genus CAIRSA01. The sequence continues at coordinate 37,495 of CAIRSA010000253.1, forward strand.
CACAATGATTCTGGACTCCAAAGTATCTTTTAGCCGCTACATCGAAAGCAATGACGGCTTGATCAACAAGAGCTTTGACCTGACCTCTCTTGGCTTCCCCTCTAAGCTGGCCGCGTCGTTGCCCTACAACCCGGGCTTTGGCCGCTATGATTTCACTGACTATCTGAGCCTCGGCAAGAGCGGCCCGGGCCGCAATGTCACCAACACCTGGGCAATCGCCACATCGCTCACCAAGGTCAACGGCAGCCACACGCTTCGCGCCGGCTACGACATGCGCTGGATCCAATACGCCGTGCAGAATCCTGGCACTGTTTTCGGTCTTACCGCAAACCGGACTTTCACTCAGGCCGACTATCAGTTGGCCGACGTATTGAGCGGCAACTCCATCGCCAGTTTCCTGCTCGGCACGCCCAGTTCCGGTACCGTGAACTACAACTCTTACTTCATCTACATGCAGCGCTACATGGCGCCCTGGGTGCAGTACGATTGGAAAGCCAGTTCCAAGCTCACCCTGAACCTGGGCCTGCGCTTCGATTTCAATGTTCCTCCGAATGAGCGTTTCGGACGCTTGAATGTTGGCTTCGACACGCAAGTGGTCAGCCCGCTGGATGCGCAGGTCAATCACAAGACCTCACCGGATATTCCCAATCCGCTTGTCGGCGGCCTTCTGTTTTCAGGCCTGAACGGCGCGCGCACTACCGCCGCCGATACGTACTTGAACACGTGGCAACCCCGTTTCGGTGCGGCTTATGCGCTCACTCGTAACACCGTGCTCCGCGGCGGCTGGGCTCGCTATTACGTAAATCCCAGCAACAATTTCCAGCAGGCCTTAGGTTACAATGCGCAGACCACGATGACGGTATCCCCCGATAGCAACCGCACCACCTATCCCAATCTGTTGAACGATCCATTCCCGACCACCAATCAACCGCGTGGCTCGGCCGATGGCCTGCTCACATATGTCGGCCGCTCCATGAATTTCGTTAACAGCGCCTTCCACACTCCGCACGTGAACATGTTCTCCTTCGGCATTCAACGCGCCGTGCTCCAGCGCGGCAGATTTGAAATCACCTATTCCGCCAATCGCGGCAAGGATCTGGAAGCCACCAAGGCCTTCGACGAACAGCCCACCAGCGCCTTCCGCGATGGCTGTAACCCGCTGCTCGGCCATCCTGTCACGTTCTGCAATTCCGGCGTGCCCAACCCGTTCCGCAATCTGGATTCCTTCATCGGCACCAGCACCTACACCAACGCAACCCTTAACCGCAATCAGATTCTGCGCCCCTATCCGCAGTACACCGGACTCACCGAATACATGCTGAACACCGGCGCAAGCTGGTACAACTCGCTGCAGGCGCTGTTCAACTACCGCGCCCGCAACGGCATGAACCTCAACATGAATTACACCTTCGCCAAGAACATGGTGCGCTCCGGCTATCTCGACCCGCAGAACGACATCATGCAGCAGGGCCTGGTGCAATATGATCGCCCGCATCGCTTCGTCACCAGCGCCATCACCCAATTGCCTTTTGGCCAGGGGCATCGCTTCATGCGCAACGCCAAAGGGATCGTCGGCAAGTTGGTCAGCGGCTGGGAAAACACCATCATCTTCAATGTGATGGCAGGAACCCCCTGGGCGCTGCCCAGCAACGCCCTCTATTTAAGCGACGCACGCATCCCGTTTGGATGGGGCCAGGAAAAAATTCAGGCCATCAAGCCGTGCACCATCAAGCAGAACGATGACTTCAGCATGACCGTGCAGACCAATGCCAAAGCTTACGGCTGCACCTCGTACAACTTCTTGATGTACAACACTACCTACAATCCGCGTTACACGCCAAACTACGATGGGCGCGTCCGCCTGCAGACCGTGGCCATGGCCGACGTATCGCTCAACAAGATGACGCAAATCAACGAACGCTTCCGTGTGCAGTTCCGCGCCGAGGCGTTCAACATCGCCAACTCGTTCTTCATTACCTCGACAAATTTCAACAGCACACCGGACAATGCCAACTTCGGTACGGTTTACAAGTCGACGGTCAGCGCCCCAGGCTCCAACTATCCGCGCCAGCTGCAGCTGGGTTTCAAGCTGCTCTGGTAATATCAGGGGCGTACAAGTGTTAACTTCGCGCCCAATCTGTTCCGCAGACAAATCCCCTTTGTCCTAACAATCAGGCGAACTAATCGCCCGAAGGATAAAGGGGATTTTTCTCATGAAGCGCTTCTTCACTCTCGCACTGGCTATGGCGCCAATGCTCTGTTACGCTCAGACCGGTACCGTAAGCGGGACCTTGGCTGGGTTCGATGTCGTTAACAACTCCGGGCAGGAGGCCCACGGCTTCGAAGTGCAGTTCGAAGGCCTGCAACAAAACCAGCTCTACTACTCCGTCTACGGTGGCCGCTACGGAAGCCCGAAACCGGTCGCCTATGCAACGGGGGTTTATCAGCGCTACCAGGCAATTTACGATCCCAATTCGAAGACCTGGTCCGCCACCACGCCTGTTGGCGCCTCTAATCCATCCTTCTCTTGGCAGGACTGCTACCTCGGCGGCGTAAACTACGGCACCTCCGGCTGCGAGCACTTCGGCCAGTCGCTCCATCCGCTGAATAGCGGTCAAACCGTCGTCGTCACCGGCCGTTGGCTGGTTGAGGACCCTGCAAATCCGGGCACGCTGATCGCATTGAACCCTCCCGCCGCCATTCCCTTCATCACCTGGTTCTTCGGCGCTCCCGTGCCGCCAGGCGGCACAGTTCCTCCTCCTCCGGCTCCCGGTACAACTCCAGTTGTATCCGCCACCTTCGAAGCGCCTGAGGCGCCGGAAACTCCGGATAAATATGGGCCGGCAAAATGGGTAAAAATATTCACCACCCAATTTACCCGCGAACTAACGGCCGATGAGCTTGCGAGCACCAATCCCAGCGTTGTTCCCGAAAGCGCCACGCAGGTGGAAGTCGCATGGGACATCGTGCAGAAGTCACCGCCCTCCGGCGTCAACAGCAAGGGCGCGAAGAATCGCGGGTCAAAGTCGAACTCCGGCAGGATCGCCGCAACCACACGCTCCGTCGTTCGCCGCTATGAGTTCTACAAATACACTGGCGCGTTGGATGCGATCACCAACCAAGTTATCTGCGCCGATACCACTTGCACCGCTCCTTCGGCTGGCGAACTTGGTGACCCGGTTAGCGCTCAGAACACTGCAGCCAACGTAATCGCCGACTCCATCACAGTGACTCGTACTGGCAACGGAATCGTCTCCGGCGACGGCGGCCTGATCAGCTGCGGCAACGCCTGCGCCGCCTTCGGCACCGCCGGCTCAACTGTTACGCTCACCGCTTCGCCTTCCGGCACGGTGTTCACCGGCTGGACCGGCCCCTGCTCCGGGACCGCTCCCAGCTGCACCTTCTCGTTGGCCGGCGGCATGGCCGCCAGTGCAACATTCAAGAATCAGTACACTCTTTCCATCGGCCGCAGCAATCCTGGTACCGTCACTGGCACTCCTGCTGGTAACGACCGCGCCATCGATTGCGGCGGCAACTGCTCCGCAAAGTTCACAGACGGTACGGTGGTCACACTGACCGCAGTTCCGCCCGCGGGCAAGACCTTCGCCAACTGGTCCGGCGCCTGCGCCGCGGCCGGTACTGCCACCACTTGCACACTGCCCATCAGCGGTAACCTGTCGGTTCAGGCCGTCTTCAACAAGTAGCCGTTAAGGCAGCGCAAAAGCGACATAGGCTCCGGCGATTTTTTCTTGAGTCGCCGGAGTCAGTCCTACTTGAGCCGCTGCGCACCATACGATGTACTGCTTGCCTTTGATCTCGTAGACCGCCGGAATCCCTTCGATCGCTGCATCCACCTGCGCTTCCCACAGAATCTTCCCCGACTCCACATCCAGCGCCCGAACCTTCTTATCGCGCGTGCCTGTGAAAATCAGTCCGCCCGCTGTCACCACTGGACCGACCTTGGGATAATGCGTTCCGGTATCTTTAATCCCCTTCGCCGCCAATTCCGGCACCTCCCCCAGAGGAATTTTCCATTTGATCGTGCCGTCGTTCAGGTCGTAGGCCGTCAATGATGTCCATGGCGGTTTGATCGGGCTCAGCCCCTTGCTATCGAGCATGAATCCGAAGCCGCTGAAGAACCGCACGTCGTCGGCCTCCTTCGGCGCTTCCTTCTTCGTGCCCGCTTCCGGCTCCAACTTCAGCATCGCTGGCAAATCTTTCGACACCACAAACAACGTGCCCTTCGTCGGATCCACCGCCGTGCCGCCCCAGTTCGCTCCGCCATTATTTCCAGGCATCTGAATCGTGTTGCGCTTGCCTGGAGGCGTGAACAGGCCCTCATTGCGCGCGCTCAAAATGTCATCGCGAAACTTCGCCCTGTCCGCCGAACTCAGGTACGGACTCAAATCATCCACAGTGAACGACTGCCGCGCAAACGGCGGAGGCTTCGTCGGAAACGGCTGCGTGGGCCAGGTCTGTTCGCCTTCCATATCGGACTTCGGAACCTTGCGCTCCTCAATCGGCCACAGCGGCTCGCCCGTCACGCGATTGAACACCCACAGAAAGCCCTGCTTGCTCACCTGCGCCACAATATCGACGGTCTTGCCGTCATGCTTCACCGTCAGCAGCTTCGGCGCGGTGGCGTCATCGTAATCCCAAATATCGTGATGCACCATCTGAAAATGCCAGATGCGTTTGCCTGTGCGCGCATCCAGCGCCAGCAGGCAATCTGCGAACAGGTTCGCCCCGGCTCGGTCCACGCCATAGAAGTTATACTTTGCGCTTGCAGTTGGGGCATAGAGGATGCCGCGCTTCTCATCCAGCGTCAGTTCGCCCCACACGTTCGCACCGCCGACCTTTTTCCACGCATCCTTCGGCCACGTCTCATAGCCGTATTCGCCCGGCCGTGGCACGGTGTGAAAGGTCCAGATCAACTTCCCTGTTCGCACATCGAACGCGCGAATATCCCCCGGCGCTGAACCGTAACCCTGATTCGTCGCCGAGCCCACAATCAACCGGTCCTCGAACACGCGTCCCGGCGTAGTCGCTTGCACCAGCGTCAGAGCCGCTGGATCCCGGTCCAGCCCCTGCTTAAGATCCACCGCTCCGCCGTCGCCAAAGGTGGTAATCAGTTTGCCCGTCTTCGCATCCAGCGCCCGCAGCTTATGATCGCTGGCAAACAGCAACCGCCGCTCCGCGCCGTCTTTGCTCTGCCAGTAATTGATGCCGCGATGCGTCATCACCTTAGGCGCAGGGTCTGGCGCATATCGCCAGATCTCTTTCCCCGTAGCGGCGTTCAATGCCACAATCGAGTATCCCTTGGCCAGCACATACATTGTGTCGCCTACCACTAGTGGATTGAAATCGTACTTTGCGTTGTCGCCTGTGGCAAACGTCCACGCCACTTTCAGCTTGCTGACATTGGTGCGATTGATCTGATTCAACGCCGAATACTGCGCCGAATCGGCGGCGCCTCCATAGTCGGCCCACGTCTTGTGATCTTGCGCAGACGCAATTGAAAAAGCCGCGGCAAGCACCACGGCAATCGGGAATGATGGCATGGAAATCAGTTTACACGCATTCCTGCGCTGGTGTGTGGAGTCTGTATAGTAGAATCACGCAGGGAAATTGACGTTTACAATTCGGCACCTTAGTACGTTTCGCTGAGAGTCTCCTGGGAAATATCCCAATACTCTCAAGATCCGCCAGGAATCGCCGATCTGTGCAGTATGGACGTCATCAACTCTCCCTGCAGAAAAGGAGCTTTCGCGAGATGTCCTGTGGCAACCTGGCAACGAAGTTGGACATAGAGATGTTAGTAAAAAGAGGTATTCACATTTATTCCAGCTCGACCCCAGACAGTCTGGTGCTGCGTCGCCCAGGCACGGAAGTAGCTGACGAACTTTGCGGCCGTCCGCTCATCCGATATCTGCGAAAAAAAGACGCAGGCCTCTATCTGCACGGAGACGCCAACCGCCACTTCACGACACCAACGCCATACTCATCGGAAGATTTAACCGGATTTTTGAATCTCCCCGATCCACTCCTTCGCCGCACGCATTTTTTACTCATTGATCCGGCTAAACTTCCGGAAATTCAAGGCCCGAGATACATCGCATGGGGCGGCGGAATTGAGTTCATTCTGCCCAAAGGTTTCTCTAAAGACGCCCTAATCAACCCCTGGGGATTGGAAGTCCGATAGGAGCAATGCAATCATGTCACTAAACACCAATCTGGAACAGATCGCCAGCTACTGCGAACCACCCGCCAAACAAAACGGCTTCACGCTCCGCAGCCCCTTCACCGAAAGATTCGGAAGCTGGCAGACGGTCTATGTCCGCACAGATGCTACTGGTCTCGACCGCTATGTCACCATCGACCTGATCGACAAGGACGACGAAACCTGGGTCATCGAGCTCAACGCCTTCGTTGAAGGAGCCACTCTCCGCGCACGGGGCAAGAGCCTGGTCATCAACACTGAACAATCGGCCGGCGAGCTATCCACCGGCCTGGCCACCGCCTTCGAACAAGCCGTGTCCCTCGTCCCCAACGAACCACGCCCCAACCTCTTCGATTCACCCATCACAATGAGGGCCGGGCTCGCCCACTAACCCCGACTCTCAAAAAGCAGTAAACTGATTGGCGATGATTACTCGCCGATCCCTACTCACCCTCCTGCCCACCGCTCCCCTCTTTGCCGATGCCCTGGGCAAACTGAAAATCACCGGAGTTCGCCTCGTCAACGCACGCCCGCGCCATCCCGCCCCCGCCTACAAACCTGCGCCGGGCTCGTGGTCCACGGGCGGCGTGGAAGTCGCCAACCCCATGTCGATCTATCCCGAATACAAAGCCACCCGTTCTCTGTTCATGCCCAACGCGGGTGGCCTCGGCGGGTTCACGGTCGAAATCTCCACCGACAAAGGCGTCACCGGCATTGGCCAGGGCGGCATTGGCGGCGGGCCTGTTGTTACCGGCCACCTGGTCAAATTATTAATGGGCGAAGACCCGCTCAACATCGAACGCCTGTGGGACATCATGTGGCGCTCCACCATGTACTACGGCCGCAAAGGCATCGCCATCCACGCCATTAGCGGAGTCGACCTCGCTCTATGGGACCTTGCCGGCAAAGCCTACGGCCTGCCCGTCTACAAACTCCTGGGCGGAGCGGCCAAGCCACGCGTCCCCGCCTACTGCACCGGCAACGACATTGAACAGCACCTCAAATTCGGCTTCACCCGCCTCAAACTGGCCATGGAATTCGGCCCCGCCGATGGCGAAGAAGGCATGCGCAAAAACGTCGAACTCGTCAAGCGCACTCGCGAACTGCTTGGCCGAGACGGCGAAATCATGCTCGACTGCTGGATGGCCTGGACCGAGCGCTACACCCTACAAATGGCCGACCTCGTCGCCCCTTACCGCGTCTATTGGATGGAAGAATGCCTCCCGCCCGACGACTACGAAGGCTTCGGCCGCATCAACGCCGCCATCAAATCCACCCGTATCGTCACCGGCGAACACGAATACACCCGCTACGGCTTCCGCCAGCTGCTGGAACACAAAGCCGCCCAGATCTGGCAGCCCGACGTCCACTGGTGTGGCGGCCTCACCGAAATGCGCCGCATCGGCGATCTGGCCGCCGCCTACGATATTCCTGTAATTCCCCACGGCGGAGGCGCCCGCGACAGCATCCATTACACTATGGCGGCACCGAACAGCCCATGGGCGGAACTGTTCATGCCTGCGCCGGGCGGTCCGAAGGAAGTGTATGAGATGTACGAACAGGAATATCAAATTACACGAGGGCCGCTCGGCTTATACACGCAGGCTTCCGACAAGCCCGGCTTTGGCTGGGATCTCGTGGTCTCCTAGCCGCCAACAGGAGCAAATGTGACAATGATCTGGATCGGCGCTGCTGCCGTTTGCGGCATGATGTTCGTCCTCTGGCTGCTGCATTTCCCGATGCGCAACGCGAGCATTGTTGATCCAGGCTGGGCCGCCGGCATGGCCATCCTCGGCTTGATCTACGGCGCCCTGGGCGATGGCCTCGCCCCCCGGCGCTACGCGCTCATGGCCATGGCTGCCATCTGGGGCTTCCGCCTTTCGATCTATCTGTTGCTGCGCGTGCTAGGCCATCCGGAGGAAGGGCGTTACGTCGAAATCCGCCGCCAGTGGGGCGCCAACATTGGCTTCAAGTTTCTGCTCTTCTTTGAAGGCCAGGCCATGCTCTGCCTGCTGTTGGCAATTCCGTTCTACATCGCAGCGCAAAATCAGGCGCCCAGGCTCATCGCGCTCGAATACTTAGGCCTTGCAGTGTGGCTTGTGTCCTTCGTCGGAGAATCCATTGCCGACGCTCAACTGGCCGCCTTCAAACGCAACCCGGCGAACAAAGGCAAGACCTGCCGCGCTGGCCTGTGGAACTACTCCCGCCATCCCAATTACTTTTTTGAGTGGCTTGTTTGGGTGGCGTTCGCCCTCTTCGCCCACCATTGGCTGGCCTTGATTTCGCCCGCACTCATGCTCTACTTCCTGCTTCGCGTCACAGGAATTCCCGCAACCGAAGAGCAGGCCTTGCGTACCAAAGGAGACGATTACCGCCACTACCAAAGCACCACCAGCATGTTCGTTCCCTGGTTCCGAAAACCGGCCGCGTTGTAAGCAGCACCTCCGGCACCGTATGATGGAGAATCGCCGATGTCACGAACTTTGATTCTTCACCTGCTGGCCGCGGGAGCTCTCCTGGCTGCGGAAGACAGTTGCTCCGTTCTGGCCGATCTGAAGGCAACCACCTACAGCTTCTCGCCGGCTGCCCTAACACGTCTGGAAAAAAACGCGAAAGTGAAAGGCCTGGACCGGTTCTGGGACCTGGCGAAGCGGGACGCCCGCAGCTCCGCGCCATGCCTGCGAAGCCTGCTGCAGCGCGACTCGAAAGATTCGTTTTTCCTTTTCGACGCATCTCGCCTCCTATGGACCATCGACAAATCCAAAGCCTCTGCTCCAGTTATTGCGGAAGCCCTCGCCCATGTCAACCTCGAAGACGTGAAGCCCTATGACTACGTAGCGCTGGCCATTGAAGTTGCCAACCAGGGAGCCGATACCGTGGCAGCCGCCTTAAACTTCGCCCGCGCCGCCCACGTCTCCGAATACGCCGCAGGAGCAGGTACCATCATGAATCGCGAGGAAGGCATCGTTCTGCTGTTCGGCCTCATGCCGGAAGACGTTGCGGTAAAGCAAGCCATTGCCATCCACCAATCAGGCGACGCAGCCAGCCCTTATGCGCTTTTGGCTCTTGCCTTAGCACTGAAACCTGAAGCTCTGGCGTATCTGAGAAAAGATGGCATTGCGCTGACCGCCCCTGCCATGATTCAGCGCCAGGTGAGCATGCTCGGCAACGGGGTTGTCAAGCGCTCGAAAGAGGCCGCCCCCATGAGCCGCTCGCAATTGATCCCTCTGTTGAAACGTGCTCCCGATTACCCCGAGGGATCGTCTGGCCCCTACGGAAACGACTCCTTTCTCGCCAGCGCATTCTCGGAATTGCTACCGGAAGACGAAGCGTTGTTACGCACAGCCCGTCGGCAATCCATTTCCGATGCATCCCCTGCCTCATTGGCACAGTACTATGCCTACACGCAGATTTTGCAGCTGGTGATGACAAAGGCCGGAATGTTCCGCCCACCCGTCCAGAAATAGACGATTCACTTCGCCCATAAAAAAACCCTGCCCGGGCTAGCCCAAGGCAGGGTTTGAAGGAAACTCCCACAACAACAATCGAGAAGGAACTAGCTGCAGCCGCTGGTGCCGCCGCAGTTGCCGCACTTGTAGCAACTGCCATTACGCGTCATCAACCCACCGCATTCCGCGCACACCGGAGCATCCCCAATCGCGTTCCCGTTGTCGAACTTCAAGGTTTGCTGCGGCTCCTGTTCGGTTGGCCGCAACTCTTTCGTCGGACCAGCCTCAGTCAGCGCATACTCAGGCCCCAGGAACTTCGAACCAAGCCAGCGGAACATGTAATCCATGATCGACTTGGCATACGGAATCTGCTGGTTACCCGTCCACCCGCTCGGCTCAAACCGCACGTGGCTGAACTTATCCACCAGGAACTTCAGCGGCACCCCGTACTGCAGGTTGAAGCTGATCGCCGTGGCAAAACTATCCATCAGACCCGAAATCGTCGAGCCTTCCTTCGACATCATGATGAATACTTCGCCTGGCGTGCCATCTTCGAACAGGCCCACCGTAATGTAGCCCTCGTGACCCGCAATCGAGAACTTGTGCGTCATCGCCGTCCGTTCGTCCGGCAGTTTGCGCCGCACTGGCCGGTAGACGATCTTCTCTTCCACCTTCACCGGAGGAGCGGCAGCCGCCGCAGCTGCCGCCGCGGCAATCTTGTTCTCCGTCTTGCTGCCCGCACCCGAATTCAACGGCTGCGAACGCTTGCAGTTGTCGCGATAAATGGCGACCGCCTTCAATCCCAACCGCCAGCTTTCGATGTACGCTTCCATCACTTCGTCCACCGTTGCCTCTTCCGGCATGTTGATGGTCTTGGAGATGGCGCCACTGATGAAAGGCTGTACTGCCGCCATCATGCGAACGTGTCCCATGTATTGAATGAAGCGCACGCCATTGGTTGGGCGGAAGCTGCAATCGAACACTGCAAGATGCTCGTCCTTCATGAAGGGCGCGCCTTCAATCGTGCCGGTGGAATCGATGTGCGTAACAATCTGCTCCACCTGCTGCGGGTTGTAGCCCAACTTGATCAGCGCCTGCGGCACAGTGTTGTTTACGATCTTCAGCACGCCGCCGCCAACCAGCTTCTTGTACTTCACCAGCGCCAGTTCCGGTTCAATGCCCGTCGTGTCGCAATCCATCATGAAGCCGATGGTGCCCGTCGGCGCAATCACCGTCGTCTGCGCATTGCGGTAGCCGTTCAGTTTGCCCAGTTCGTAGGCTTCGTTCCAGCACGTCCACGATGCGTCATAGAGATCGGCCGGCACTTTCCGCCGGTCAATGCGGCTCACCGAATCACGATGCATCCTCACCACGTCCAGGAACGATTCTTCGTTCTTTGCGTAGCCAGGGAACGGACCCGTCGCCCCTGCAATGCGCGCGCTGGTCAGATACGACTGGCCGCACATCACCGCCGTGATGCCTGCTGCGAAATCGCGTCCGTTGTCGCTGTCATAAGGCAGACCCAATGACATCAGCAGCCCACCCAGATTGGCAAAGCCCAGGCCCAACGGCCTGTAGTCATGCGAATTTTTGGCGATCTTTTCCGTCGGATAGCTGGCGTTGTCCACCAGAATCTCCTGTGCCACGATCATCGTGTCCACGGCCTGCCGGAACGCTTCCACGTCGAAATTACCGCTCGGCCCTGCGAACTTCATCAGGTTCAACGACGAAAGATTGCACGCCGAATCATCCAGGAACATGTACTCTGAGCAAGGGTTCGAAGCGTTGATGCGCGCTGTCTCTTTGCAGGTGTGCCACTTGTTGATAGTGGTATCGAACTGCATCCCAGGATCGCCGCACTGGTGCGTTGCTTCCGCTATCTGCCGCAGCAGTTCGCGTCCTTTATAACGCTTCACCGGCTGGTCAGTATTGCGCGCGCGCGTCCACCAGTCAGCGTCGTTCACCGCTGCTTCCATGAACTCATCGGTCACGCGTACTGAGTTGTTGGCGTTCTGGAAGAAGATGGAACCGTAAGCTTCGCCGTCAATCGACGAATCGTAGCCCGCATCGATCAACGTGTGAGCTTTCTTCTCTTCCTTCGCTTTGCACCAGATAAACTTGCCAATGTCGGGGTGCGACGCATCCAGAATCACCATCTTCGCCGCGCGTCGCGTCTTGCCGCCGCTTTTAATCACGCCGGCAAAGGCATCGAAACCTTTCATGAAGCTCAGCGGGCCGGATGCCCGGCCGCCGCCCGAAAGGATTCCGTCCTCTTCGCGCAACGCCGAAAGGTTCGTGCCTGTGCCCGAGCCCCATTTAAACAGCATGCCTTCGGTTTTCGCCAAGTCAAGAATCGACTCCAGCGAATCTTGCACTGAAACAATGAAGCAGGCCGAGCACTGCGGGCGCTTCTGGCCTTTGGTCAGCATTTGGATGCCGTCGGTGGCATCGTCATAGCACCAGCCGTAGCCACGCGTGTCTTTCACGCCGACGTTGAACCACACCGGAGAATTGAAGCATGCCTTCTGAGTTAACATCAGGTGCGCCAGCTCGTTACGGAAATTCTCACCGTCTTCAGTGGTCTTAAAGTAGTTGCCGGCTATGCCCCAGTCGGCGATGGTATCGACAACGCGATGCACCAGTTGAGCTACGCTCGTTTCACGGTTTGGCGACCCCAGTTTGCCGTGGAAATACTTGCTGGCAACGATGTTAGTGGCTGTTTGCGACCAGTCAGCCGGCACGTCAATATCTCTTTGCTCGAAGATAACCGCGCCCTTATCGTTCCCGATGGATGCCGTACGGGTCTCCCAGCGGAGTTCATCGTACGGGGTCTTGCCGGCCTCCAGCCGTTCGGTGAAAAACCGTGGAAAACTCACGCCGATTCTTTGTTCTTTCGGTAAAGACCGCCGTACTTCGCGGACTTTTGTGGAAGTTTCAACACTCAACTGTCCCATGTGCAACCTCTCTGCCCAACTTTTAGCTGGGTCTACTCATTATATAGGTGACTCGGCAATGATGACCCAATATGTAGTGTTGCGTCAAGAACTATATCCATATACGGTGCATAGGCTTACGGACCCATAGTTGTAGGGCTTTCTACTTAGTTGCAAAACGATGTCAAGGATATCGTAAAGAAAACCTAAGGTTTATGGGCAGGACGAGCGCTTTGGTCCGGTATCGGAGCCCATCAGGCTGCGCGACTTCAGCCCCGCTCAAAATATCGCAGAGAATATTTCTCCGCCATCCCACTATATATGTGTATGCAACCAACAACCAGCATCCACTTGAACAAAGATAACATTTTGGTGATCGCAGTCTCGGCAATCTGCGCATTCCTTGAGAAGACAAAAATCCAGAAAGCAACGCAGATGGGGTATCCGGGGAGCAAGAGCCGCTAGCCCTTCAATGGTTGGCATCGGGGACCCCTCGGATAGGTATAGCAAATCAAGGCGACGATTCTAGCCGGAACCCACACGCTTACCCATCTCCCCAACTCAACCACAACCCCGCCTCCCCAATCATCCCCAAAACCATGGTGGTACCATATTCCAATGGATCGCCACATCGGCGTAAGCCGCCCGGCAGATTACAAAGGCAAGCCGTTATTTCGCACCTCGTGGGCCTTGCTGCTCGGCGTCAACACCTACAAGCAGTCCATCCCCAACCTCCGCTTCGCCGAAGCCGACGCCTCCGCCTTCGCCAAACTCCTCCCCGAAATCGGCATCCCCTCCGAAAACATCCGCACCCTGCTAGGCCCCGCCGTCTCTCGTGGAGCCATCGAAGACACCATCTACGAATTGGGCAGTCATATGCACCAGGAGGACCGCCTCATCGTCTTCTTCGCCGGCCATAGCGTCCCGGTGCAGAACGCCCAACGAAAGAACGGTTACCTGCTGCTGCCCGAATCCGAAGTCTCCGGTGCCTTTCCCTCACCGCAATCACCCTACCTGCAAGCCCCGCCCGCCTGGCATGGCGATGGGAATGGCCCAACTCTTCGAAATCCTCGACCCGCTTCCTCCCAAGCACAAACTCATTCTCCTCGATACCTGCTTCAGCGGCTTCCTGAAAACCCACCGCGCCTTGCCTGAAGACTCGTTCGCAGGCGACGCCCGCCTGCGGTTGTGGAAGGATCCCGTAACCCAAGTCCTCACCGCCGGCCGAGACGATCAATATGCCTCAGAGGACCCCAAACTTGGCCACGGGTTCTTCTCCTGGGCCGTCCTGCAAGGTCTCCGCGGACATGCTGCTCGCCGCGCCGACGGCCTCATCACCTTTGACGATCTCGCCGCCTTTGTCCGCAATAAAGTGGCTCAGGAATCCTGCGGCCAGCAAGACCCGCAAGCCGGAAAGGACGTTGTCGACGGCATGTTCTTCTTTGTCCACTTGGCCGAACAGGAGGAAGCCCGCAAGCGGCGCGAACAGGTGGCTGCGCTTGTCCAACAGGCCAAACCCGCCAGGATCTTGACAGCGCAATCACAGCCCTCGAAGCATCGCAAAAGCTTGACGCGCAATATGCCAGCCGTCTTCAGCCACTGGTCGCCGCGCGGGAAGCCGCCCGCCGCCGCGCTGCCGAAGAGCAGCGTCAACGCAGCCAGCAAGCGACCGCCCTGGCACTCCAAGCGGACGAAGCCGAAACCCGCCAGGATCTTGACGCTGCAATCACAGCCCTCGAAGCGGCGCAAAAGATTGACCCGCAATATGCCAGCCGTCTTGAGCAACTGGTCGTTATGCGGGAAGCCGCTCGCCGCAGCGCTGCCGAAGAGCAGCGTCAACGCAGCCAGCACGCGGCTGTCCTGGCACTCCAAGCCGACGAAGCCGAAACGCGCGATGATGTTGACACCGCAATCACTGCCCTCGAAGCAGCGCAAAAGCTTGACCCGCAATATGCCAGCCGTCTTCAGCAACTGGTCGCAGCGCTACCGAAGAGCAGCGTCAACGCAGCCAGCAAGCGACCGCCCTGGCACTCCAAGCCGATGAAGCCGAAACCCGCCAGGATCTTGACGCTGCAATCACAGCCCTTGAAGCGGCGCAAAAGCTTGACCCGCAATATGCCAGCCATCTTCAGCAACTGGTTGTTATGCGGGAAGCCGCCCGCCGGCGCGTTGCCGAAGAGCAGCGTCAACGCAGCCAACAAGCGGCCGTCCTGGCACTCCAAGCCGATGAAGCCGAAACTCGCCAGGATCTTGACGCTGCAATCACAGCCCTTGAAGCGGCGCAAAAGCTTGACCCGCAATATGCCAGCCGTCTTCAGCAACTGGTAGCCGCGCGGGAGGCCGCCCGCCGCCGCTCTGCCGAAGAGCAGCGTCAACGCAGCCAGCAAGCGGCCGCCCTGGCACTCCAAGCCGACGAAGCCGAAACGCGCGATGATG
>CAIRSA010000254.1 GCA_903881085.1 uncultured Acidobacteriia bacterium
ATCGTCATTGCAATGATGGCGCTCTGGGGAGATTACCTATCATGTCTGATTCGCCAAGGATTATTTTAGGAAATTTCCATCTTGATTTAATGCTCGGAAATTGCTTTCCCGGTGAAAGCCGTTGAAGGAACGGCTGACCGGGCCTGAGGGCGAAAAAAATGGGGGGGGAGTCCCGCCTGTCCATCCCTTCAACCCGCTGCCCAGTGTCATGCCGACCCACGGTCGTTTTGGGGGCTACTCTGTGGATTGCGAGAAAGTGAAAATGTTAAAGTTCATCTGCACACGGGACGCCATGAGAATCACAGGATATGCGGAGCACCATCCACGTGGCTGTTTCATGCTTGGTTCCGCGAAAGTCCGATCCGCAGCCTGTCCGGTGGATGCCCTCCTCCCGGCGTGCCGAGATCGACTTTGACGGTGCCAGCCCCCCTCCCCCAGTTGCGCGGGCGAACGGCTGACCGGATCACAGAACCAAACAAAATGATGCATCAACCGACGTCCCCATGTATGAAACCGGCCAACCTTGCGCCGCTACTCTGCCTCACGACTATCCTAGCCTCCGCCCACGGTGCCCGCGCCCAAGGCTTCAAACTATCCGACGAGTTCACGCTCAAAGCGGACCTCACGTTCAAGGAGACATACGATGACAATGTTTACCTTCTCGACACAGCTGCCTATCCCTATCTCACCCCGCCGCCAAACTCTCTCATCGCAAGTCCTAAAAAAGGCTCAATGGTCACTACGGTCACACCATCCATCAACCTAACCTATCTTGCCAGGCCTGGGTTCTCGGCCACCTTGTCCTACGCGCCGGACATGGCTTGGTACGAGTCCACTCCTTCGCAAAATTACGTTGCGCATCGCGCCAACCTCAATTTCACCGGCAAAATCGGCGAGGCCTCCTACGAATGGCTTAACAGCTCGATCTGGACCGAAGGCAGCAACATCTCTCTAACAACCATGCGGCCGGGTGATTGCCGTGCCATCGGCGGCATTCCCATGCGCGACCGGTGTGACGCCGCGCTTTATCGTGACAACATCAAAGTCACAATTCCGATCGGAAATTGGTTTTTCCGGCCGGTTCTCACGAGTTATGTTCATGATTTCCAGACCGAGCAGCAGGTGAATCTGGCAGCTAACAAGAATAACTTTGTTTATGATAACTACATCGACCGCTGGGAGGTGAGCGGCGGCATGGACGTCGGCTACGCGGTGATGGACAAGACCAAACTGTTTGTCGGTTATCGATACGGCCACCAAAGCCAAGGCACCGTGCTGAAGGAAGGTGCCGCTCTGGGCAGCGTCATCACAAATACAAGCCCCTACGATAACAATTACCAGCGCTTGCTCGCCGGCATCGAAGGCGCACCCGTTCCGTGGCTCAAACTCGCCGTGAAGACCGGGCCGGATATGCGCGAATGGCTGGATACTACGCCAGCCGGTTTCGACCGCGGCAAAACGCTCTGGTATGTCGACGGCCAGATCACCGTGCTGGCCACCAAGGAGGATAATTGCACCGTCAAGATGACGCGCTTTGAGCAACCCGCGTTCACCAGCCAGAGTGTCTATCAGGATATCAAGTATGACCTGAGCTGGCGGCATGAGTTCTCCGACAAGTTCACCGTTGGTGCGGGCTGCACGGTTTACAACTGCGTGTGGCAGGATCCCGCGCTGCGCGATGACTGGATTTTCACCCCGAGCCTGATGGCTAGTTATGCGTTTTCCCCAAACGTGACAGCGGAGGTTTCGTGGTCTCATGACAACGCGATGAACAAGGAAACAGCAGTCGTCGGCACCTCGACGCAATACGCCGAAGGTCGTGAATACCAACGCAATCTGTATTCATTCTCGGTGAAATACACGTTCTAACGCCCACCGCGTCCACCAGTCATGGACTTCCCGGGGGAAATGGGATCAGCGTGCAACTATTACTGCTGAGGGTGCAGAATGAAGGCAAACCCGCAGATCAGAGCCCCTCATCTCCTGTCTGCTCCTCGACAAAGTTGCCCGCATGAATGGATTCTTGCAGCTTGGAACACGCTGTGGTGCTGCACCTTGCCGTGGGGGTTCTTCACCGCCGCAAGACAAGGGGAAGACAACGCCACATCGGGTATCGGTTTGGTTCTCGTCGCAAGCGTAGAGGTAGCCGGTGGGCAGGCCGGTGGCCACGGCGGTAGTCAGCGGCACGGTCAAGTCGTTGCGCACGCCACCTTTTAGGTAGGAGAAACGCAGGACTGCCGGTGTTTTGTTAGTAGAGCTGACCGGTTGGGTCACATCCAGACGCATGGCGCATTGGAGGGCAGATG
>CAIRSA010000255.1 GCA_903881085.1 uncultured Acidobacteriia bacterium
GGTAATCGAAAGAATAAAAACGCGCCGGTACGCTATTTCGAATTTAACTTTTCACTTCATTGGCTTAGTATTTCAATTATTACAAAACTAATAATTATTAGGAGCCTTCATGCCACCGCCTTATCGCCATCCACACTGGTCAGTCTTTGCTGCGACTCCGCACGTTGCCGCAGGGCCGGTCGGTTACATCCCAACCGCATGGATAGCCAGCCACCGTCTGGTGCCTGTGCCTGCAGGCCATATTCCACTTCCGACTACTCAGCTTAACCGCGCCGCCGTTCGTGCCATCTGCCGGAATCCGGCGAACTCGGTTTTGTTCGGCTATGCATGCGCGATGGCGTGGGGTGGACAGGGCGCAAATCCGGGAGGGGCTGGGCATGTGGCCGCCGCTTGGGCTGCAAGCGCATCGCTCATACCGAAATTGATCACTCTTCGGGCTGGCGGCTTGACCCGAAATGCGGCCTACAATCTGTTTTGTGGCGCAGGGGCAATACCGGGGCTTGGCCCAGCGTATTTCACCAAGCTCCTCTATTTTTTCCAGCCTGTGCCTAACTGCTACATCATGGATCAACACGCGGGCAAATCGGTGGACCTGCTCACGGGGAACTGGGTCGTTCGCATGGCCGGCAATTCCGTTTCCCGACTAAACAAGGATGGCAATTACCAAGCCTATTGTGAGGAAGTTGACCATATGGCTGTATTGCTCAGCAGTCACTCTGGGACTGTAATTAGTGGGCCCCAAGTGGAGGAAATGATGATGTCGAAAGGCGGGCGTTTTCCGCTGCCTTGGCGGAGGCACATGCGAAAGAATTGGCCCCTTCACAAACCGGCCGGTCGTTACAGCCCGACAGAGCTTCACACTATCTATCCCCATATCCCACTGCATTGTTTCTGATGCCATGACCAGAGGACTTCAATCTGGACAAACCGCCATCACCGTGGCGCTGGCAGAGACGAACCTGGAGCAGCGGCAGAAAAGTACCTGTTCACCGACTTCGAGGTTAATGTAGCTGGCTTTCACCGTAATAAAAGTCAACTCTGTGTCAGCAAAAGCGTGCGTCTTTTACCAAAGTTAGAGAATCATTTCGAGTCCGCCTACGGCCCGTTCCCTATCCCGGTGACGGTGACGGACGAGTCCCGTTGCTTTGTCTGGGTGAACTCCGCGTGCTGCAGTTTCTACGGCAAACCGCCGGAGGAGCTTCTGGGAAAGACGGCGGCTTGCCTGATCCATCCTGAGTCCTTGGAACGCCAGCAACCCGCCATTGCTGGGTTCAACGCCACCCTCGGCCAGCGCGGTTATTCCATTCGCAGGTTCACCAATCACGCCCACGGCAAGGAGGTGCGGGTGGTTGTGGTGGCGTTCAGTCGTTCGATCGGTAACCGCTCCTTCCGGGTGGGTGTGGCCATGCCCGAGCACTTGACCAGCTTTACCCCGGGCATCGCTGATTTGCTCGTTCAGGGGCACATCGAACTCGAGGAGTTTGAGCAAGACCTGCGGAAGAATCCAAAGTACGAGAAGTTGATGCGGGAACTCGGTGCTGGAGTAGGCTTGAAGGACGCCACGACTTACGGAGGAGAGAAGCAGAACCGAAGAGCTTTGGACCGCATCGTGCACCTCGCCAAAAAGCGATGCGATGCGGCCGCCCAGAGGCGGATATCGACGGGGACGGTCAAGAATCTGGCCGTGCTGCTTGCCGATCGCTTGCTTGATTTATAACGCTTCGCAAGAACATTACATTATTTTAGAGTTCGCCTTCGGTGCGATTCAG
The DNA here is from genome assembly GCA_903881085.1 of uncultured Acidobacteriia bacterium. Lineage (GTDB taxonomy): Bacteria > Acidobacteriota > Terriglobia > Bryobacterales > Bryobacteraceae > CAIRSA01. The sequence continues at coordinate 1,770 of CAIRSA010000255.1, forward strand.
TCAATTAAATTCAGCATTACTATTACTTTTGGAACATATACAACATCTCGCCTATGTCGTATTATAGTGGTTACCACTCGATTTAAATTTCGCCAATTTCCTCTTGCTCAATAGCGTTAGTATGTTCATATAATGAACATAATACTTGAAAATGTTTATCAAAATCTTCAAGTTTTTTTCCGGTGGAGTCTATCTTGAACCCTGAAGCGCAGGCGCCGACGCTTACTCCGCCAGTTAGGGATACATGTTGCCCCCACATCCATTGAACACGTCTCATCGTGCTAAATAAGTCATGGCGCGCTAACGAATTTTTCTTTGAATCCCTCCAGCAATACAAATAAGGTCGCTTGGGTCTATACGTTCCGGGCCCCGTTCCGGGCCCTTCTATAAATCCTTCAAAAAACTCGTTTCTCTCCTCCTGGTTCAAAGTCTTCGAGCTCCACGGCTGAAGCCAAAAGGTTATAAATGAACCAAAAATCGCGCCGTTGTATTGATTAATTTTGGAGGATTCGATAATATCCCGATGTGCATTACTGTCTCCAATCCAATAAGCGGATGTTTTCGGCATCGAGTTATGCAGCTTTTCCCAAGCGTCGTAAAGGCCTGGCCAATGCTTTAGGCGAGATGCTGCAAACAGCATTGAAAATACTACTGCAACCCATTCTTTTTCTGGGCACGGCGATATTTTGTTCGTGTTGTGGAATGTGTCTCTGAAGAAATTGAATTCTTCTTTAAAGGCCTTTGTAATGGAGCCTCTATGAATACCTGCGATACCGCTGGCGTCCTTTCCGTAAATCGAATTTAATCCGTATATATTATATTCAAGACTTCGAGCAAACTCTGCCCATCCAATGCAGTGCAGTGCGTGGCCGTATTCGTGTAGTCTGACAACCTCAACCAGATCTCCCTCCTCAATATTCAAGTCTTTCGAACACGCGGATATATTTTCAGGGTAGAGAACGACTTTGTTATCAGCGGAAAAATACGATCCCAGAACACCATCAACTCCGTCATAGCCGCCTTTTTCATATTGTTTAGTTTTTTCTTCGTAGTATTCCTTCGGTACCTCCATCCAGTCCATACCTAAGAAAGAAGCTATCGAGTTTTGGGATAAAAGCGGTTTCATGATATGCAGAGTAGAAGCCTCGATCGATTCCGCACGCTCGTCGTCTTGCGATTTCAGGCGAAGAATTCAGCGACAAATAATGCTGGTAGAATGCCCTGTCGAGGTTTTTTGGTGTATTAGCTATCCACGTGCCATAGTTCGGGAAGGGGCAGAACTGGAATTATGGGGGACATTCTCCCCCTGTTGGCTGGGCTCCGCTGCTCGCTACTGTCTGGCCATGGAAAAAGCATCGAAGGAGCGGTTGCTCGGGTCCGCCTACCCCACCAGCGCATTACAGGCTGAAACCGCCCGAACGACGATGAACGGGAAACCGGTTCTGTGGCGGAAAGCCAAGACGGTCCTGTCGGCGAACGAGGCGTTTCAGGAAAAGCTTCTCTGCGATGGGTTGACGATGAACCCGGGCGACTTGTGCACCTTTAGCTGCTCCTTCTGCTACGTGGAAAGCCAGGTGTGGAAGTTGGTCCATGGCGAGGTCCGGGAGTTCAACCAGAAGACGGGCGAAACCCGTGGAGGCTCCGA
>CAIRSA010000256.1 GCA_903881085.1 uncultured Acidobacteriia bacterium
AAATATCCAAAACCACTCCCACCGTTCCCCGCATCGTGACATCTTCCGTTCCAACGCTATGGGCAAGGCCACGCCAGGTGTGCGCTTGGCACGGTCCTGGTCGAACAACACCCGTGCTCCGGCCAGTGCCTCCTTCAACAACGGTATTAGGTCTCACGAGTCCGCAGTGCCAAGCCCCGCCTCGCACCGGCCCGCATCACAGCCTCGCCCATTCGCTCGCCTACGCTCCGCACTTCCCGCCCCTCGCTCTGGCAGCATTGCAACCACCGCAAATACCAGCGCATCGCCTCGGCCCAGCGCTCCAGTTGCCAGTCCTTGCGCGGCTTAACCTCCACCTGAGCCTTCCAAAACGCCACCCCAGCCGCCCGCCCCGGCTCCAACTTCTGTCTCTCCCGCCAACTCTCATACCACGACACCAGAAATCCGAACTGCTGCTTCTCTCGGTCATTCAGGTCACGTGACGCATCCAGATCCGCTCGCCAATCTGCTGGCTTTGTGTTCATGTTGGCAATGTTCGCCTGAACCCTTCACAGCGCAAGTGAAAAATCACACTTTCGCTTACCTAAGTCTTCAACCATCGGTGATAATCACCCCTCATTAGCCGGAATATCCAGAAAACCAAAAGCCCCAAAATGCCCCGCTTCTCCTTAGGTCGACCAAGTAATCAACCATCGGTTACAAACATGCAACTCTTTGGCTTTCAACCGTTTGTGAAACCATCCAACTTTTAGCCTCGACAAACCCCCATTTCTGGGCCACCCTCAAGCCCGTACTAATTACACTGTTCGCTGAAGAAATGAAAAAGCCCGTATTCATCCGCAGGTCGATGACTTTCGACATGTCCAACTACTACGCGACCAATACAGACGTCTGGGTCTTCGGTTCGCCAACACAGTATTCGGCATTCGCGAAATTGTTATCATCGCACACTGGCTCAATTAGAATCGCCGCAGATGAACGGGGAGGAATGGACCTATTGATCCTAGCTGCGGCACAACACGTTACGCACGACTTCGTTGTGATACATGAGCGGCTAGTTCATCAGAATGGACGATTCAACATGGAACTAATCGTGGGTGGGTCCAATGCTGGATTCAAGTTTCTGACCAACGCCTTCCGCAAGTTGGTAAGACGTCATGCGGGCGACCCCGATGACCACATCCATATCGACTCTACCGATGACCTTTTGATTCAGCCATCTGTCTTCCTAAACATCAGAGGCCCGATTGACGATATCGAGTCCCGATTAGCCGACCTTGCGCCTCCAGGTCCCTACGACCTTTTGCCAGATATGGGGTGGCGTGATCCCGAGCTATGTCCCTATGAGCCAATAGTTGAATACGAGGACCTTTATGGCCGCATTCCACTTGCCAAGAACAGCGAACAAATCGCCGCTGCCGACCGGCATTAGCTCCGTAGTTTCACCTCAACCACTACGTTTTAGCCCGGCGGCAGGGCTCGGCGTTCTGCGGGATCGAAAGTCCGATTGCGAGCAAAACGGATTCCAGTCGATTAGCAGCGTAACCATGCATGTTTCTGCTCATTGGCGTCTCTCCACATGCTTGGCTCCTGCGCTCCTCACGCGCCTTCGATAAAATCAGTTCAGTAATATTGGATCTATCGCGTTCAATCTTCCGAGCTTTAGAAATCGGAACGATCCATTTGCCCACGGTTCGTGTGGTGGCCTCGTAGGCGGAGGCGTCAGTCTCAGGAGTCAAATACGCAGAACAAGACGCGGCAGGGCAATCCGCCTTCTGTTGCGTCGGCGGGGCGTATGGATTGTTAGTGGGATTCATGGTGCTTTCGATTGGTTGGTGTCGGCGGATGCCTGCGCAGTGGCGTTCTGCGGAGAAGAATGATGACTGAATGATACCCACAAGATATATTTGCGTCTTTTGAGGTCCCAGCTATATCCGGCATCAACTTGCTTCCGGCCTCCGATCCTCCCATCCCCGAGAGCGCATGAATTTGGTCCAGACGATACAGGCAATCATCCGCGAGAGGCTGACGGGGCCAATACAGTACATGCGGGACTCTGACCGGCGAGATGAAATTTATGATCTCCGGTTTGCGGCGTTGGGCATGAGTGATTCTGACTTGCCTGGGTTCGCAGCGCGGTTTCCTTGCGAGATCAACGTGAATATC
>CAIRSA010000257.1 GCA_903881085.1 uncultured Acidobacteriia bacterium
CCGAGCCGCGCACGTCAGTAAGCGGTTTGGACTCATGCTAATTTCCGTGGAGGTCAGGATATCTGAAGCTAGTCTCTGCCGAAAAGGAGGAAACAGGCCATGCCGGGCAAACGTCCCATAAAGCCAAAACAGCTCCGGCGCTGATAGAGCGCCGGAGCTGTTTAAGCAACGCGGGAGCGATTAGCCTTTCTTCGGTGCAGCGGGGGCCGGTTTGCCCAAGCCCATCTTATCGATTTCGTTGAAGTACACACGGCGGCCTTCATCCATCGCCAGGTTGGAAAGAATAACGGCGGTGGAATCCCGTAAGCCGACTTCCATATCAGCCAGCGGTTTCTTGCCGGTGCGGACCGATTCAAAGAAGGCTTCCAGCTGCACGTCAACCGGGTTCTTGTCTTCTTCCGGAACCATCACGCCTTTGCTGTACAGCCAGCGGCGGGCAAATTTCAGTTCTTTCGAAAGAAAGGCTTCGTCGGTTGCGATCTGATCTTTGCTGAGCAAAATAGGCAGGCCCTTGGAGCCGGCGCCGGTGGAAGTCAAAGATGCCGAGGCTTTGGCCGGAGCGGCTTTCGACCCGGGGGGTGTCGGTTCCTTCTTCGGCGGCTCTGCGAACCACAAGCCCAGCGCGGCTTCAGCGTCGGTACCCACGGTGATGTGAATGGTGCCCTTGGTGCCCATTATGACTTCGCCGAACTGCGTGCGTGCGCCGCCGAACAAGGGCAGGTGCTGATTGGAGCAAATCGAGCTGTACATCAAGCGCTGTCCCTTCGGATAGCGGTAGATCATCTGGATGTTGTCGAACACGTCGCGGCCATCTTTGAAGTAGTCGATACCGCCGACGCCCATCACGAATTCCGGGCTGGAGCCGAACATGAAGTCGGCAACGTCAATCTGGTGCGAGGCCAGTTCGGCGGTGAGGCCGCCGGAAAATTTCCGCAGCAGGCGCCAGTTGGCTTCTTCACCTCGTGGATCGTTCTTCTTCATGACCCAAGTGGAGCTAGGGATCGCGATGAGGTTGCGGTGCCACTGCGCATAGACGTTGGTCACGTCGCCGATGGTGCCTTTGTCGATCATCGCTTTGGCGGTCTGATAGTACTGGCTATAGCGGCGCTGCAGGCCAACCTGGAGGGTCTGCTTGGGGCGATCCTTCATCAAGGCGCGCAGGGCATGAATCTCTTCCGGTTTGAAGACGAGGCTCTTTTCGCAGAAGACATGCTTGCCGGCCAGCAGCGCGTCCTTGGTGATAGGGAAGTGCATGTACAGAGGCGCTGCGATTAGCACAGCCTCCACGTCCTTGCGCGCAAGCACTTCGCGGTAATCCTTGTATCCCTGGGGCTTGTCCTTCGAGATGTCGATGCCCTTTTTCAGATTGGGTTCGAAGATGTCGCACGCAGCGACTACCCTTCCACCGTCAACCTTGTTGAGGTGCTCCAGGTGATACTGACCGCGTCCGCCGGTTCCAATGACGGCCATCTGAACCTGGTTGTTGGCGGCCTTCACGGTTTGAATACCGGGGGCGCGATCAAATGTGACTGCGGCTGCGGCGACTCCGGCCGCTCCGGCGATTTTGACAGCATCACGCCGTGTGATGTCTTGCTTCTTGGACATATTATGACCTCTTCAGGGGATCGGTAACCGAACTTTCCATTATATCTATATCCTCAGCCGCTGTTGGCCGGGCCGCCCATTCGGCGCCCGCCAGTACGATCATAGAACCGAGGAAACTCCAAAGTATGATACTCACCGAATATACAAAAGGTCCGTATTCCTTGTCGAGCTTTGCTTTTAGCATCGGCCAGATTAAGACGATGATGTATTTAAAAACTTCCAGCAATCCGCCAACGATGATGGCGATCGGGATCACTCGCTCTTTCCGGATTTTCGTATTGGGAAGCAGCCAGTAGATCAGAAACAGAATGAACATGGAGATGGGCACGGCTGCGATCTTCAAAAACACGGTACCCAGGAACGCACTCACCGAATCGTTTGCCCATGTCAGAGTCTTTAGAAATTCCAGGTTGACGGCGGTGAAGGCTGCTGACAGCAGCGCCAGTCCGCCGCACGCGAAGATCAGTCCTAAACTCAGCAGTTGGTTTTTCAAAAAGCTGCGGTTTACCCTCACCCCCCAGATCTTGTTCAGTGCAACTTCCAAAGGTTCAAAAATGCCGTTGGCCGTGAACAGCAAAAGCAACACGCTCGTGGCATGAAACGCGCCGCGCTTCCATAACGTGGGTGCAATGTTCTGCTTTACGAAGTCGGCCAGTTGACCCGGGAAATAGTCGCGCAGTGTAGCGTAAATCGCCTCTTCGCCCGATTGCCAGTGCAGCGCTTTGCACAACGACACCATTACGATGATGAACGGGAAGAAAGACAGCAGCACGTTTGCGGCGATGGAGAAGCCATAGACATGCACCTCCGTTTCCATCCAGAATCGGAGCGTCGGTTCGAATAATGTGCGAAAGGTTTGAGGCTTAGTGTCCCGCACCGGACGCGCCAAGGTAGTTGCCATAGCCAACGATAATAGTTGAGGATACCAGGATTGCCAGGCTCAACATAAGCAGCCGCATGGTATGTTTACCTGCGCCCTTCCATTCCTTCAGGCCGATTCCCCACAGCGTGCTGAAAATAATGATGCTCGCCATGTGCATGGTCCAGCTGGAAAACTTGTACACGCCCATTTTGGTTTCGCCCATGCTGTAAAAGAAGAACTGGAAATACCAGGTGGTGCCGGCGACGAAGCACCAGAAATAGTTGGAAAGCAGCGGCACTTTGCGCGTTTCGGCGGTGAGCTTCTTACCGTCCGCGTCGAATTCGCCGCGCAGTGTGGGGCTCAGGTATTGATACGTGGTTTTGTTTTTCAGGTTGAGGCCGAAGGTCCAGATGAAGTTGGTGGTGAAGCCGCCCAGAAGCACCACCACAAGCACCGGAAGGCCCTGCCACAATGGCGCGGTGCCATGCTTCATGGTGAGCTCTTTGATCGGGTCGCCCGCAGCCAGGCCGTACGAGAAGCAAGCGCTCATCACGCCGGAAAAGATCGCCACCATCACGCCCTTCTTCAGGCTGAACTCTTTGATCACCGCGGTCTTTTGTTCAGCGGAGAGTTCTTTTTCCTTCGACATTCCAGCCAGGCCCGCGACCGTGATGCCCAGCAGGCAGACGCCAACGCCTAACAGCACCACCAGTCCCGATTGTGTGCCGATCACTTTCGTCATGAACTCGCCGTTGAAGATCGGTGGCATCAAAGTTCCAAAGGCGGCGCAGAAGCCCAGCACGACGGCCATTCCCAGCGACATGCCCAGGTAGCGCATCGTCAAGCCGAACGTTAGCCCGCCGAAGCCCCACAGAATTCCAAAAAAGTACGACCAGAAAAAAGTGCTGCTGGGCGCTTCCTGCAGTACGGCCAGCAGATCATTAGTCATGAAGTAAGCGAAAAACCACGGGGCAATGATCCAGCTAAAGAAGCCTCCGGCCAGCCAGTAGGTCTCCCACGACCAGCGCTTTACGCCGCGGAAGGGAACATAGAAGCTGCCGGACGCGAGTCCGCCGAGCCAGTGATAGAGTACGCCTAATAAGGGGTTGGGTGCCATGTGTGGGAAGTTTCTTTAGGGAATAAACAACAACACATTACTCTATGCGTTTGGGGAGGCTGGATGCAAGCAAGGGGGGAGTTATGGCTGGGAGACAGGGACTCGAACCCCGATAAGCAGCTCCAGAGGCTGCCGTCTTACCATTAGACGATCTCCCAATAACTCTTCCATTCTAGCGTGCCAGTGTACCGATGAGCAAGCGCCGGTTTAGAATAGAATTTCATGCAGGCAAAACTGGCGGCTTCAGCTCTGGCGATACAACCTTCGCGGATTCGCGAACTGGCGGAGATCGCCATGACGATGGACGGCGTGCTCAAGCTTTATTTCGGGGAATCGAATGTTCCGACTCCGGATTTTATTAAAGAAGCCGCGCAAAAGGCAATGGCTGATGGGTACACGTTTTATACGTCGAACGCCGGCCTGCCGTCCACGCGCGAAGCGCTCGCGGATTACTATCAGCGCATGCACGGGGTCTCGGTTGATCCGGGGTTGCAGATTGTCATTACTGCATCAGGCGTCCAGGCCTTGAATGTGGGGATCCGATGCGTGCTTGACCCAGGCGATGAGGCGTTGGTACTCACCCCGGCCTGGCCCAACGGCAGCGCGATCATTTCCATGGCCAACGCCAAACCGGTGGAGATCGCTCAACCGATTGTGGACGGCCGGTACAGCATTGACTTCTCTGCCCTGGAAGCTGCTGTGACGCCGCGCACACGATTGCTGATCTATACCTCGCCTTCGAACCCGCTGGGATGGGTGGCGACGGTAGAGGAGCAACAGCAGCTTCTGGACTTCGCCCGCAAGCACAACTTGTGGCTACTCGCCGACGAGGTCTACGAACGGCTCAATTATTCTGAGTCGGTTACGCCCTCGATTCTCAGACTGGCCACGCCGGACGATGCCGTATTGGTCGCCCAATCTTTTTCCAAAAGCTACTGCATGACGGGCTGGCGGCTGGGTTGGCTGGTTGCACGCAAGGATCTGGCCGCACGGGCAACTCAGTTGAACGAGTTCATCATCTCCCACGCGCCGAGTTTTGGTCAGCGCGCGGCGGAAACAGCCCTGCGAGATGGCGAGGATTCCCTGCGCGAGTTGGTGCAGCGGCTAAAGGGGAATCGCGACTATTGCCTGGGCGAACTGCGCCAGATGCCCGGCATGACGGTGCCCGCACCGGAGGGTGCGTTCTATCTGTTTCCACGCATCGAAGGGCTCACGGATTCGTTCGCCTTCTGCAAGAAACTGCTCATGGAAACCAAAGTCGGGCTGGCACCGGGGGTGGCGTTTGGAGCGGGCGGGGAAGGTTCCATCCGCGTATGCTACGCAGCGGAACTGCCCATTCTCGAAGAGGCTATGTCGAGGCTAAAGAATTTCCTGCTCAGCTAGGAATGTGAGGCAGATTGGTAACCGGATCATCTGTGCCCCATTTGTTTCAGCCATTTAAAAACCGCTCCGGCACGGTCGCGGCTCGGTTAGCAGCAGGCAACTTCTCACCGAGTCGCGACCGTAAGGGAGCGGTTCTCCAGGCACATTCACGTTCTACCCGCAGATTCGCGGTGGCCCAGCTGAAGAATGCCATTCTGCCGCAGGCTTTTAGATTTACTGGTGCTTTCCGCTAGGGCTCGAATGACGCACGTCGACCCCGCTAACCAGGAAGATCACTTCCTCGGCGATATTGGTTGCATGGTCGGCGATGCGTTCCAGATTGCGTGCGACAAACATCAAGTTAATCGCCGGTTCCACAACGTCCGGACGGGTTTGCATCATAGCCACCAGTTCGGTGTAGATGGCATCGCGCAGATCATCCACTTCGTCGTCATCCGTCAGGATTTTTTCCGCCAGAGCGGCGTCGCGATTGACGAAAGAATCCAGGCTGCGGTGCAACATATCTTCAACCAAGGAAGCCAAGCGCGGCGTGTCGATCAAAGGCTTGATCTGCGGCAGGCTGATTAAGGCCAAGGCGCGTTTTGCGGTGTTCGACGCAAGATCGCCTATCCGCTCCAGATCGGTGTTGATCTTCAAGGCCATGATGAGCAACCGCAAATCCCTGGCAACTGGCTGATTCAAAGCCAGTAAGCGCGTTGCACGGGAATCCACGTCAAGCTGCATCTGGTTGATTTTCGGCTCGTCTTCGATGACTCTGCGCGCCAGGCGTTCATCGCGCTCAACCAGCGCCTGCACGCTGCAATGGATCGACGATTCGACCAATGCTCCCATTGCAAGCAGGGCCTCGTTTAGTTCATCTAGTTCAACCGCGAAGTGGCGCAATCTACTCTCCCGGAGGAATCGACACTGGCGAAGTCAGCAGATTCCGAAACTCATATTATTCATGAATCGTACCGTGATCCATCCAACGAAAGCAAGGATTTATTTTTGTCTGTTTGTTTGCCGTGTGTTGTTCGATAAGTGTATTAAGACATTCATTAGAAATGTTTTAGGTCTGTTACGGAACTGACACAAAAAATTCATTGAGAGTAAATCAAGCCGAGTTACACTCGTTTCAGCGCAGCCTCTAGGCCTGTAGGCGAATTTTGCCCGAAGGTGGCTTTCCTTAGCTTTGGTGTAAACGTATTAATCCATGCAGGAGTTACCAACACATAATATGAAAATACAGAGAAATCAAAGTGTGGAGCGGCTCATTGCCTGCATCCTCACTTTGGTAGTGCCCATGTCCGGCGCAGAAGCACCTGCCGCCGGCGCAAAGATAACCACAACAACCACTTCGGCGTCTGCCCCCGCTTCCAGCTCTGAGATTGAACAGCTGAAGGCAATGTTGTTTGAGCAACAGCGCCAAATCGACGAACTACGCAAGCAATTGTCGAAGAATAAAGAGTCCGAGCAGAAGAAACAGGACAATTCGGCTCCGGTAATGGCCAACGATTCCAAGACCGCTCCGGCGCTTGGTGGATCGTTCGCTCCCAAGGCTCCCCTTGGTGAAGTAGCCTCCACCACCGCAATGGTTCCTAACCCCCCGGCTCCGGCTCCGGCCCCGGTTTTTGCTCCTCCCGCTACCCCGGCCCCGGCTGATGCCGCAACTCTTGATTCCCTTCAGAAGACGGTGAATGCAATCAATGCCAAATTGGGCGGCTTCAAGTTCTCTGGCGATCTTCGCTTCCGCTTTGACTTGCTCTCTCGCTCGGCCAACGCAGCGTTGCCCCCCACGGACAACCGCGCCACCCCAGCCCAGCGCGCCCGCGAACGAATCCGCGTCCGTCTCAATGTCGACAAGGATCTGTTCTACAACGAAAAAGACGAACATCCGCTGGTGAAGTTTCACCTCCAACTTGCAACCGATCCTTACAACAACCCCATCACAATGGACTCCGATTTTGCTGGGCTCGGAACCCGCGCTCCTTTCTCGATCGCAGAAGCTTGGGCTGAAGCGATGCCGGTTAAGGGTGTAACCCTCCGCATAGGACGCACTTCGGAAATCTTTGCAGACAACCGTCAGTTCATGTTCGATGACGATATCCGCTTCAACGGTTTCCACGAAACCTATCACCTGGCCACCAAGGACAACAAAGCATTCGTTGATTTCAAGGCTGGCCAGTACATCCTGACCGATCCTAACGTTCAGGTTGTACCTGCAGGCTCACCGTATTTGGCAGCCGGTTATAAAGCTGGCCAGCGCATTCCCTCCGCGGGCTTCTTCGATACAGGCGCGACCGTGGGCGGCAACTTGAGCAAGAAGTGGAAAGCCGACGGCACCATCAACTATGTGGTCTATCGTGAGCCGAACCAAATCCAGCTCGCTTCCACTGCAAACGGTGCAGCCTTGTTCGCCAACAACCCGATCGTAGGCGCAACCTTCATCGGCAACCTTGGCGGTACGGGCAACGCCACCACCACCGCTGGCGGCGGCACCTATTTCGCCAACGACTTCCACGTTGTTCGTGAAGCTTTCAACCTGACTTATGCGGGCACCCCGTGGAGAGGCCATAACATGCCGTTGACTATGATGGCCCACTTCACACAAAACACGGGCGCTTCCATTCAGAACAAGGCCTACATGTTCGGCGCTGCGCTGGGCGAAGCAAAGAAGCTGGGAGACGTGCAAATTCAATACCAGTATTACTTTAAGCCTGCTAACGCGTTTGTTTCCCAGTTCAGTGACGATGACGTCGGGACCGGTTCGGGCGTGAACATCAAGAACAATCAGATCCGTGTCAACTTCGGCATCACCCGCTGGCTAGCATGGGAAAATCGCCTCTATATCCAAAAAGGCATTACCACCAACAATCCCGCAATCGGCTTCTTTGTGCCGCTTCAACAGGGCTACAATACGCAGTTCCGGTGGCACTCGCACTTGGCGTTCACGTTCTAACGTCTAGCCCGGGCAGGCCCCACCGGTTCTGCCCGGGCATCTTTGCGTAACGCGCAGTACGCAGAGAATTATTTTGTAATATTCCTGAAACATATGAGTGAGAAGATAGGAGTCTAAAGACTATGAACCGTAGATTGGTCATTTTTAACGCACTTGCCGCCGCCGCCCTTTCCGTGGGCGTCGCTTCGGCCCAACAAGTTCTGATTAACGGTGCGGGCGCAAGCTTCCCGTATCCGATGTATTCCAAGTGGTTTGACGAATTCCACAAGAAAAACCCCAATGCCCAGATCAACTATGCGTCGATCGGCTCCGGCGGCGGTATCGCCCAGGTATCTGAAGGCACGGTGGATTTCGGCGCAACCGATGGCCCGATGACCGAAAAGCAGATCAACGCCTTCAAGGAGAAGCGCAAGACCGACATCCTGCACTTCCCCACCGTTCTTGGCGCGGCTGTCCCCGTTTACAATCTGAAAGATGTGAAGGGTGCGCTCAACTTCAGCGGCGAAGCACTGGCCGGTATCTTCCTCGGTAACATCAAGAAATGGAACGATCCTGTCCTGGTGAAGGACAACCCTGGCGTTAAACTGCCTGACACCAACATCGTAGTGGTTCACCGCTCCGATTCCAGCGGCACCAGCTTCATCTGGACCGATTACCTCTCCAAAGTAAGCCCGGAATGGAAGAGCAAAGTCGGCAGCGCAACTTCCGTGAATTGGCCGGTCGGTCTGGGCGGCAAGGGCAGCGAAGGCGTTGCGGGATCCGTACAGCAGACGGCAAATTCCATCGGTTACGTAGAATTGATCTACGCGATCCAGAACAAGATGTCTTACGGCAAGGTCAAAAATTCAGCCGGTGAGTTCGTTCAGGCAAGCCTGGCTAGCGTGACCGCTGCTGCGGCAAAGGCTGAAATGCCGGACGACTTCCGGGTCTCCATCACCAATCCCCCGGGCAAAGGCGTTTATCCGATCGCCAGCTTCACCTGGCTGTTGATCCCGACCGAAATCAAGGATCCAGTAAAGAAGAAGATGCTTGTCGACTTCTTGAAGTGGATGCTCGCGGATGGTCAGAAAATGACCGAAAAGCTTGATTTCGCTTCCCTTCCGAAAGCTGTTGTGACGAAGGAATTGAATGCCATCAGCAAGATCAAATAGTTTCGCTTAACTATCCATGTCAGCCCCTTCGACAACCATGCAGGACACCCGCCCACAAGGGCGGGTGTCGGCATTTATCCAGCGGCTCAAAACCGGCGACGACATCGCGTACACAATCACACTCACCAGCGCGCTGACCATCCTGGCGATTACTGGCCTTTTAGTATACGAACTCTTTATAAACTCGGCTGAGTCCCGGCTGAAATTCGGATGGGGATTCCTTACGTCATCTACTTGGGATCCGGTGACTGGGGAATTCGGTGCACTCCCCTTCATCTACGGCACGGTAGTTACATCCACACTTGCCGTCCTACTTGGCGTGCCGCTTGGAGTTGGAGCGGCGATTTTTCTGGCCGAACTGGCACCTACCAAAATTTCCAACGCACTTACTTTTTTGATTGAACTTCTGGCGGCGGTTCCCAGTGTGATTTTCGGTCTGCTGGGCATCTTCATCCTCGTCCCGGCCTTGGTGACATTGGAGCCGTTCATCCGCGGAGTTCTGGGTTGGACTCCTTTATTCTCGGGCCCTTTTTACGGGGTCAGCATGTTCTCCGCCGGAGTTGTGGTCATGGTGATGATCATCCCTTTCATCATCTCCATATCTCGCGAGGTGATTCTGGCCGTACCAACGGAACAACGCGAAGCCGCCCTGGCATTGGGCGCAACAAAATGGGAATCCACCTGGGACGTCGTGATTCCGTATGCGCGCAATGGCATCATGGGATCTGTCTTCCTTGCACTTGCGCGGTCTCTTGGTGAGACAATGGCAGTGACGATGGTGATTGGCAATGAGCCAAAGATTCACGCCTCTTTATTCGCGCCGGGCTACTCAATTGCAGCTGTTATCGCTAATGAATTCGCCGAAGCCACCGATGCATTACATCGGGGCACCCTGATCGAACTCGGTCTGGTGTTGTTTGGGCTCACCATCATTATTAATGGCTTTGCCCGAATCCTGGTCGCCAGTACGACAAAGAAAGGATCAAGCTAGGCATGTTAACTTTTCGCAGAAAGGCCGTCAATGCGGTCATGCTGACCTTGACAGGCGTGTGTACGTTTCTCGCGGTCGGCACGCTCCTTTTCATCTTGGGCTATCTGTTTCTCCACGGCGGCACCAGCTTAACTTGGGACTTCTTTACGAAGTTGCCGACACCTGTCGGTGAACCCGGCGGCGGTATGGCGAATGCCTTAGTCGGCAGCGCTAAGCTCTTGTTGATCGCCATGGTTATCGGCGTCCCGATCGGATTCCTGGGCGGTGTTTTTCTCGCCGAGTTCGGCGGGGGAACATTCGCTTTTATCGTCCGCTATACCACCGATCTTTTGAACGGCGTTCCGTCCATCGTAATCGGAATTTTCGCCTACACTGTACTTGTTCTTCCACAGAAACATTTCTCGACGTTTTCCGGCGGTTTGGCGCTGGGCGTCATGATGATCCCCATTGCCATCCGCAGTTCGGAGGAGTTCCTTCGCGCCGTTCCAGTCTCATTGCGCGAGGGCGCGATGGCGTTGGGTGCATCGAAGGCTCGCACCATTTTGACCGTAGTGATTCCCGCGGCCAAGAATGGAATCATTACTGGAATCATGTTGAACCTGGCGCGTGTTGCCGGTGAAACCGCACCGCTGCTGTTCACCAGTTTCAGCAACCGTTATTGGAGTGAAGGATGGAATGAGCCGACGGCAGCGCTCCCCGTCATGATTTATACGTACGCAATTTCACCGTTCGAAGATTATCACCGGCAGGCCTGGTCCGCCGGTTTTGTTCTGCTGATGCTTGTTTTAACGATCAACGTAAGCGCACGGGCCATTCTAGCAAAGCGAGGGCACGTAGCAAGATGACACCAATGCCGGCACCTACACCACAATCTACTTCGCATATTCCAACAACCCGTCACAGCAATGCAGTTCAGGATGCTGCAGACAATAATAAGGCGATGGCAGCTACGCCGAAGTTAAGCGCCACTAACCTGAAGTTCTACTACGGTGCGTTTGAGGCGCTGCATGGCATCACCATGCAGGTTTACGATAAGCGCGTTACCGCGTTCATCGGGCCCTCCGGTTGCGGCAAGTCGACGTTCCTGCGCACGCTGAACCGTATGCATGAAACCATCCGCACCAGCCGAGTGGAAGGCCAGATTCTGCTCGATGGCGGCGATATCTTCCAATTGGAAGTGTCCGCACTCCGCCGCCGCATCGGAATGGTCTTTCAACGCCCCAACCCGTTCCCAAAATCGATTTACGACAACATTGCTTATGGTCCGCGCATCAATGGCATGACCAAGAGCAAGTCGGAAGTGAACGACAAAGTGGAGCAGAGCCTGCGCCGTGCCGCTCTGTGGGAAGAAGCCAAAGACAAGCTGCATGAATCAGCCTACAGCCTCTCCGGCGGACAGCAACAGCGGCTTTGCATCGCTCGCGCTTTGGCCGTCGATCCGGAAGTGCTGCTGCTCGACGAACCGTGCTCAGCTCTGGATCCCATCGCAACTGCAAAGATCGAAGATCTCATTTTTCAACTGAAAGACAGCTGCACCATCGTCATTGTGACGCACAGCATGCAGCAGGCTGCTCGTGTGGCCGACTTTACCGGCTTCTTCCTGTTGGGGAATCTGATTGAGTTCGATAGCACGACGGTGATCTTTAAGAACCCGGCGAAAAAAGAGACGGAAGATTACATCACGGGCCGCTTCGGCTGAGGATGGGCTACATGGAATCGGGAACAAGAGCAGTTCGTCATTTTGAGCTGGAACTGGAAGAACTCAAGCACAAACTGCTGGAGATGAGTTCGCTTGTCGAAGCAGCAGTGCAGCGCAGCGTAGCTGCGGTTACGCAGAAAGATCGCAGCGCTGCGGAACAGGTGTATCAAGACGAAATCCGCATCAACCAGATCCAACTTGAAATCGACGAGGCCGCCATCAATCTATTAGCGACACAACAGCCGGTGGCAGCCGATCTGCGACTGGTGGTTGTTGCGCTAAAAATCAATACGGATCTCGAGCGCATGGGCGACCTTTCCGTGCATATTGCGGAACGGGCAATTTCCCTATTAAAAGAACCCGTCATCAGGCCCATGGTTGACATCAAGCATATGTCGACGCTGGTTGAATCCATGGTACGCAAGAGCCTCGATGCGTTCATCCACTATGATGCTGAGTTGGCGCGTAGCGTCATGGCCGCGGATCATGCAGTAGACCACTTGCGTGACGCCACCTACCACGAACTTGTGAGTTTCATGGAACACGATGCCCACAATATTCCACAGGCGCTGGATCTGATGGGTGTTACCCGCAGCTTGGAGCGCATCGCTGACCATACAACTAACATTGCCGAAGACATTCTGTTCCTGATCAAGGGCGTTGATGTAAGGCAACAATCAGAAGGCCGCCGCTAACAAACGCTGATTCAAAAAACCGCTTGCATGCGATTCCAATCCGGGATCGAATGCAAGCGGTTTTTTGGTTCCGAACGGATCTCTTACTTCACGCCCATTTTCAGCAGTACGTTAAAGCCAAACGCGAACAGGCCGGCCCCCAACAAAACGCAAACCGGCAGTGTCAAAACCCAGGCCAGCAGCAGATTGCGCAGGGTGTCCATCTGCAAGCCAGACCGATTAGCGGCCATGGTGCCGGCGATTCCCGATGAAAGTACGTGCGTCGTACTGACTGGTAATCCCAGGTGGTCGGCGGCGAGGATGGTGCTCATGGCGACGAGTTCCGCGGATGCGCCCTGAGCATAGGTGAGGTGCTCCTTGCCGATCTTCTCTCCCACCGTAACCACAATCCGTTCCCAGCCGATCATCGTGCCCAGGCCCAACGCCAGTGCTACCGCGACCTTCACCCAGTAAGGAATGAACTTCGTCAGCTTATCCATGTGCGACTTCAACGATGCCGTGGACTTCTGCTCTGCCGGATCTTCCAGCTTCTTCTGTTTGATCAGCTTGCCCAGTGCTTCCGAGGTAAGGTACAGATCGCTGCGCAGAATGCGGCGGTTGTCTTCGTTCAGTTCGCCGAGCGACTTTTTGCCAGTAAGGATTTCAGAGATTTCGCGGCACTTGGTGCCGATTGCAGCGAACGTGCGGTCGGTGGCCTTGCCGCTGGTTTTGAGATAGTCCGAAAGCTCGGTGGCAGCGATTTGATATCCGCCCATCGCGACTCCGGGAGCATGACGGTCCATCTGGAAGGAGATGGCTTGCGTAGTCGTCGCAAGTTCGGTGATGGCTGCGGGCGACGTGCCCAGATCCACCGCGAAGCTCAGCGGCACGATGCCGACCAGGATCAACATGATGAGCCCCATGCCCTTCTGTCCGTCGTTGGAGCCGTGCGCGAAACTAACGCCAGTGCAGGTGAGAACCAGCAAACCACGAATCAGTGGCGGTGGGGGTTTGTCCTTGTCAGGTGCGGAATACAGAGCTTGGTTCTTGATCAGCGCCTTGCAGAGTAGAAGCAGCAGAGCAGCCGAAAAAAAGCCGACCATTGGAGAAACCAGTAGCGAAATGCCGACCTCAGTGGCCTTCGCCCAGTTGACGCCCTCGCCGAATTCCTTCGCGCCAGAGACCCACGAGTTCGCCAGGCCAACTCCCATGATGGCGCCGATCAACGTGTGCGAACTGGAGGCCGGCAAACCAAGATACCAGGTGCCAAGATTCCAGATGATGGCCGAAAGCAGCAACGCGAAAACCATGGCGAAGCCCGCGCCCGAGCCCACATTCAACACCAGTTCCACAGGCAACAATGCGAGTACGCCGAATGCAACAGCGCCGCTCGAAGTCAGAACCCCAATCAGATTCCAAATGCCGGACCAGATAACCGCGATCCACGGTTTCAAGGCATGGGTGTAAATAACCGTTGCCACCGCATTCGCCGTATCGTGAAATCCGTTCACGAATTCAAAGCTGAGGGCCATCGCAAGGGCAAGTATGAGGAATATCCCGCTGCCCATCGATAGCGTTTGTCCAAACAGTTCCATTTATCCTCCAAGTAGATAAGCTCTAAATGTTACGATGTTCAGGTTTCATAATGATGACTTTTGAAATAATTGTTACTGTTTTGAGGCAGGCGCGTTTGAGCGACTAAACCGGCTCACCAGTAATGAGACAGTAAGGAAAAGCGCCGTCATCAGTAGAGAGAATCCGATGGAAAGGCCTAGAACTTCCAGGACTCGAATCGCCAGAGTCTCCTTCGATTGCCAGGCCCTGATGGTAAATGCTCCCCAGAACGCGAACAATAGTGAGCCGCACATGATGCGCGTCAACGCTCCGGCGACAGCAATCATGGCATGGGCGAAGCTCAGGCTAGGTTTAAACGTATGAGGGATAGCAAGACGCTCCTCCCCAGAGGATTCTGCTTCCGTCAGGCCGATCTTCCCCACAGAGGCGAACAGCTTCTGCAGGCGCTCCCGGAGCGAACGACCGATCATTCGGCCCGGCGCCGTGCGATCTCCATCATGTAAGCATGCGAGCCAGCGGCGTCCGGTTCATGAACACGATCGGAGGATGTTTCGCTGGGCATCAATTGAGTATAAGTTCCGTCATTGTTCAACGTCCAGGCCTGACGGGAATCGCGCAGGCAGATATCGAGAATCTCCCACAGCTTCTCCTTCGCATCCTTGGCCAGGATTGGCGTCACCACTTCAATCCGCTTCGATAGGTTGCGGTGCATCCAGTCGGCGGATCCGATCATGAAATCGCCCTGAACCGGCTTCTCTTCGCCCGCGGCAAAATGCAGGATGCGCGAATGTTCCAGAAAGCGTCCGATGATGGAGCGGATGCGGATGTTCTCCGTGCGGCCAGGAACGCCAGGCTTCAGGCAACTGAAGCCGCGCACGATGAGGTCGACCGGCACTCCGGCAGCCGAGGCCTCGCACAGCGCTTCGATCAGATCCGGGTCTTCCAGTTGATTCATCTTGGCGATGATGCGCGCCGGCTTACCCGCTTGTTTGTTGGCGATTTCGCGGCGCACCAGTTCCAGCAGGCGTGGCCGCATGGACGTGGGCGCAAGCAGCAACTCTTCGTAGTTCGGCGTCTGCGAATGGCCGGTGAGGAAATGGAACAGCTGAACAACGTCGCGTGTGATGCGAGGATTGCAGGTGAACAGGCCAACGTCCGCATAGAGCCGCGACGTCTTCATATGATAGTTGCCGGTACCGATGTGGACATAACTGCGCAGGCCCGATGCTTCTTTGCGCACTACCAGCGCGACCTTGCCGTGAGTCTTCAGGCCCTGCACTCCGAAGGTGACATGCGCGCCAACGCGTTCCAGTTCGGCCGCCCAGTGCAGGTTTCGCTCTTCGTCGAAGCGTGCTTTCAGTTCGATCACGCAGGCCACTTGTTTGCCGGCTTCGGCGGCCTTCACCAGCGAGCGGACGAACTGCGTGTCGTCTCCGATGCGATACACGGTCATCTTTACCGCCACGGTTTCCGGATCTTCGGCAGCGGAACTGATGAAACGGCCCACGCTGTCTTCGAAGCTGTCGTAAGGATGTTGCACCAGGATATCGCCGGCGCGGATGGCGGCGAATATGTCGGCATTGTTCTCGATCACCGCCACCGGCAGCGGGCTCCAAGGCGCATCTTTCAGCGCGGGTAGTGGCAGGCCCATGAACTGGAACAGCGAGGTGTAGTCGAGCTCGTCCGGCATCTCGTACATGTCGGTTTCCGAAAGTTCAAACCGCTCGCTCAGCATGGCCTTGATGGACGGATCGGCGCCGGGTGCGAACTCCAGCCGTACTGCCGGCTCATAGCGGCGCAGGCGAACCTGTTCTTGAACCTGTTCGCGCAGGGTCTCTTCGGATTCGTCATCGATTTCGACTTCGGCATCCCGCGTAAGCCGGAACAGCGTGGTGCCAGTGAGCTTCATGCCGCCGTAGAGCTTCTGCACATTGCCGCGGATCACTTCATGCAGAGCCGTGAACAACTTCTGCCCGGCAGGGGCTTCGGCTTCGATGGCGACCCACTGCTTCAGAACCGACGGGACCTTGAGGCGGGCATAGGATGCGACCCCCTTTTGCGGATCTTCCAAAATAAACGCCAGGGAAAGCGAAAGATTGGAAAGGAACGGAAACGGATGGGCTGGGTCGAACACCAGCGGCGTGAGGGCGGGGGAAACCTCCGTATCGAAATAGCGGTTCGCTTCGGCCTGCTGTGCTTCAGTCAGTTCGTCCCAAGTCTTCAAGTGGACGCCGTTGGCCACCAGGGCCGGCACAATCTGCTGGCGGAAACAATCGGCCTGTTGTTGCAAACTGGCGATCAGCCGCTCGCGCACTTTCATACGCAGCTCAGTGCGGCTGTGCGAAGTTCCTTTGCGCAGTACCGAAACGCGCTTCATGAAGAACTCGTCGAGGTTGGAGGTGAAGATGGCGAGGAACTTCGCCCGCTCCAGCAGAGGTGTGCGCTCATCCAGTGCTTCGGCCAGCACGCGGTCATTAAAATCCAGCCAGCCTAAATCGCGGTCAATCCAGACATCGGACAGAGTCTGCGAAAGTTCCCGATTCAAAACTCCATGATCACCAATAGACACCATTGTGGTGGCTGCGCTCATCGTTTCCTCCCCGTGGAAACTTCCGATTATAGAGAGCGAAGTTTTCGATGGCGTGAATATCCGGTTTCAATTAGGAAATGTCAGGCGTAGAGTCTCTCGATAGTCCAATAAATCGCCATGCAGGCGATGGCGGCGGAGGTGGGGATGACGACGCGGGCGCGGTACCAGGTGCGGTTGGACCAGTGCCATCCTACCAGTAAAAATGCGGCGGCGATGACTGCCAGTTGGCCTGCTTCAACGCCGACGTTGAAGGTGACCAGCGCAGTTAAGAACTCCGAGCGTGGCAGTCCTAGTTCTTTCAATGCACCAGCAAAGCCCATGCCGTGCAACAGTCCGAAGCCGAACACCAGCGCGATGCGCCACGACTTCAGTTCGGAAAGAAAAATATTCTCGATGGCGACATAGGCGATGGAAAGTGCGATCAATGGCTCAACGATCCGCGGAGGGACGCTCACCAGTCCGTACATGCTTAGCCCCAGCGTGATGGAATGCGCCAATGTGAAGGCACTCACTTGCCACAATACTGTGCGGGCGCGATTGCTCAATAAATAAATACCGAGCACGAACAGCATGTGATCGATGCCATTGGGCATGATGTGGGTGAAGCCCAGCTTGAGATATCGGAGTGCGGTGCGAACTCGATTGATTTGCGGCGCTACCGTGTTCAGCGCGAACGGGGCACTGCTTTGTCCACCTTCAAGCCATTGCGTGGTGGGGTTCTCCGCGGCATCGGTGCGGACGGTCAGCGCATAGGCCGCGAAGGTCCAGCCGAACTTCCAGGTAAAGTTGCGCGCGGCCGCGGGAATCTCGCCGGTAAGATGAATGGTCGCGGCAGGGGCCGACGCGTCGATGGCCGGAACAACGCTAAATGTGATTGCGGGCTGTACCGGTTGGTCATCGAAAGCCAACTGGATACGCTGCCGGAAACGCTCTTCGTAGCCGGCGATCAATGTCTGCAGCTGCGCCGCCTGGAGTCCATTGGCCAATTGCCCGCCGCCGGATGCTTCCAGTTTTTCGGCCAGCGCGGTGGCATCCGTGACGATCTCAACATCATACGTGCGCCCGTCGTGCAGCAGGACCGCCACGCGCGAAGTGCCGATTTCATGGGCATTCGCAGCCATGCAACCCAAAGCGAGAGCCAGTAGGAATCGATGCATTTGTGTTAGCTCCTCTGCTTCATCTCAAACGTGACGGAGGCCCAGAAGCTCATCCAATCGGCATTCACGCCGGCTGGCGCCGGTATCATATGGACCGCCTTCAACATCCACATGCTGCCAGGCTTCAACTTCAATTTCACTCGGCCATCGGTTCCGGTGCGCGCACTGATCTTTTCCATCGGGTTCATGCGATTCCTGGCGATGACCAGGGATCCTGCGAGCGGCCGGTTTTCATAGGTCAGGCGAAATGCCAGTTCATCGCCAGAGTGCGGTGCGTATGGATTTCGCTCAGCTATCAATTCCAGCGGCATGCCAAGTTGCTTATCTTTTTGCTCATCGTTCGCCGTGCCGGAAAGCACCAGGCTCTTGGCGCAACGCACGAACTGCTCGCGGGCTTTGGCTCCGCTCTGATTGCGTTTGGCGCGCAAGGCGATAATCGATTCCAGGCCCTCTTCCTTCAAATACGCGGTGAACTTCTCACCTTCGAGTTCAACCGGACTAGGGTTGCTATAGTAGCCGAGGATGTGCAGCCCCGCTGTTTCCACTCGCATGAAGCCTGCCGGATTCCCGCCTTCGCGTCCGATCAGGTCGCGGTGGCCCGCAGCGACGTCGACAAAAAACTGTTTGAACAACGCAGCGCTGCGCGGCAGCGGGTCGCCTAACAGATCCTGTCCCACGAGCAGCTTCACGCCAACCACGTCACCCACCGTGGGGAAGAAGCTGGAAGGCTCCATCCACATATCGTGGGCACTCAGCGTGCAGGCTAACAAAAAACAACCAAGTGTGCGGGTTTTCATTTTAATCTCTATTCTACAAGGCATAAAAAATGCCGCCCCCATTTTCGGTTGAAAACAGGAGCGGCCAAATGACCCTAAAGGATTAGTTTGTGGGAGCTGGTGGAATGACCGGAGTGGACACGGCGTTGGTGCCACCATGGCCCTGGAACAAGCCCTGGTGTGCAGGAGCCAGGAACGGGAATTGCGGATTGAAGTCCTTGTCGTTGGTCTCCACGCCTTTGGCAAGTCCTGCGCCAGGATCGCCGGCCACAATCAGGCTGATAAGCACGCTGTTGACGTTCACCTGATGACGGTTGGGAGTCGTTCCACCACCGAGGCGGCGGCCGTTGGGGAAGCTGGAATCGATGGAGGCGTCAAGGGTAATGACGTCGCCCGTGGAGCCGTCTTCAATCGGGATGGGGCGGCCGAGGTTGATGGCTTTAATTATGTCCACGCGGGGTCCCTTCAATGTGGTGACCACTGCATCCGGAACGCCGAGCGCTTTGTAGATGCCGAGCGTGTCAGCATCGCGAACCAGCACGGGGTAGAGGATATCGGCGCCGAAGTTGGAAACATCATTCATCGGGGTTGTGTGCAGATACTGGGTCTGGCGTTGCGTGCCGACCAGGCCGGCGTTGAACAGCGGCAGTGCGTTGCGGCCGACCTGTACCCAATTGCCAGAAGCCTTCAAGCCAGTGATGATGTTGGAAGCGTCGACGGTCTGGGTTGCCTGGCGGCTGATGCTGCTCCAGATGCGCAACAGGCTGTCGGTTGCGGTGCTGAGGCCAACGCCGTTGTGGGGAATGCCCTGGGGGAAGACGTCCGCCATTGGAATTTCCAATGCGATGGAGAAAACGTTGAAGCCGGTGAAGACATCGCGGACCGCGCCTTTGCGTGCTCCGGGGATGTTGCCCAGGTCCGACTTGCCAAGATTCACCAGATCGAAGATGCCCTTTTCGTCGAGCTGATACGGATCGTCAAACTGGCCCGCGATGACGCGGCCGTTATTGGAAAGTTTGGCGATGAACTTGTCGACGAAATCCTGGTTGTACAGGCCGACTTCGCGGCTGGTGGAGTCGGCTGAATCATAGCCCTTGAAGGCGCCGAGACCATACACCAGGCGATCGGTCTGCGGGCCGTGGTTGTTGGGGAGAACCGGCACGTCCTGAGCGAGGACGATGTCGCCATCGGAGGCCTGGTTTTCAGAGCCGGCTACGCGGGTGACGGTCATGGTTTCGGTGCCGCCTGTGAGCTGCCACAGAAGTTCGTTGCCGCCACCGACAGCATCGGTCGGGCTCGGAGCCTTCGCCGGAGTCAGTGTATTTTTGAACTCCACGCGGTAGACGATTTTGTCTTTCAGGCTGGTGCCCTTGCCGATGTGGAACTCATAGCGGTAACCGTTGCAGGCACGCAGGCCCTGGTTGCCCTGGCCGGGTTCGTGCAGCGGCTGGAAATTCATTATCAGGTACAGTTTGTCGTGCGCGCCGTTCGATACCCAGGCAAAGGTGTCGGTATTGTCCGCGCAGGGTTCATTCAGAACGGCCAGCGCCTCGCGATGGCTGGATCCATACATGGTATTGCCCGCTACTGCAAACAGTGCTGCTGCAAGCAACCCGTTAGAAACTCGTTTCATTCTCAATCTCCTTACAGCCTCTGGGGCCGTTTGTTTAAGTGGTTCACTGGAGATTACGAGGCTGTTGGGGAATTGGATGTGGATTGGAAAAGATTTTTGTGGGTGTGGTGCAATTCCAGTTTTTTCAGCGCCCTAGTTTGTGAAGGGCAGCAGAGCTGCTCTAATCAAGAAAAGAGGACACTATGAAAATCAAGACGGCAATTAAGGCTGGTAACAAGAGTCAGAATTTGATTCTCGGCAACCACAATCAGGGTGGGCTGGTCGTGAAGACGAAGTTGAAGGCCGGCGCCGGCATGAAGGGCAATCAGATTTTGCTGAACCACAATCAGTCCAAGTAATTTGCGTCGGCAAGGAACGGTGAAAGTGTGCGATGCCCGGTTAACTACCGGGCTTGCAGGTGGGTCCTCAACCGCCGTCGCCGTCGCGGTTGAGGTAGAGGACAAGCGCGAGCAGTACAACTATGTTGCAAGTTCCATAAACTCCACAGCAAGCCCCGGAACCGCGCAACGCCGCACAGCGTCGGGCTCTGAATTGCGTGATGCATTATAATGTCGTGATTGACCCAAACGCGATACCACGTTAGTCGTAGCGTGCAGTCATTGAAGATCGAATTGGGAGAAAATCATGAGTTCCATGAGAAGGAACAGTAACTTGCTCCGTGGTTTAGTTCTGCTGCTTGCCATTGTGGCCACCCTGCTCGCCCAGAACCCCTATGGCAGAATCACCGGCCACATTGTGGATTCGAGCGGCGCCGCAATAGCTGGCGCTGCTGTGCGGATTGTACAAGACGAAACCAACATTTCAGCTCAAACGGCAACGAATGCGAGCGGCATTTACGAATTGCCGAACCTGCCGCCGGGCAACTACCGTATCGAAGTGAGCATGGCTGGCTTCAAACGTTATACCCGTTCGCCACTGGAAGTGCGGCTCGGCGAGACCATGGGTGTCGAAGTCACGCTGGAAGTCGGCGCCATGGAAGAAAAGGTGACGGTGAGTTCGGAGTCGCCGCTCCTCGAGACCGAAAGCGCCGGTCTCAGCCTGACTCTCAGCGGCAAAATGATGATCGATTCCCCGCTCGGCGGGCGTTCGCTCACTTATCTTCTGCAGTTGGCGCCAACCATGGTTGCTACCTCCCCGCCAATGCATGGATGGCTGCCGCAAGCCCGCGGTTTTGATTCGGCTTTCTCGAACGGCGCCTCTGGCACCGCGACCAATGAGTTCACGATGGATGGCATCCCCAACATGGACCGCGGCGGAACCATGGCGTTCGTGCCGCCTCCGGAAATGATTCAAGAGGTTCGGGTTGAAACAGCCGGCTACGACGCATCGATCGGCCACATGCTGGGGGCGCAGGTCAACATGATCGTCAAAGGCGGCTCCAACACGATTCACGGAAACCTGTATTTCTCACACCTCAGCCGCCCTTTGATGAGCAATCCGTTCTTCGTCAACAAGGCGCTCTACGATCTGAGCACGGGACCTCCCACCAAAGCGAAGCAGGACTCCCTGTTTCCTTACTCTTTGACCAACCGCTACCGCGGCAGCTTTGGAGGCCCGGTCTATCTGCCGAAGATTTACGACGGCCGCAACCGCACGTTCTTCAATTACGGCAATGACTACATGCTGCGCATGGTGCCAAGCCAGGAGTTCGACACGGTTCCGACGGCGCAACAAAGGGCCGGTGATTTTTCCGGACTTCTGGCATTGGGCGGCCAGTATCAAATCTACGATCCGAAGACAATTGCCGCGGCGCCCAATGGACGCTTCAGCCGCCTGCCACTGGCTGGGAACATCATTCCGGCGAACCGGATCAGCCCGATCGCCGGAAAACTGCTTGACCTTTATCCAAAACCCAATGCCTCCGGAACATCCGATGGCCGTAACAATCTGTTCGCGGCTTACTCAGACAGGGTCCCCTTGTCGTTGCACATTGTCCGGGTAGATCAGGTGATTAATTCCAATCACCGCCTCTATGGATCGTTTCTTTACAACAAGACCCGCGCCGGATTGGGCCGCGACTTCTTTACGGCAACAGGCCTCACACAGGACGACAATCGTTACAGTTTGGTGCTCGACGATGTGATTACACCGCGGCCCGATCTGGTGGTAAACCTTCGCGCCGGCGTGGTCCGCATCAATCACGTAAATGCGCCGTACACTGTCGGCATTGACCTTGCGCAATATGGTTTCTCACCGAATCTGCTTTCCATGATCGACAACGAAACGCGCCAATTGCCAGCTATTAACATCGACGGCCTGACCCCCTTCGGCACCGATACGATCGACCGCTGGGGTCATCAAAACAGCTATTTCGGCGGTAATGTCTCGCACACACGCGGTTCGCACACCCTGAAAACGGGCGCCGAATGGCGCGTCATCCAGGCCAACCAGACCTCCCCGGGCCGCGTCTCACCCAGTTTTACCTTTGGCACGGATTGGACGAAAGGCCCCTTGGATACCTCGGCCGCCGCGCCCATCGGACAAGGGCTCGCCTCGTTCCTCTTCGGCCAGCCGACAGGCGGCTTCACTGACCGCAACGCATCCTTCGCCGAGACCTCCAAGTACTTCGCGGTCTATTTTCAGGACGATTGGAAGGTCACCCGCACGTTGACCATCAGCGCCGGTCTGCGCTATGAAGTCGAATTGCCCTATACCGAACGCTACAACCGGACCGTTCGGGGATTCGACTTTAATGCCACCAGTCCTATTTCGGCGGCTGCTCTGGCCAACTACACCAAAACCCCCATCTCCCAGGTGCCGGTTAGCAATTTCACTACGCGCGGCGGACTGCTGTTCGCCGGAGTCAACGGCACGCCGCGCACGCTCTGGGACACAGACGCAAACAACTTCGCTCCTCGCTTGGGAATCGCATACCACGTTTCGCCCAAAATGGTGCTGCGCAGCGGCTATGGCATCTTCTTCGGCACTGCCGGGGACCGGACCGATGTCTTCCAGCAGGGATTCAGCCAGACCACTGCTCTGGTGCCGAGCCCCGACAACGGTTTAACGTTTACCGGGACCCTTGCCAATCCATTCCCGAACGGCGTGATACTGCCCTCCGGTTCCGCTTCGGGGTTGAAGACCGCGTTAGGACAGACGCCCAGCTTCTATTGGGCCAGCGCAAAGCTGCCTTATGTCCAGCGCTGGAGCATCGATGTGCAGCGCGAGTTGCCATACCGCTTGCTCCTCGACCTCGGCTATGTTGGCAACCGCGGAACCGGATTAGGCGTCAGCAAGGCATTCAACGCCACCCCTGCCCAGTATCTAAGCACGTCTCCAACCCGCGATCAGGCTGCCATCGACTTTCTGGCCGTCAAGGTCGCAAACCCGTTCTTCGGCTTACCGGAATTCTCCGGCACCACTCTGTCAACGTCGACGGTGAACCGGTCTCAGTTGTTGGCTCCGATGCCTCAATTCGTGAACGTGGGCGCCACGCTAAACCAAGGCTTCTCGTGGTACCACGCCGCCACGCTACGGGTCGAAAAACGCTTCAGCCACGGATACTCGCTGCAAGGCGTTTACACATGGTCGAAGAATATGGAGGCCGTGGCCTACCTGAATCCTACCGACGCGTCGCTGACACACAGCATATCGAGCGTCGACCGGCCGCACCACGTAGTAGTCAGTGGCATGTGGGAGATTCCGTGGGCGCAGAAGAAGCTCTGGGGTGGCTGGTCGCTGAATGCTATCTATCAGTGGCAAAGCGGTCCGCCGATCGGCTTCGGCAACATCATCTTCAACGGCGACCTGCACAATATCGTACTCTCTGAAACCGACCGTAAGCTGGAACGATGGTTTAATACGGACGCTGGCTTTAACAAGAATTCGGCCCAGCAACTGGCCAGTAACATCCGCACTTTCCCGCTGCGCCTGACCGGTCTTCACGCCGGCAACTGGAACTACTGGGACATCTCAGTAATCAAGCGGTTCCGGATTCGCGAGAACCTCCACTTTGAGCTGCGCGGAGAAGCCGTGGATGCCTTCAATACACCGATATTTAGCGCCCCGAATGCCGTGCCAACCAGTTCGCTGTTTGGACAGGTGACCAGCACCATCTGGACCGAGCAACGCAAGATTACAGTGGTGGGCAAGTTGACCTGGTAACCCTGCAGGTCACATCGGCGGCGAGAGAGAATTTCGATGAGCCCCACCAGCGGTTGTAAGCGATAAATATCCAATGGTGGGGCAGGCACTCCTGTGTTCATTTCCATGACATCCCATGAGATGGATGAACCGGGAAAGAGCAGTTGAACGCATCTGGAAAAGCTATCTCCAACATTTGGCATAGGCTACATGCAACGTGCTCGTGACCTGCCGGGTGACTCGCATTGCGGGCAGTCTCGCGTGGGGCAAACCAGGGACAGCCATTTTCCGGCAGAAATCGCCGGAAAACGGAGGCTGTCCCTGGTTTGCAGAGTCATGCATTCCCGCGGAATTTACGGGCAACAGCTTTTTCCAGGATGAAAAGGTCAGGACCCGGTCACCGACCGGGTTTGCAGGTGGGTCCTCAACCGCCGCCGTGGCGGTTGAGGTAGATGACAAGCGCGAGCAATGCGACAAAAACTGCAATTTCCATAAAAGGACTATTTCGGGAACCTGGACGCGTCGATACCAGGAATAATTCTGAGCGCATTCTTATAATAGAACTTTCTCAGAACATCATCCGGCAGGTCCAAGCCGTAGAGCTGCCAGAATGCATGGCGTTTGCGGAAGTAGTCGAAGTATTCGTCGTCGGTTTCGAACAACTGGAAGTAGGTGTGGTATTCCACCGGCTCGTAGGTATCTTTGCCGAAGAGGATGCGGTCCTGATACTTGGTGAAGAACGCCCGTGCATGCTTCGGCTGGCGGCCGAGTTCGGCAACCACTGCGGCGATCTCCGTCATCATATTCGGATACTTATCCAGCCGACGGCCCAGTTCGTCGAGGTTGCCGCCCATCCACGCCAGGTGGGCGCTAATGAAAATCGTTTTCGGATGCTTGGCGATGAGGTTGAAGTGCTCGTCCATCAGCGTCTGCCAGCTGGGATAGCGCGATGACGGGCGGGCGCGGCTGGGGAACTGCTTCAACTCCAACCAGCGCTCATTGAACTTGTCCTGTGGTTCAAAGAAGGCGGCCGGCTCGGCGGTGTGGATCAGCACGGGCAGATGATACTTCGCGCAGAGTTCGAAGACGCCATCAAAACGCGGATCGTCAACGTGAATGCGCTGGCCCTTGGTATCCTTCATATCCATGCCGAAGTTCTTGAAGATTTTCAGGCCCTGCGCGCCGTTTTTGACGTCCTTTTCAAACTGGTCGGCCACTTTCTTGGCGTACTCGGGTGCGTCGAGATCGGAGAAGTCCATGTTGGCGAACACGACGAACCGGTTGGGGTAGTGGCCCTTCATGTTGTCGTAGGTCTTTTTGAAGCGGTCGCCGTAGCTGCCGCTCAAGTTCACCATCACGCCCATATTGAGCTCGTCCATCTCCTTCACCAACTGGTCGAGCTTCGCCTGGGGCATCTCGCCGCGCTGATGGTTGTGGACGTCGATGAACGGGTATTTTGCGCGCTTAACAGAGTGGTGCGGGACGACCAGCGTCGACTTGGGAGTGTACTCCTCAATCGACAGGGTCTTTTCTTGTTGCGCAAACACGACAATGGGAGCAAGTGCCAGCAAAAATGACTTCATAGAGGTTGAGTATAGGTGTTTATAGGGGTCTCAAGCAATTCGGCCACCGCATCGCGCAGCTTGTTTGTGAGCGCTTCGCGGTCCCTTACCGTCAGGCCTTCGGTGGAGATGGCGTCACCAATTCGAATCGTTACCTTGCCCCCTGTGATGGCGATGCGGTGCATCGGCATCGCTTCGCGCGTCCCGATCAGCGCCATGGGAATGATCGGCAACCCCGATTTGATGGCAACATACGCAGCGCCCTCGCGAAATGGCTGTAGCGGGCCTTCGCCGCGGCCGCCTTCGGGGAAAACCAAAACCGAAAGGCGATGCTCTTTGATGAGGCGGCTGGCATCGGTCAAACTCTTCACGGCTTCGCGCGGATTTTCCAGCGATACGGGAATATGGTTGGCGGTCTTCAGGTGGTGGCCAAGAAATGGAATCTTGAACAGGCCGCTTTTCGCCATAAAACGGAAATTGGTCTTAATGTTTCCGAGGATCACCGGCGTGTCCGTGTAGCTCAGGTGATTCGAAACGAAGATGTAGTTCTGCGCGGGGTCGACCTTCTCCTCGCCCGTCACTGTAACCTTCAGCCGCATGGCGAATAACAGCATCTTGCCCCACATGCGCGCGATCTTGCACTGTCGGTCGCCGCTCTTATCGAACGGTGACATGATCAGGCTGAGCAATCCCATCACGATGGTGCTGAGGATGATTGCCGGGGCCTTGAACAATAGGGTAAGGATGAAGTCAACCGACATAGGGTGGAATTACTATTGTACGAGTAGCCGCCTTGCTTCGCCCACCAGATAGAGCGAGCCGGTTAGAAAGGTCACCTCGCCGGTAGTCAGTTGCAAAGCTTCCGGCAATGAATCCGCTGCGCGCATTGCCGGATGGTCAGACATTTCCAGGAGCGCCTGCGGACGCACCGCGCGCGGCTGATCGGGCGCAACCAGAATTACTTCGCTGGCCAGCGGGAACAGAATCGCCGTGATCTCTTCCACGGACTTATCGCGCATCGCACCATAGATCATCGATACGCGCCGCCCTTGGTGGAAGCGGCGGATGTAGGCAGCGAGCGCCCGAGCACCGGCCGGGTTGTGCGCACCGTCGAGATAGAGATCGGGATTTGTTCGCACTAGTTCCAACCGTCCCGGCCAGCGCGCTGCGGCGATGCCTTTGGCGATAAATTGGTCTGCCACGCCCAATGCGAGTAGCGCCGTTGCGGCGGTGAGCGCGTTCTGTGCCTGATGCTCGCCCGCAAGGTTGCATTCGATGAGCAGGCCGTTCCATTCGAACGTGCAGCCATTGCGATTCAGCGTTACCGGCCGCGGCAAAGCCACTTCCAATGGAGCGTTCAACGCCGCTGCCTTTTGCGCGATAACCTGCGCTGCTTCGGGGCGCTGCCCGGCAGATACAACTGGAATTCCCTGCTTGATGATTCCCGCCTTCTCGCCGGCAATGGATTCCAGGCTCTTGCCGAGAAAAGCCTCGTGGTCGAAATCCACGGGCGTGATGACTGACAGCGCTGGAGTCACAATGTTGGTCGCATCGAGCCTTCCGCCAAGCCCAACTTCCAGCACCACCATGTCGACGCGCGCCGAGCGAAACAGCACGAACGCCATTAGTGTGACAGTTTCAAAGTAGCTGGGGTGAGCGTCGATGGCACCGCTTTCAAGCAGTCGCTCAGCCGCGCGGTGCACTTCCAGAAACGCCTCGTTGAAAGCATCCGCCGCGACATCCACCCCGTTGATACGAATCCGTTCGGTGGGCTCTACAAGATGTGGCGAAGTGAACAGGCCGGTGCGCAAGCCGCTGGCCCGCAGCGCCGATTCAATCATCGCGCAGGTGGAGCCTTTACCGTTGGTTCCTGCAACATGGACGAACGCGCACGCCGCTTCCGGCGAGCCCAATTCACGGGCCATCGACTGCATCCGTTCCAGACCAAGCTTTGCGGTTTTGAGTTCGTTGCCTAAGGCGTAAAGATAACGGACTGAGTCCGGATAGGTCATTCGCTTCGAAACACTCAGGCGTGCTGCGGGTGATGGCAGCCCGTCGTTTTGGGCACGCGTCCGCCCTTATTCAGTTCCTGATAGCCGACAGACGTCGCATAATAAATTCTCGAAATCAGCGCTTTTGCCTGGCGAAAAAACGCGTTGTTCGATTTATCCAGATCGGTCAGTATGGAAATCTGCTGTTCCTTGGAACACTTGATGAACGGCGTGGAGTGTTTCTTCAAAGAGATGCCATCCAGCGATCCGAGCCCTTCCACAATGCGGCTACGCTCTTCCACTCGTCCATCGGAGAAGAGTTTGTCCATCCATTCATTGACGCGCGCGGCCTTCCCGCCCGGTGTATCGGTGGTCGGGATGATCAGCTCACTTAGCACAATCACGGTTTCGTTCTGATGTGCGTCAAAGAACTTGGGCGTAAAGGCGGTGGCCTGCTGCGCATAGGCCGGAGCCGTGGCAACAGTCGCGCCGATTTTAATGAGATCGCGGCGATTCATACTCTACGGCAATGGTACTACATTATTTGTCGCGGTAATGCAGCGGAGGGCCGTTGCCTTCCGGGATGGGGCTGCGATACGTGTTGCCGGCGCGGCGGCGATCGAAGTCGGCTTTGGCGGCTTCAATCAGCTTGGGGTCTTCAAGCAGATCGAGCGCCGAAAGCGCTAGCGTTTTTGCGGCCACCATCATGCCCTTTCGGCCGATAGTGGAACCGGTGCAGGCCGTCGATTGCCAGCTGTGCAGCCGCACGCCCGGGGCCAGCGTTGCCACGTTCAACTCCGATGTCGGGATGCTCCAACTGACATCGCCCACATCGGTGGAGCCGTAGAACACGCCTGTCGCGATAGGCTGGACCGATTCCTGACTGCCCATCGGCAGGGCTTCGGTGAGCGAGAGCGTCTTGCGAATCGTTTCCGCAAAGGCCGTCTCTTCGGCCGTGTATTTCACTCCGCCCACGACGCGCAGATTCTTGTCGTAGAGTTTGGCCAGCGTATCGTTGGGCAGTATGTTGTAGGTACCGCTTTCGATCGACATCTCCATCTTCGTCTCCGTCGCCAGCGCGCCGGCTTCGGCACATTTGATGACACGCTGCCAGATGCCGTTGAGCGTTGGCATGTCCGGAAAGCGCGCCTGGAACTTGCCTTCCGCGAACGCAGGCACAATGTTGGGCGACGCGCCGCCGTTGGTGATCATGTAGTGCATGCGCGTGGATTGCGGTACGTGCTCACGCAACATCTCAATCGCGTGGCTCATCAGCAGCAGGGCATCCAGTGCGGACCGGCCCTGTTCCGGCGCGAGCGCGGCGTGCGCGGCGGAGCCGCGAAATCGAAACGTCGCCGTCATCGTTGCCAGGTTCGTGCTGATATTTGCTTGATTGGAATCACCGGGGTGCCACGCCAGCGCGACATCGGAACGATTGAACACTCCCGCGCGCGCCATGAAAACTTTTCCTGAGCCGCCCTCTTCGGCCGGTGTACCGTAGAAACGGACGGTCCCGCGCAGCTTGTGCTCCTGCATGTAGCGCTTCACTTCGATTGCCGCGAAGGCCGAAGCGGTGCCGAGCAGATTGTGTCCGCAGCCGTGGCCGGGGTCACCTTCCACGCGTACCTTCTTTTCCGGTACGTCCTGCTGTGACAGGCCGGGCAATGCATCGAATTCGCCCAGTATGCCGATGGCCGGTTTGCCCTCGCCCCACGTTGCCACGAACGCCGTAGGGATGCCGGCGATATTCTCTTCAATCGCAAAGCCCGCCTTGCGCAACTCGTCCTTCAGGAGAGCGGAGCTCTTCGTTTCCTTATAGCCAACTTCCGCGATCTCCCAGATCTGTCGCGACAGCTTTCCATAGTGATCGGCCTGTGAATCCATCCGCCTCAAAAGATCCGGCCGTTCAGCCGCCATCGCAGTTACTGCAACAAGCAAAATACTCCAGCGCATGCTGCTTATGGTAAAACAATCTCAATGCAGAATAAATCATTTTCCCGAAGATCGCTGCTCGCTGCCGCCGGTGCCGCGCCCGCCGCAGCCGCTGCGCAAAGCGCTCGTCAGCCCGTGGTTGTTGCTCCCTTCGCACCGCAGGAACCGAAAGCGCAGGGCGACCCGCTGCGCATTGTCACCATGTATCAGTTCGAGACGGCCGAGATCAAAAGGATTCAGGAGACCGTGCCGAATGCGCGTGTGGAGATCATCATCTGCAAAACGCGTGAAGAGTTCCGCCAGAAGATTCGCGACGCGGAAGTGGTCTATGGCGACATCCGCGCAGACGATCTTGATTACGCGCCGAAATTGAAATGGATGCACGCCGGCGGCGCAGGCATGGAGGGCATGGATCCGAAGCTTGCCGCCACGCCGCTGGTGGTCACCAACTACGCGCGCACCTTTGCGCACGGCATCTCAGAAACCGCGATGGGACTGCTGCTCAGCCTGACGCGCGGTCTGACCAAATACTACAACCCGCAGTTCGCCAAGCGAAGCATGAAGCCGGTGGGCACGGTGAAATCCGATCATCACCAGGAGCTTGTAGGCCGCACCATGGGCATTGTTGGTATGGGCGGCATCGGCAGCATGCTCGCGCGCCGCGCTTACTACGGCTTCGACATGCGCATCATCGCGACCGACGCCAAGCCGCTTCCCAAGCCCGAATATGTGGCTGAACTGCATGACCCCACGTACTTCATGAAGATGGTGCCGCAGGTGGATGTGCTGGTGGCTGCTGCGCCGCACACCAAACAGACCGAGCGCATGTTTAATGAACAGGTGTTCCGCAGCATGAAGAAGACGGCGTATTTTCTGGCGATGTCGCGCGGCAAGCTTTATGACGACATGGCGCTGGTAAGGGCCTTGAAAGAGGGTTGGATCGCCGGCGCGGGACTGGATGTGTTTCCCATTGAGCCGCCACCGGCAACGCATCCGATCTTCGATTGCGACAACGTGGTGATGAGCGCGCATACATCAGGCTGGTCAGTGGACAGGCAGGTGCGTGTGATTGACGTGTTCGCTGATAATGTCCGCCGCTACGTCGCCGGGTTGCCGCTGGTGAACGTGGTGGATAAGGCCCGCGGTTATTGATGGTACTGCGGAAGGTTTAGCGGCGTGGAGCGCCGCATACTTGATCGCAAAATAGCTGGGCGGCGGAACTGAAACCGCCACAGCGTGGCGAGTTTTCCGAATGGTAGGGAAGGCGCAAGACTCGCCTGGCTTGCCACGGGGCAACCAATTTGGTGAGCGGTTCATTGGGGGATTGCGGTGGCGGTTAATTGGTGCCAGAGGTGTCAGAGGTCTCTGACCCCAATTACCAATTACCACGCTGCCCTACGTCAACGAAGATCGCGCAAAGCGTCTCGCATGGAATTCATCAGGAATACCGTATCAACGCCGTAGCAGATCGCTTGCGCGCCCATGGCGAGCCATTGGCGTGCGGCCTGCGGTGTGCCTGCGTACACGCTGACCGGCACGCCGGCGGCTGTCGCGATGCGGATGATCTCCGCGCCCGCATTCAATACTCGCGCGTCCGATGTCTGCCCGGGGATGCCGAAGCTCTGCGATAGATCGTACGGGCCGATGAAGATGCCGCCCAGTCCTTCGAGTGCGGCAATATCCACGGCGGCTTCAAAGCCCTCGCGGCTTTCCAGTTGCAGCACCACGCTGGTCTGTTTGTTGGAGCGCTCCAGAAATTCCGTCACCGGTTCTGCGGAAAACTTGCCCGCACGCACGAACGGGTTCAGCCCGCGCATCCCTTGCGGATAAAACTTAGAAGCGGAAATGGCCGCGCGGGCCGCTGCAACATTACCAATTTGTGGGATCTGCACGCCGGCCGCACCGGCATCGAGCGCCAGTTGAATCTGCGCGGCATCGTTTGAGGCGACGCGTACGATTGCGGAGAGCTTCACTGCATCGGCTGCCCGCAGCATGCCCGGCAGCATTGCCGAAGAGATCGCCCCGTGCTCGCAATCGATGATGACGAAGTCCCAGCCTGCGTGGCCGATGATCTCCACGCTTTCCGGGCAGGGCAGTTCGCAAAATACGCCGAATCGCGTGGGCATGGCGTTTACTTCAGCTTGCGAGTCAACAACTCTTCAATGTTCACCAACTCTGTCGGATAGTTGCCGGTGTAGCAGGCATAGCAGTAATCGGCGTTATGATCGGCCACGGCCTGGCGTAGGCCTCCCAAAGAAAGGTAGCCCAGCGAGTCGGCTTCCACAAAACGCCTGATTTCGTTCACAGTGTTGTTAGCGGCGATCAATTCGCCCTTCGTCGGCGTATCTACACCGTAGAAACAGGGCGAAACCGTGGGCGGGCACGAAATACGCAAGTGGACTTCGCGCGCCCCCGCGTTGCGCACCATGCGCACAATTTTGCGCGAGGTTGTCCCGCGCACGAGTGAATCGTCGACCAGAATCACCCGCTTGCCTTCGAGCAGATGGCGGATTGGATTCAGCTTCAGCTTCACACCGAAATCGCGGATGGCCTGCGACGGCTCAATGAACGTGCGGCCCACATAGTGATTTCGGATCAGCGCCTGGCGGAACGGGATGCCGCTCTCGCTGGCATAACCCAAAGCCGCGGCAACGCCGGAGTCAGGCACTGGCACAACCAGATCGGCGTCCACCGGATGCTCAAGCGAAAGCAATCGGCCCAGTTGCTCACGCGACTGCTGTACGGAGCGGCCGAAGACCATCGAATCGGGCCTTGAGAAGTACACGTGCTCAAACACGCAATGCGCCGGATCCTGCGCCGGGGCGTAGCGTTCGCGGGTCATGCCTTCCGGCCCAACTATCACCATTTCGCCTGGCTCCACGTCGTTCAAATAAACCGCGTTGATCAGATCGAACGCACACGTCTCGCTGGCGAACACGTAGCACATGCGGCCGCCCGGCATCTCCATCTGGCCCATTGCCAGCGGACGGAACCCATGCGGATCGCGCGCCACGATCAATCGATCGTTGGCCAAAAACACCAATGAAAATGCGCCTTCCAACTGCAACAGCGCCTCGCGCAGGGCACCGGGCAGGGTGCGCTCGCGGGAATGGGCAACCAGGTGCAGTACGACTTCCGTATCGGATGATGCCTGGAAGATGGCTCCTTCATGCTCCAGCTCTTCGCGCAGCTCCGAGGCGTTCGTGATGTTGCCGTTATGCGCCACGGCCAGGCGGCCTTTGTTGCACTGCACGGCGAACGGCTGCGCGTTCAATAACACCGTGTCGCCGGCTGTGGAATAGCGCGTGTGACCGATCGCCATGTGGCCGGGCAATTTTCCCAACACTTCAGGCTGGAAGATGTCGGCCACGTGACCCATGTTCTTGTAACACTCAAAAGACTTGCCGTCGCTGGTCGCGATGCCAGCGCTTTCCTGTCCGCGATGTTGCAGCGCGTACAGGCCGAGATAGGTGAGGTTCGCCGCTTCGGGATGCCCGTAGATGGCGAATACGCCGCACTCTTCTTTTAGTTTGTCGTCAGGAAAATCAAATTGCGGAATCTCAATCATTCAACATGTTCTCCAGAGCGTTCTGCCATGGACGCTTCAGATTTTCAATGCTCGACTCCATCATGCCGCCGATGGTCAGCTTGCCCGTGACGGTGCTGCCAATCCGTAGGCATTCCACGGAATGCTTGCGGCAAATCTCCTCCACACCCTCCGGGTTCGACGTAGAAACCAGAATGCGAGAAGGCGCTTCGTGATACAACAAAAACTCCGGGGCCAGCGCGGATTCAACTCGAACTTCCGCGCCCACTCCGCCAAACGAACATTCCGCCAGCGCAACGGCCAAGCCGCCTTCGCCCAGATCGTGCGACGACTCAGCCAGGCCCGCGCCAACCACATCGCGGATTGTCGCCTGCACGCTGCGCTCGTAAGCCATGTTGAGCGCGGGCGGCAGGCCCCACATCGATTTCATAATCACCTGCGCGAACTGCGTGCCGCCGAAGTGAACGTTGTCGCAATCGCCTAGGCCGCCGATCAGCATCACCGCGCGGTCGGCGTTCTGGAACTCGAGCGAAGGCGGCGCGGCGGTCTTCATCAGGCCCACAATGCCAAGCACCGGCGACGGCAGAATGCCTTCGCCCAACGTCTCGTTGTACAAGCTGACATTGCCGCCCGTGATGGGCGTTTCGAAGAACTCGCACGCTTCTGCCATGCCTTCGATGGATTCCACCAGCTGCGCCATGATCTCAGGCCGTTCCGGATTTCCGAAATTCAAATTGTTGGTCGCGGCCACAGGCAGCGCGCCCACCGTGGATACGTTGCGGCATGCCTCGGCCACCATCAGCTTGGTGCCTTCGCGTGGATCCAGGTAGCAGTAGCGGCCGTTGCCATCGAGCGAAATCGCAATCGACGAGCTGGTCTCTTTCACGCGCACGATGGACGCATCGTACTCCGGCCCCGCCAGTGTATTCGTGCGCACGTGGCGATCGTATTGTTCCCAGATCCAGCGCTTCGAACACATGTCGCCCGAACTGAGCAACGCAATCAAACTTGTCAACGCATCGGCGCCGGGCAATGCCGGGCCTTCCATGGGAACATTGCGATGAGGCTTCGTATAAGGGCGGTTGTAAATGGGCGCTTCGTCGGCCAGATCGCGATTGCGAATCTCAGCCACCACCACGCCATGATTCCTCACGCGCAGAGTGCCATCATCGGTCACCACGCCGATGGTGGCCGCATCCAGGCCCCACTTGCGGAACACGGTGAAGACCTCTTCCTCGCGGCCTTTTTCTGCCACGAGCAGCATGCGCTCCTGCGATTCGCTGAGCATGATCTCATACGGCGTCATGCCAGTTTCGCGCTGCGGCACGTACATCAGATCGATCTCGATACCGGTCTCGGCGCGGCTGCCCATTTCGCATGTCGAGCAGGTAAGGCCCGCTGCGCCCATGTCCTGAATGCCCACGATCGCGCCGGTCTTCATCGCTTCCAGGCACGCTTCGAGCAACAGCTTTTCCATGAACGGATCGCCCACCTGCACATTGGGGCGCTTCTGCTTGGATTCTTCCGTGAACTCGGCGGACGCCATCGATGCGCCGTGAATGCCATCGCGGCCGGTCTTCGCGCCAACGTAAATCACCGGATTGCCAACGCCGTGCGCGCGGCCGAAAAATACTTCGTCGGTCTTGATCACGCCCAGCGCGAAAACGTTCACCAGCGGATTGCCGTTGTAGCCCTTGTCGAAAACCGTCTCGCCGCCGATGGTTGGCACGCCGAAGCAGTTGCCGTAGTGTGAAATTCCACCCACTACGCCGCGCAGAATGCGCCGGTTGCGTGCGCCGTTCTCCGGGTCATCCAACGGGCCGAAGCGCAGCGCATCCAATACCGCGATTGGCCGCGCACCCATCGTAAAGATGTCGCGCAGAATGCCGCCTACTCCTGTGGCCGCGCCCTGGAACGGTTCAATGAAGCTGGGGTGGTTGTGCGATTCGATCTTGAACGCGATGCCGTAGCCTTCGCCGATGTCGATGATGCCGGCGTTTTCGCCGGGCCCAAGAAGCACCAGTTTGCTGCGCGTGGGCAGCTTCTTCAAATGGATGCGCGAGCTCTTGTAAGAACAATGCTCGCTCCACATCACGTCAAAGATCCCAACCTCAGTCGGATTGGGTTCGCGGCCAAGTAAGTCAGCCGCTTTTTGCAATTCGGAATCGGTGAGCATTATTTTCGTGCCAGCGCGGAGATCATGGACTGGAAGACACCCAGGCCGTCAGTGGAACCCATCAGCGGTTCGGTCACGCGTTCTGGATGCGGCATCAGCCCCATCACGTTTCGTTCGCGATTCAGGATGCCGGCGATGTCGCGCTGCGAGCCGTTCGGGTTATCCAGGTAACGGAACACCACGCGGTCCTCAGCTTCCAGTTCGTCCAATGTTCTTTCGTCAGCGACGTAGCAACCTTCGCCGTGTGCCACGGGGAACGAAACGGTGGAGCCCTTGATGGCCGTGGAGGTGAACGGCGAATTCGCCGTCTCGACGCGCAGATCCACGGAACGGCAGACAAACTTCAGTCCGGCGTTGCGCACCAGCGCGCCAGGCAGCAGGCCCGACTCGACCAGAATCTGAAAGCCATTGCAGATGCCCAGTACCATGCCGCCCTCACGGGCGAAGTTCTTCACCGCAGACATCACGGGGGAAAACTTGGCGATCGCCCCACAGCGAAGATAATCGCCATAGGAAAACCCGCCGGGCAGGATCACTGCATCTACGTCAGGGATGGACGCCGCATCGTGCCAGATAAACTGCGCGGATTGTCCGAGGTTGTGCGAGACGGCGAAGAACGCGTCGTGGTCGCAATTGCTGCCGGGAAATACGACAACGCCAAATTTCATGGGTGAAACTTAAGTTTAACAGATAGCGGCGGGGGAAATCGGATTCAAATCGGGGACAAACTAGGGTCAGAGGTCTCTGACCCTAATTAAATTAATTGGTGCCAGAGGTGTCAGAGGTCTCTGACCCCGATTTCCGCGGTCCGCAACTTCGACACCCAATACGGGTTACAATCCAATTGGATTCCCCATTCCCATGACTTTGCTTAGCCGTTCCTTGTTTATCCTCCTGGCGCTACTGCCCGCTGGCGCATTTGCGCAGACTACCACAATTGACGTCGGCTCCGGCGCGCCAAACGATGGGGTAAAGCAACAGTTTATCAATGCTTATTTTCGTAACGGGTTTGCCTATCTGGTTGTTTCCCCGCCCGTGGGTAACGTCAAGACCTTCGGCCCCACCGGTTACGTCCAGGAATTTACCGATGCATCCAACAGCGCCCTGAAATACGCCCTGGTGAAAGCCGACGCCTCCTCCACGCCGGCAGCCAATGGCGGATACACTACATTTCAGGTCTACTCTTCTCTCTACGCCTATTACAGCTCGGTCACCGCTGCCACGGCCGGCTATCCCATCATCGACACCAACGCCTGCCCTCCGTTGTCGAATCCCTGCAGCTTTCAATTTTTCAACAAGAACTACGCGCTCTTCGCCTACTCCGTCGCAACGGCAAATGGACAGAACTTCGCCGTTCGCGATCCTTACTATACAGCGTGGAAGAATTTCGGCGGCATCACAGGAATGGGCGCGGCGGCATCGGCCGAAACTGCCGTAACCTCTACCCAGGGAACCAAGGCAACTGTTCAGTATTATGTGCAGGGAATGTTCGTCAACCTCACCTCCGGCACCCAGAGCGGAAAATTGTACTCCGTGCAGGAGCCGGTGTTCGATCTCTATGTGAGCCTGGGCGGTCCCAACGGATTGTTAGGTTTTCCTCAGAACGAAGCACTGCAAATCACGCCTACTCACTATCGCCAGACATTCGAAGGCGGCTCCGTTGAATACGACATCGGTGGCGGCGCCTCGCTGCGTTTGCCGGTGAGTTCCGTCAACGTCACGCCCGGACAGCAGACGGTAAAGTTGAATCTGAAAGACACATATCAAGTCACGGCCCTGCCGTTCGACGCGCAAGGCAACGTGCTGGGCGATCGCACCGTGGCATGGACCAATACCAATGGACGCGTCATCTCGATTCAATCGAATGGAACCCAGTCTGCAACTATCACGGCCGTCGGCGGCGGAACCGCGATTGTCACGGCCACCAGCGAAGGCAAAAGCAGCCTCCCCGTTACCTTCTTTGTAAGTGCGCCTTGCTGCATGGTTGGCGAAGGCGCGCCGAATGCGACCGTCTCGCAGGCCTTCATCGATGCCGTTACGCGCCGCAGGCTGAACCTGAAGCTTCCCGGGCAAACTCCGGTAACGCGCGTTGGCGGCGGCTTCCAGCAATCGTTTGTCGATGCCACTACGCCAACCACCCGCTATGTGCTGGCGCTTCCCGATAGCTCTCCGCTTGCTTATGTTTTGTCCGGCTCGCTGCTCAGCAGCTACGAAAGCCTCAACGGCGCCACCGGCCTGCTGGGCTATCCGCTCAGCGACGTGTCGGCCGCCGGCCGTCAGAATTTCGAGCATGGCGCTTTGTCAGGAAACCCGGTGCAGGTGGTGACTGGCGCCATCCTTACTAAATGGGCCACGTTGAACTATGAGACGGGCTCCGCAGGCCAGCCAACCTCGGGCACGTCGACATTTTTTAGCTTCGCCGCAACGTCAGGTATTTCACAGAACTTCGCCGGCGGCGTGATGTATGCCATCCAAAGCGGAACTCTGAAGAACAAAGTCTTCCTGGTTTCCGGTCCTGTTCTCGCCCGTTACAAAGTGTTGGGAGGCATCGGCGGAAAGTTTGGCGCGCCTATCAATGACGAATACGGCATCAACGGCAAGCGCCATCAGGATTTCGAAGCGGGCTATTTCGAATACTCACCCGGCGCCGCGGTCGCCGTTGAAAAAGAAAACGTGCGCACTCCCGCCGTCTCCGTCCTGCCTGCCTCGCCCATTGCCGGCAGCCGCGTTCGCATCGCAATCGGCGGCTTCGATACCGGTGCAACCCTGCGCGTCTCCGTAACCGGCCAGCCGGACTTCGTGATCGGGACCGCGAATGGCGCCTATTCCTGGGACCTCTTCGTTCCCGCCAACGCTCCAGCCACAGCCACTACCATCACTGTTAAGGATGTCAACGGCTCAGCCGTGGCGCAAACCTCTTATACTGCCCGCAGCGCTACCGGCGCGAAACTTCAACTGAGCAAAGCCGGCGGCGATTCGCAGACCGGCAGCCCAGGCACCGTGCTGGCGCAGCCGCTGACCATCACGCTGGCCGACGAGACCGGCAACCCACTGGGTGGCGTCTCTGTCACCTTCCAGCCCTCCCCCGGCGGACAAGTTTCTCCTGCCAAAACCACGACTGATGCCAATGGTCAGGCTTCCACCACATTCCGCCTGCCGTCGGCCGAAGGCGTGGCATTGGCCACGGCCGCCGCGGCTGGCCAGGTTGTTACCTTCAGC
Organism: uncultured Acidobacteriia bacterium; assembly: GCA_903881085.1. Taxonomy (GTDB): domain Bacteria; phylum Acidobacteriota; class Terriglobia; order Bryobacterales; family Bryobacteraceae; genus CAIRSA01. The sequence goes on from CAIRSA010000257.1 coordinate 38,662, forward strand.
GCTCGCGCCTCGGCCTCGTCCATCGGCAACGTGCCTAAGCTCACCAGCGCCGCCGATCCGATGCTGGCCGCCGCCGCATCCATCATTCGATATCATCAGTCGCGTGGCGATCTCGGCGTTGCCAACGGCCAGGCCGACGTGGCGCCTCTGCAAGCCTTCCTGAAAAGCTTCTGCGTCTTCGATCCGCAAGCGAACCAGATCTGCGACGGCTACCTCGCCGCGCCGGGTCAGAACGCCACCATCCCCAACCCTTACCGGCTGGCGGGCTTCGTCTCAGGCAGCCTGTCTATTTCGGTTTGGCCGGCCAATGCCGGCGCAGTGCGCGATGCCATCGCTCAGGGCGAACCGGCGATCGTCGGGCTGATTCTGACCAGCGGCGCGCCTCATTATGTAGTGGCGGTTGGCACAGCAGCGGATGGCGGCATCGTCATTCAGGACACCAACACAACCTACGCCCGCACGAACTTGAACGATTATCTGCAAGGCTTCACTCTCAACCTGGCCAATATCAAAGGCACAATTACCAGCGTCTTTCAATTGTTGCCCAAGGCGCCAACCTCGAATGGGTTTCTTGTCGCCCTGCAGAATGGCGGCATAAATATCAATTCCTCGGCCGGCCCATGTGGCGGCATGCTGACATTGCCTGTCGATCTCAGCAACAACATCGCACTGCAATATTGCGACGGCACGCAGCCGTTCTATCAAGTGGATGTCACGGCCACTGCAAACTACAGCGGTGCGGTGACCGATCTTGGCTCTCCTGGCGCCAGTACGCCGATCGCCGGAGCACGCACCGGTTCGTTCAAAGTGACACGGCCTGGCGCGCAGTGGACCACTGCCGCGCTCGATCTCAGCTTCACCACCAGCTCCATCGTCAACGCCGCAAACTTCGGGCTCGACTTCGCCCCCGGCGGCTTGATCGCCATCTTCGGCACGGGACTTGGCCGCGCCGGTAGCACAACCAAAGTTTCCATCGGCGGGCAGGACGCGCCCGTGTTGTTTGCCACGCCATTCCAATTGAATGCGCAAATACCGCTTGGCCTCAAAGCCGGTTCGTATCCTTTGAGCATGACGTCGGTGTATGGCACGCTCGATCAGCAAATCGATATTCGCGATGTTGCGCCGGCGCTGTTCAAACTCGATGCGCAGCGCGGTGCGATCGTCAATCAGGATGGCACGATCAACTCTTCCATCACGCCCGCCAAGCGCGGGCAGGTTGTGCTCGTGTTCGGTACAGGCTTTGGCGCCGTGGTGCCGCAGGGCGCGCTTTCCGTAACCGCGAATAGAGTCACTGCCAATATTAACGGCGCGACTGTTCCAGTAGCGTTTGCGGGCCTTGCGCCGGGCTTTGTGGGGCTCTACCAGTTGAACCTGCAACTGCCTGCCGATATGCCGCCCGGGCTCGATGTGGTGCTCTCCGTGCAGCAGGCGGGGGCGATCAGCAACCCGGTTACGATTTCGGTGCAGTAGCTATGGATGGATTCAATCATTAAGACGCGTTCGTTATCTGTGTCCATCTGTGTGCATCCGTGGTTAAAGTGTTCGTGCTTGTTTGGGGTTAGTATTCTGAAAACATTAACCACGGATGCACACAGATGGACACAGATGAAAACAAGGGCTCAGGCTGCATCGCTAATCTCTACCGATAAATGCTTCCCCAGCTCCCGGAACGCTGCTTCTAATTGAGGGGCGATCAGCAACCCGATTGCGATTTCGGTGCAGTAGGTATGGATGGATTCAAGCAATTAGTCGCGTTCGTTATCTGTGTCCATCTGTGTGCATCCGTGGTTAAACCTGGAAAAAGCAGTTGGATGGGCTTCAGCCAATTCGCACGACGCGTCGCATTTGGGGTCTGACACCTTTTTTCGGC
>CAIRSA010000258.1 GCA_903881085.1 uncultured Acidobacteriia bacterium
AAGCTTTAGCGAAGGCGGAAGCCTTGGCGAAGGAGGATCCGCCTGTCCAAATTCTAATTTTTCACACGTTTTGACGATCGTGGCGAGAGGGTGATTGCTGCACACCGAGCCGCACCAGTGAGGGTACGAGCCCCTCAGGAGCGGCTGCGGCCGGCACTCTGCAGTTTGCCTAGCAGGGCCGTCATTTCTGCCACAACCTTCGGATTCCCCTCAGCCACGTTCGTCGTCTCGCCCAAATCCGTCTTCAAATTGTAGAGCTCGATTTTCTGATTCGCGTTCTTGCCTTGCATCTGACGAGGAATCATCTTCCAATCGCCCATGCGCAATGCTACTCCCTGCGCGGCCTCCACCAGATGATCGCGGCCCTTCTTCGATTCACCAAGAATCACCGGCAGCATGTTGAAGCTATCGGGCCCGGCCGCGTTGTCAATCGCCTGGCCGGTCAGCGCCGCGAATGAAGCGAGCAGGTCCACTTGCCCGAACAGCGCATTCGAAACACCAGGCTTGATGCGCGCGGGCCAGCGGGCAAGGAACGGTACACGCGTGCCGCCTTCCCACAGCGTGCCTTTGGTGCCGCGCAGCGGACCGGCGGGCTTGTGGCCATTCACCTTTTCCAGGGAGCCATCGGCGTAGCCATCGTCAAGCACCGGGCCGTTATCGCTCGTGATGATGAGCAGCGTGTCGTTGGTGAGCTTCAGGCGTTCGAGTGTCTGCACAATTTGGCCGACCGACCAGTCGAATTCCTGAATGGCATCGCAGCGCAGGCCGCATTGGCTGGAGTTGCGGAACGTATCGTTGGGGACGCGCGGAACGTGAATGTCATGCGTGGCGAAATACAGGAAGAACGGCTTGTCCATTTTGGTATCCGCCCGCACACCGGAGCTGGGCCCCGTGCGGGCAGCGGCGCGCTCAATGAACGCGACCGCCTTGCTGGTGATGGTCTCGGCGATCTTTTCGTCGTCCCAGCGGGCGGACTTGCCGCCACTCATATAGCCGATGCGGCTGATGCCATTGACGATCGTATTATCGTGGCCTCTGCTCAGCTTCATGCGCAGCATTTCGGGATGTTCGGCGCCGGTGGGTTCGTTGCCGACCTTTTTCTGATAGCTGACTTCGATGGGGTCGTTGGGGTCGAGATTGGCGACACGATGATTTTCCACGTAAACAGTGGGCACACGGTCGCCAGTGGCGGGGATGATGAACGAATAGTCGAAGCCGACCTCGAGCGGGCCGGGCTTGATCTCAGTGTTCCAATCGATCTTGCTGGTGCCGAGGCCGAGATGCCACTTGCCCACGCAGCCAGTCGTATAGCCGGCCTTCTTGAATACGGATGGCGTGGTGGTACGCACCGGATCGATGATCAGGTTGGCATCGCCGGGCAGAATGCCGGTGCCTTTCTTGCGCCAGGGATATTCGCCGGTCATCAACGCGTAGCGCGTGGGCGTGCATGTGGCGGCGGCGGTGTGGGCGTCAGTAAAGCGCAGCGCGCGCGTGGCGACCTTATCTACATTGGGCGTCTTCACAACCGTGGCGCCATAGCAGCCGAAGTCGCCATAGCCGATGTCGTCGGCAAGGATGATGACGACGTTGGGCGGCTTGGGCGCGGCGGGCAACAGGGCGGCGGAGGCGGCCGCGCCAGTGGTTAGTTTGAGGAAGGCTCGTCTGTTCATTGGTTAAAGTATACTTGTCTCATGGCGGCCGGCGTTCTTACACCACTGGCGGAATACCTTTCTACTTGCTATGAACCTGACAAGGAGTTCGTCAACGGTGAGTTAGTGGAGCGATTTGTGGGCGAGCACGATCATAGTTTTCTTCAGCTTCTAATCGGGGGATTTTTCCTCATGAGAGCGCGCGAACTGAACATCCGTGCGTTCACCGAACAGCGAATCCGAGTAGTGGACTCCGCCACGGAAAAGCGATATCGGATCCCCGATATCTGCGTGGTGCGGAAGCCTTATCGAAAGGATCGGGTCCTTTCTGAGCCACCGTATCTGGTAATTGAGATCCTTTCTCCTGACGATCGCACCAGCGAGACGTTGCAACGGGTGAACGACTTCGCTCGGTTTGGCGTCACCCACATTTGGGTTGTAGCACCCGCGGAGCAGAAGGTATTCGAAGCCGATGAACACGGTCTGCGCGAGATTTCCGGGAACCTTGCACAACTGCCTGAACTGGGCCTGACTGTCGATTTCAATGAGTTTTTCCGCGAATTAGCGGAAGACTAACAATCAGCCAGCGATGACCGTTCGCCGCTTTATTTCTAACATCCTGCTCTTCTGCGCCGTCCTGGTCGCCGGGTATTACGTGTTTGTGGTGGTAGCGCTCTCAGGGTTGAAGGTGATCGATCCCATCACCACCGGCGTTCAGACCCAGCGCAGAATCGAATCGTGGTTCGGCAAAGGGAAATACCAGAAGCGGCAAACATTCATGCCGCTGGCGAAGATCTCCACCCATTTGCAGTGGGCGGTGATCGCGGCCGAGGATGGACGATTCTACGAACACAACGGTTTTGAATGGTCGCAGATTGAGATCGCGATCAAGGAAAAAGAAGAGCACAAGCGCACGCGCGGCGCATCCACCATCACGCAACAATTAGTGAAGAACTTGTTTTTTACCACCTACCAATCGTATGTGCGCAAGGGCGTGGAAGCGAGCATCGTGCCGCTGGCGGAACTTATCCTGGGCAAGAAGCGGATTCTTGAGCTCTACCTGAACGTGATTGAATGGGGGCCGGGAGTGTGGGGCGCTGAGGCTGCGGCCGAGTATCACTACCACATGCCGGCTGCAAAGCTAGGCCGCGAACACGCGGCGCATCTGGCTGCTGTGCTACCCGCGCCGCGAAAATGGAACCCGGCGCACATGAACGATTACAGCGCCATCATTTTGCAACGGATGACGCAGTTAGGACGCTGAAACAGCCGCGATCGCTTCGATTTCGACACGCACATCGCGCGGCAGGCGGGCTGCTTCCACAGTGGCGCGAGCCGGCGGATTCTCAGTGAAGTAGCGCGCGTACACTTCGTTCATCTTCGGAAACTCGCCCATGTCCTTCATGAAGACGGTGGTCTTCAACACCTGGCCAAGCGACGAGCCGCAGGCTTCAAGCACGCCCTTCAGACTTTCCAACACGCGTTCCGTTTGAGCCGCGATGTCGCCTTCAATCAGTTGCCCCGTGGCCGGGTCCAGCGGAATCTGGCCGCTGATGTAAGCGATGCCGTTGTACACCACGGCCTGCGAATAAGGGCCGATGGCCTTCGGTGCATTATCGGTGGAGATGATCGTCTTCATTTGAACCTATTGTACAAAGGGTACGCCGGCTTGCGGTTCGAGCCGGATTTCGCCAAAGGCCGATTCGTACTGCGACACGTTCTGCTGCAGCACGTTGAGGAAGGCCTTGGCCTGTTGCGGGCTGAGGTAGACGCCCTGAAAATTCTGGATCGTCACCAGGTCGGGCGAGCTCTGGTTCAGCGTGCCGAACATCAGGAAGATGTCCCACAGGTTTGTGCGCACCTGCACGCTGTTGGCGTAGTGTTCGCGGTAGTCGGGATTGTTGACGAGTTGGATCTTGGGCTGTCCGGGTTGGCTCATGGCGGTTATCCTCTTTCCTGATAGGCCTGAAATCGAAAAAGGGAGCGTTGGACGCTCCCTCTGCGGTTTATGATGACTCCGAACCGTTGGACATAAGTGGCGGGGACGACGGGGCTCGAACCCGCGACCTCCGACGTGACAGGCCGGCGCTCTAACCAACTGAGCTACGTCCCCACTTTTGTTCGGTCCGTACTAACTACTGTAGCACGGCTGGAGCCGGATGGCAAAGTTTTGTAGTTTTGGACTGCCATCGAGACGCAAAGGCCTCTGGAAAAAGCTAGACTGGTAGCAACTATGCGGGCATGCTCCGGACACTTATGCCGAAAAGAGGCATGGGCTCCACTTTCCCGCTAACGATATGAAGATCACGAAAAACCCGACCCACTCCATCAACGCGGAATCGCGGGAAGTGGGCGAATTGCTATCGCAATTGCGCGGCATCATCAATGACAGCCGCCGGCAAGCGTTGCGCGCCGTGGATGTGGTGCATGTGCAGGCTTGCTGGGCGGTTGGACACCACATTGTGGAGTTTGAGCAGAGCGGCGCCTCGCGTGCCAGTTACGGGGCGCGGTTACTGACGGAGTTGGCGGATCGGCTTACGGCGGAGTTCGGCAAGCGGTTCGACGCTTCCAATCTGCGCTATATGCGGCTCTTTTATCATGCATTCCCGAAGCCTGCTGCGGGTAGAAGATGCGAAGGCGCGAGAGTGGTAAATGACCGAAGCCGCTGCACAGAATTGGGGGACGCGGGCGCTGGAGCGTCAGATTGGCACTCTTTACTATGAGCGCTTGTTGGCCAGCAGCGACCGTAAAGAGGCAAAAGAAGAAGCAGCGGAAAGGCTGAAAGCAGCGCCACCAACGCCGCGGGAGTTCATTCGCGACCCCGTTCTATTGGAGTTTCTGGGGTTGCCGGACGCGGGCAAGCTTTTGGAATCGAGCCTGTAGGACGCGCTGATCGGGAATCTGCAATCGTTCCTGCTGGAGTTGGGGAAAGGTTTTGCCTTCGTCGCCAGGCAGCAGCGGATCAGCACGGAATCGAAGGATTTTTACATCGATCTGGTCTTTTATCATTACGTGCTGAAGTGTTTCGTGCTGTTCGATCTGAAGACCGGGGAGCTCACGCATCAGGACCTGCATTATGCGAAGCTTCGCATAATGCAGGCCAGATGGATATGTATGTGCGGATGTATGATCCTAGAAAAAGCTGTTGGACTGGGTTTGATACAGCGATCTTCCGCATTTGCATTCGATTGCGGATGAAGGCAGTGTAA
>CAIRSA010000259.1 GCA_903881085.1 uncultured Acidobacteriia bacterium
CGGCTTTCGCACCTTCAAAGCGATGGAAATCGCCCTTTATCACAACTTGGGACGATTGCCGGAGCCGGAATCACCCCACAGATTCTGCTGAAGAGGCCTAAAGATAAAGCCGGGGTATGACTCGACGATCCCCATTGGCTCTCCGGCATATTATTCGATCCAATCGGCAATTGCGCTTTATCAGAGCCTTTTCACTGACTCCATTACAGTCAATGTCTGTTTCTATATGGGCTCTATCGGGCCACTTGCCGAAACTAAAACATTCTATGAACAACGTTCCTACTTCGATTACGTCGAGGCGATCAGGCTCGGCCCAAGATCGGCCGACGATAATGTCGTTTTGGGAATCCTCTCGCCGGGTGGGGTAACACCCGCCACGAATCCGGTTACGAACAACACGAACATTTCGATATCCTCCGTGTTGGAGAGGGCCACAGGTATGACGGTTACCGGAACGCCTTCTTTTAGCACTTGCACCGCAGCTGACGGCACGAGTGTATCGCCCGACGCCACGATCACCTTTAACAACGCCACCCAGTTCTTTTACAGAACGACTGCTACGCTCAATCCGGGTTCGTTGATTCAATCGTATGAATACGATTTCCTTTCCACGGTGGAACATGAAATCAACGAGGCGCTAGGGATTGGTTCTGCATTGACAAAGGCGGGTTCGCTCCCATCCATCCCGGTGCCGCTGGATCTGTTTCGCTATGCGGAGAATAGCACCAAGTCCAGCCCCGTACGAATCTTCACGCTCAATCCGCAAAGAGCGTTCTTTTCCATTGATGGCGACGTGGTCGCGAGCATTGCAGGATTCTCGGGGGCTCCAGGAACTACACCAGAGTTCAATAACCTGTCTTCGATAGGAGACTTCAACGATTGGGTGAATGGGACTGGTGTGCAGGATGCCCTCACCCTGCCGGGGCCCAGTTCGATTCACGACCTCGGTCCCAATGAGATCCGCGCGTTGGACGCTATTGGGTATGATCTCGTTGGCGCGGCAACTGCGGCGCCGGCAGTGCCTGGCGCCGTTACGTTCGGCGGTGTGATCTTAAGCCCGATTGCAGCAACTGTTGACATAGGCGGGACCGCCGGGACATATAACATCAAGGACATCATCAACCAGAATGGGCTACGATTTGGCTTCCTATCCGGAGTGACTGACTTCGATTCCTACCTGAACTCCACGCCGCGTCCCGGGCACACTGTTACCGCCGCGAATTTCGAATGGTTTGGTCTCTCAAACACTGGCCGCATCACTTTCGACCTCGGCAAATTGTATTTGGTCGATAAGATGGCAATCTGGGAGGAAGAAAACAAAGGCACCGGCAAGTTCAACCTGTCCTATTCCATTGATGGCGTTACATTTGCTTCGCTGGCGGTTGGCTTAGTTCCCGCATTTTCTGTGTCGGCGCCGGGCGGCTATGGGGCCGATGTGTTTTCCTTTACCAAAACAGACGCCCGTTATATTCGCCTGGATATGCCGGATTGTACGATCCCTTATGGCAAGAGTGGCGTCTCAGGATGCTCCATTGGCGAGGTAGCTTTCGAAGTGAACCCGTCCCTTTCACCGGTTGCTTCCAGCTTGAAGCTGACGCCACTCACTGCGGTGAACAATGTGGGAACAAATCATACCGTGGTAGTCACAGCGACGAGTTCCAGCGGCTTACCAGCGCCAGGAGAGACAGTAACTGTCACGATCCTCACCGGGCCCAATGCCGGACTTGTTCTGACAGCCACCACTGGCATTGACGGCAAGGCCACCTTCACTTATCCGGACACCGGCGGATCGGGCACTGACACCATCCGGGCGACAGTTCGTAATCTGATCTCCAACGTTGCTTCGAAGACTTGGGCGACGCTCGATGCATTCGTCGAAGTTTGCAAGGCTTCCTCCAGCACAAATCCAGTCGCGGGTAATTTCATATTTACGAGTCCTTCCTTTGTTACCGTCACCAATAATTCGATAACGGTTCCGGTTGGGGGATGCTCCGGGCCGATTCACGTTGAGCATGGCCCCGTCACGATTGTTGAAGCTCTTGCGGCCGGCTATAGTCTGAATTCCGTAGCGGCATCGGGCTATAGTCCGGCTGGCCAACTGGAAAACCGCTTAGTGAGCTCGAATCCCGGTTCAGGAACTGCGACGGTTACCGCTGTCGTGGGCAATTCCTCACAGGAAAGCGTTGTTACCTTTACCAATCAAGGTCCAACAGGGCAGTTGAAGATTTGTAAGATTGCCGGTGCCGGGGTTGCGGTTGGCTCAGTTTTCAACTTCACGGTTACGATCCCAGCCAATGGAACCGGATCGACCCTTTCGCGCAACTACGCGGTGCCCGCGGGCCCTGCGGCCCAAGGTGGATTCTGCGTTATCGATACGGACCCTTTACCAGCGGGCATTAAAGCTACGGTCACTGAAGTCCTTCCAACCGTTTCGGCTTACTTTGTTTCGAGCACGACTTCGCCTGCCGGCGCCACCGGCGGGCGATCCATTACGGTTTCGATTGGCGCAGGCTTTACGCAAGTCACCTTCACGAACAGCACATTCGTCTTCAGTTGCTGTTTTGGCACCGTTGGGTTCGATACCGGCATTACTCTCGTTTCGCCTCAAGCCAATTCGCCCAGCTCAATCCAATTCGATATGGCCGGAGTTCCGGGCATGGATTTCACGGCGACGGTGACGGTGGGCGCCGCCTGGTTTGCAGTGACCCCGAACAGAGCCACCACACCCGCGACACTAACCCTTACTGCGGCGGCTTTGCCTGCTGGCGTCTATGAGGGTATGATCGCGTTTGCTTCCACCGACCGCCTGACGCAAGTCGCAATCCCGGTGACATACAGGGTTGCGGCTCTGGCACCGCAGTTGAGCATCGCAGTGTCGCATCAAGGTAATTTCACTCAAGGCCAGACAAACGCGGCGTACACCGCGACTGTATCGAACGCAGCCAACGCAGCGGCTACGGCCGGCTTAGTGACTGTTACCAACAGAATCCCCGACATTGTCAATCCAGGCGATCTTCAGTTCGTTTCGATGTCCGGCCTGGGTTGGAGTTGTTTGGCCAACATCTGCACGCGAAGCGACGCGCTGCTCCCCGGAAAGAGCTACCCTCCTGTCGCGATCCTGGTGAATGTGCCCAGCAATACGTTGACTCAATGGACCGCGCGGGTTTCCGTGCAGGGCGGTGGCTCAGCGCCTGCGGGAGCGGAGGACGTCACTACTATCGTTGCCGCCCGGCCAACGATTTCGCGAGTGGCGAATGCCCAAGGGGAGAGCCCGGTGATTGCGGCGAATACATGGGTCATCATCAAGGGAAACAACCTTGCTCCAGCTGGCGCTATTCGAACATGGCGGAGCACAGATTTTGCCAACGGCTATATGCCCACGCAACTAGACGGCGTAAGTGTTATCGTGAATGGCAGGCCCGCCTACATTTACTACATCAGCCAAACACAGGTGAACGTTCTCACCTCGCCCGACCCGCTGGATGGGTCCGTGCAAGTGCAACTAACCAACAACGGCGTTACAAGCGCGCCAGCGTCGGTTCAGGCGCGACCCCTATCCCCGTCCTTCTTCGTCATCGATGGAGGGCCGTACGTCGCCGCGCAACATGGCGATGGCAGCCCGCTACTAACCATCCCTGCGAAACCCGGAGAGACTATATCGATCTTTGCGAATGGATTCGGAGCGACTAACACGCTAATCGTGAGCGGATCGGCCACGCAGTCGGGAATACTGCCGGCGCCTCCTGCTATAAGCATCGGTGGCATCCCTGCCGACGTGTATTTTGCCGGCTTAGTTGGACCGGGCCTGTTCCAGTTCAACGTGCAAGTGCCGGCAACCCTGGCAGACGGCGACCAGGCCATCACGGCTACCTACAACGGATCAACCACGCAGGCCGGAACGATAATCGCTGTACGCCATTAGCGAATGGGTTCGACAGCGCAAGAACCAAGGCCGCTATGGGTGGCACGGGCGATTGGCCCGTCGAAATTGACTTAGGCACTGTCTAGACGTCAGTTCTGCCCAAGATCTGAACAAAGGTGACAAGTGAAAACCACCGCCTAAAGGCGGAGGCTTTTGTAACGGGCTGAAAGGCGTGTTCCGGCCAAAGGCCAGCAGATGGTTCCCGCACCAAGCGGGCTTCAAGAAGTAGACGGACTTAACCGTCAACTTTAAAGTCCTTGTCCGCCCCCTCGCTTACCTTCTGGTTCGCGATGTATTCCGCCACCATCTCATCGGTTATGTTGCCCGAAGTACAACAGAAGTATCCGCGTGCCCACAAGTGTCGTCCCCAAAACTGCTTCTTGATGTGCGCAAATTCTGCCATCAAATGGTGCGCCGTCTTCCCTTTTAACCACTGCATCAACCGACTGATTGTCACTTCTGGTGGTATCGACACGAAAAGATGGATGTGATCCTTCGATACATGTCCCTTTATGATTTTCACTTCATGTTGCCCGCATATTTCCCGGATCAGGTCCCGAGTCCGCGTCGCCACTTCTCCTTTCAAGGCCGGTCGTCGATGCTTCGTGATCCATACCAGGTGCAGGTGGATCTCAAATGCCGTGTGCGCGCCGCCTCTATATTCTGCCATCCCTCCAGATTATCCTGCGGCGCTAAGTGCTGAAGCCTTCGCCTACAGGCGAGGGTTTTGACCCTCCCAGACTGTGACAATAATCCATTGAAAATAACTTTTTCGATCGCCCAGTTCTCTAATTATAAATGAGTTGATACCTGCACAGGTTCTGCTCAGGTTTCGCCTGGATCTGAATCGCGGATTTTCGTATTTTTTGACATATTTTCGGCTCCTATTTACGCCGCGCCGTGCAGAGGCCGCGGGGTGGCGATTCTTGTTCGCCAGTCTGTTTTTATCACGGCCGGTGCGGCAGAGTGTCTTCGAGATTCGCCAAGCGGTTGGGAAGACGGCAAAAATTTAGTTTATGGGGCTGTGATCGTCTTGGTCAGTTCGTTCGATTGGATGATCGCGACGCTTCCCCCATTTTGAATCCATTACAGAGCGCGAGAGCAATTCCACTGTTGCCAGTCGAAAGTGACCAGCCAAGGTCATTTTCGCCAACTACGGTCAGGTGTCACATGCACGTGTGAGCCGATAGCAGCGGGAATCAAGCCGGAGGCAACCGGCCCTCATTGGCCCTCCGGTGGCCTTACACTTGGTTCATCAGACATGGTGGAAGCGACCCGCCAGGCAAGTGTCAAGGTCCGGGACCGTTCGAAAGATCGAACACCAGAACGGTTAACGTACCGTCGATTCTGAATCATTGCATGCCTCGCAAGCTGATACAAGGTTGATACTTCGGTTGTAATTTGATTTCAAGCCAACCATTTCACATTATGTGGCCATCCACGATCGGCAGCTCTGCTATTGAATGTGCTATTGGCAGTTGAGCACTCGTATCCAATTTGGAGGCGTGTATTGGAGAGATCAATGATGCGCTGCCTGGACAAACGCCTTTCCTACTAAGACGCTTCTGGCACTGTGCGTGCCCTAGTATTGAAGCATTCGTTGCTGGATTCACTGAGACGACGCAAAGTTTAAAGCAAATACGAAATGTCTTATCAAAACACCTCGGTAGCAAATTCAGGCTCGCATACGGAATCCGCAGGCTCCAAAGCAGGCAATACCTGAATTAAGAAAGCAACAAAGAATAAGGAAAAATGATTATGACTGAAACGAAATCCAAACATACGAATCTCGCCATCCGTTCAAGCCTTCTATTGGCCTTGGCGTTGACGGTCTGGTTGCCAGCCAATGCGCAATCCTCAGAACCTTCGGCGGCAGCACCCATGTCGAAGGCCACAATGATGGAACAATGCCAGGCTATGAAAGAAAAGAAACAGAGCATGAAGGAGGACATGAAGACTCAAGATGCTCAACTCACCGCGCAACTCGCCGAGATGAACCACGCCCCGAAAAACAAGAAGGTGGACCTGATTGCCGCCGCCCTCACCAACATGGTGGAACAGCGGATCGCCATGGACGCCCGAAAGGCAAAGATGGAGGAAGCGATGATGCAGCACATGATGGAGCACATGCAAATGGGCAAGGCAGACATGTCAAAGTGCCCGATGATGAAGGGCATGCCCAAGAGTGAGTAGGCAGCTTTCGGAATGACGGTCATTGGGGAGTGAGGGGATATCTATGATGGACAATGGGTACGGCTGGATGGGCGGCTGGATGTGGCTTTGGGCAGTGCTGATCACCGCGCTGGTGGTGGCAGGGTTGATCGCCTTGATCAACAAGCAGTCCAATTAATAGTCTTGCGCTCGCGGTCCGCTTATGAAGCCGGCAGTTGAGCACCAAAGGAAACCGATGCCAGTTAAAATTTCCGATGAAATATCGGTGAGTGAACCCTCGCGTGCGCACGAAGACGACCCGGGGAAGAAGGTAGAATCCGCCTCTAAGGGTCAAATCTACACCTGCCCGATGCACCCGGAAGTCCAACAGGACCATCCCAGCCCTTGTCCCAAGTGCGGCATGGCGCTGGGGCCAATGACTGTCACGGCGGGCACGGGTAATGATGAGAAAGCCGAACTTCATGACATGACGAGGCGCTTCTGGATCGGAGCCGGGCTGACGATACCAGTGTTCCTGCTGGCGATGCTTCACCTGATCCCGGCGCTAGCCAGACAGCCTTGGGCCGATAGCAACATCGCACGTTGGGTGCAATTTGCGCTCGCAACACCGGTAGTCTGGTGGGCAGGCTGGCCCTTACTGCAACGAGGCTGGCGTTCCGTTGTGACGCGTAATTTGAACATGTTCACACTGATTGCCATCGGCGTAGGTGCAGCGTTTATCTTTAGCACGGTGGCGATGATCGCGCCGGAGCTGTTTCCCGCCACGATGCAACACGGCGGCAAAGTTGCCATTTATTTTGAATCCGCAGCCATGATCATTGTGCTGGTGCTGCTCGGCCAGGTTCTCGAGTTGCGGGCGCGCAGCCGCACGGGTAGCGCCATCAAAGCGTTGCTGAACCTTGCACCTCCCACGGCGCGACAGGTCGCGCCAGGGGGCGATAATGTGGTCCCCCTTGACCAGGTGAAAGTGGGCGACTGGTTGCGCGTCGTTCCAGGCGACAAAGTGCCTGTTGACGGAGTGGTGGTGGAAGGCCATTCCAGCGTGGAAGAATCCATGATCACCGGCGAACCGCTGGCAGTGGAAAAGGCCGTCGGCGATAAGGTAACGGGCGGCACAGTAAATGGCACAGGCAGTTTCGTCATGCGCACCGACCGGGTGGGTAGCGACACGCTGCTGGCACAAATCGTGAACATGGTTGCAGCGTCCCAGCGCAGCCGCGCGCCCATTCAAGGCCTTGCCGACAAGGTTGCGGGGATCTTCGTGCCCGCGGTGCTGGCTGTTTCCGTGCTCACCTTCGTCGTTTGGATGTGGCTTGGACCGGAGCCTAGACTTGCGCACGCCATCGTCAACGCGGTGGCGGTGCTCATCATCGCCTGTCCGTGCGCGCTTGGCCTCGCGACGCCCATGTCCATTATGGTGGGTGTCGGACGCGGTGCGCAGGAAGGTGTGCTGGTAAAGAATGCAGAGGCGCTGGAACGGTTGGAGAAGGCCACCACACTCGTCGTGGATAAGACGGGCACACTGACTGAGGGTAAGCCCAAATTGGTTGATATTCTGCCCATCGGCGGTTTCGACGCGAAGGAGTTCCTGCGTCTTACGGCGTCATTGGAGCAGAGTAGCGAACACCCGCTGGCTGCGGCGATTGTGCTGGGCGCGAAGGCACAAGGCATCGCGCTCGAAGCCGCAAAAGACTTCCGTTCGGTGACGGCGGGTGGTGTTATTGGCGCTGTCTCTGGGCGCACGGTGATGGTCGGCAAGCCTGATTTCCTGAAGCAGGAAACAATCACCGGTTTAGAGCAGTTGGAAGCCTCCGCCGCAAAATTACAGGAAGAGGGCAAGACCGCGATGTTTGTTGCGATTGACGGCAAGCCAACTGGGATTCTGGCCGTTGCCGATCCCATAAAATCCACCACCGCCGAGGCCATCAGCGAACTCCACGACCTGGGCTTGAAGATCGTCATGCTCACGGGTGACAACCGCCGCACCGCAGCCGCGGTGGCTAAGCAACTCGGCCTGGATGCTGTCGAAGCGGAGATCGAACCCGCCGGGAAAGTGGCCCATATTAAGAAGCTGCGAGCGGAAGGGAAACATGTCGCGATGGCCGGAGACGGCATCAACGACGCACCCGCGCTTAGCGAAGCGGAGGTTGGCATTGCGATGGGCACTGGCACGGATGTTGCAATGCAAAGCGCCGGCATCACTCTGGTGAAGGGGGACCTTCGCGGGATTGCCAAAGCCATCCACTTGAGCCGCGCCACCATGCGAAACATCCGTGAGAACCTGGTATTCGCTTTTCTCTACAACGCGCTGGGAATTCCTTTGGCGGCAGGCGTGCTTTATCCATATTTCGGCCTGCTGTTAAGCCCCATGATTGCTGGCGCCGCCATGAGCCTCAGCTCCGTCTCGGTAATCGGCAACGCTCTGCGGCTTCGAAAGGCAAAGTTGTGATTGAGCTTGCGCCCTGACGGAAGCTCACGCATATGTAAGTGGGGCTGGCCGGCGCTGCCGGCGGACCTTGTGCTTCCATGAGTGTTGCATCAGTTAGGGCAGAAACCTGAGAAGATTACAAATTGCAAACAATCCGATGACAAATAGATTTTTCATCAGCCCATTTTTCTGACTATAAATGAGTTGACACCTGCTGAGGTTTTGCCTGGATTTTGCTCGCGGATTTTCGTAATCTTTTTGACATCTTTTCGAAACCTACTTGTGCCTCAGCGTGGAGCCTGCCAACAATGCTGCGGAACGGGCGTTGCGAACTGCTGTCCAGTGGCGGAACATCCGTTTCGGCAATCGCAGCAGTCAAGGCGAGATCGCTGTAGGACGCCCGCTTACAGCGGAGCAGACTTGCATAATGAAGAACCTTCATGTTTTCGGGTTTCTTACTTCAGCCGTACTTTGCCACCGCCATCGAACTCCGGGCCCCACGCTGTTGCCGCCGGAACATACTATCGGAACTGCTACAAGAGCGCATTTGAGGGTATTTTGCTAGCGATGCCTCCATTCCCTCGGAGGTGGCTATCTGGGGACTCGGCGCAACCGCCGCCGCGGGACTTTAGTTGTTGCCGGCGTCGAAGAACCTGACCGCAAAGCCAGCGGAAAATGGGAGTTACTTCGACCACGGAGGTGCGTGCACACAGGCGTGGGCCGGCCCGAAAAACAAACCTTTCCAGAAGCCGGCTCCAGGTGTTGCCAAACGAATGAAATTGTCGTATCGTTATTTAATGGGGAGCCGTGACTTACAGCGGAATTCCGTCTAATTTCCCCAACGATTCGAAGACATAGAGGAGCTTCAATATGAGTGAAGTTTTGGACGTGGAAAAGACTATCGACAAGTGGAATGAAACGTTCACCAGCAATGCCCGAAAGCCGCTCCAGGACTTGAGCCGGTATAACACCGAGACTCTTGAATGGCTGATGATGGAGCACTTCCAGTTCTCATTTCGTAACTGTCAATTCCTATGGGACGCGGCACAGACAGCGGCTGCATTCGACACCGATGCGGTGAACAAGGAACTGGTTCGCAATTATAAAGAAGAGAGTGGACACGCTGCTCTGTACAAGGCCGCACTTTTGAAAGTCGGCTCGGACGTGGAGGCCCGGCAGGAGTTTAAGCCGACCACGCATTTCCTGGATTCGATCGGCAAACTCTGCCATCGTGAGCCCTCTTTCGTATTGGGACTTATGTTCGCCACAGAGACCGCGGCGATTTTCGAGCATCAGGTTTTTCGCGATGTCTCCGTGGAAGTCATCTCCAGGCTCGCGGCGGGCGACGCGGGGAAGCCTCTGGTTGGCTTCCACGACCTGCATCTGGAGGGTGTGGAGCAAAGCCACAAAGACGAACTCGGCATCTTTCTGAGGGACATCTACGCCGGCCAACATGTCGTTTCCAAGCAAGACAACCGGCCGACGATTTATCCACAGCAAGCCCTCGAGGGAGGCAGAGAAGGTATCGATCTAATGGCGGAATGGTGGGGCAAGCTGTTCGCTGAGATGAATGAGATGAGTAAGGGTAAGATGGTCCACGCGATGGCAGTCTAGCAACCGCAACCTGTCGCCCCGGTTGGGAATGGTTTGGAAGACGGAGGAGTTTCCAATGTCATTTCCGGTCGATCTTAATGGAGCGGCAGATTGCTTTTGCCGGATTCAGAGTCTTTCCAGGGGCAATGATGAGCATGTCAGAATCACAACCAGCGAACCGGGCCGCGTTGGATGAGCTTCCATTAACATCCGATATGGCCCTGCGTCGTGAGTGGGAGATTTCACGAAACGCCCCGATTGGTCCGCAGAGACTGGCGGACGACACGATTGTGGTTGATAAGGACGGTTGGTATCGAACCCTAACGCCCTCGTCCCCATGGCCGGCTTCCAATGAGGCACTCTTTTCAAACCTGGACGAGCGGAATGCCGACGCCCAGATAGACGAGGTTGTCTCAGAGTATCAAAGGCTTGGGCTTCCGGTGACATGGTGTGCGTATCCCTGGACACGCCCGCAGGACCTTGGGGCGCGGCTTCTTGCGCGCGGCGCAACACAATCGGCCATTCGGGCCTTTCTGTGTAGCAGCAGCCTCCCGCTTGCGCCGGTTGAAGGAGTCGAGGTCGAACAAGTCGATCCCAATTCCGGGGAAGCCTACGACACATACATTAATCTGATGTCGACTGGCTTCGACCTTCCGGAAGGCGAGAAGGCATTCCGGCGCCGCCGTTATCACCAATTGAGCACTGGACCCTCACCGTGCATGCGTCTGTTCATCGCCCGCCGCGATGGCATAGTTGCCGGCTGTCAGGCGTTGGTGACTAAGAGCGGCTCTGGTCACTTAACCGGCGGGTACATTCTCCCGGCCTTCCGGGCGTATGGCGTTTTCCAGTCTCTGATTGCCGCTGGCCTGCGGGCACTGCGGGAGTTGGGGATCCCAACCGCCACCGGCCACTCTAACGAAACGTCGGCATTCTGGGTTGACCGGTTTGGATTCAAGACGCTGTTCACCTACAGTATCTATCAACTCGATCCGCCATCGGCGGCCGGATAGCGGCAAATGTACGAAACCGTCATCGTGGGAGGAGGGGCCGCGGGAATAAGTTGTGCGCTGTCGGCCGCGGCCGAGGGCGCGAATGTCCTGCTATTGGAAAAGACAAACGAACTTGGCGGCACTGTGAAGAAGGCCCTGATCCACACCATCGGCGGCTTGTTTGACGACCAAGGCGAATTTCTAAATACGGGTATTCCCATGGAACTCGCTCAACGCTCGGGGGATGCCTGTTCCTATACGCAAAAACGCCGCATCGGCAAGACCTGGGTTCTGAATGTGAATCCGTCAACTTACGCAGATGTGATCATGGATTGGATCAAATCAAGATCGAACATTGAAGTCCGGTACGCCGCGACTGTCACCGCCACTTCCGTGGATGCCGGACGCATCGAACAGATACGGGTGGCACACAATGGCTCGACCACTGAAATCTATCCACACGCACTGGTGGATACTACGGGCAACGCCAGTATCGTCCGGCAGGTAGATACGGGATTGGTGGAAGATGGGGCGGCGATGGGAGGCTTCATAGTCCAACTACGCGGCCTGGCACACGGCGCATTGCAATTTCCGAAAGGCGCGGGGATCCTGATGCGAATTCGTAAGGCCGTCGATAATGGAGAGTTGCCGCCGGAATGCTCCACGGTTTGGCTCGACACAGGGGTCTATCCGGATGAAGCGTACGCCAAATTCAGCGTCTCTCAGGAGGATTGTGATGAGGTCCACATGGGTCTTGCCGGACAACAACTGCTCGCATTTCTCCGGACCCTCTTGGGTTTTAGCGATGCCTTTATATCCAAATGCGGCGCCCCGTGCTCGCGGGATGCGGGACGAATCAAGGGAGAGTATTGTCTGACTGAACGAGATATATTGAGCGGCACGCGGTTTCCGGATGCGGCGTGCCGCGCCTCATGGCCCATCGAACATTGGCACCCCAAAACGGGGATTAGCCTGGAATACCTGCCGCCAGGCCATGATTATGATATTCCGCTACGAAGCTTGCAGGTTGCGGGGTTCTCAAATCTGTGGGCAGCCGGAAAGTGCCTTTCGGCGGAACCGCGCGCACAGGCTTCCGCGAGGGTGGCTGGCACTTGTTGGGCGATGGGTGAGGCCGTGGGGAAACACATTACCGGATGATTGAAATGAAAAGGAACCTGGCGGATTGTTTTTTCGAAAAGGCGGCGGCGCAACCTCATCATCCTCTGATTCTGGGACAGGAAGCTGAGAACAAGACGAGCTACGGCGAGTTTCGCGATCAGGTTCAAGCATTGGCCAAGGCGCTGAAGGAAGCCGGGGTCGGAAGCGGTGACAACTTGGGGTTGCTCTATCCTAGCGGTCACGACTACATTGCTTTTGTTTATGCCATCTGGGCGTGCGGCGCGAGCGTAACGCCCATTCCTGCCGAAATGACCGCCCCGGAAAAGCGGCAGATCTTCCAATTCATCCATATTGACGCGGTCATTTCCAGCACACGCTTTTTCGATCAAATCAGAGACTGTGTCGCACCGGGAGCGGCGTCGCTAACGCAACATGCGGTTTATGCCAGGGTAGCCGCTACCTGTGAGGCGCCGCCTGAATTGGCCGATGTCAACCCTGCGTTTATCCGCTTCACGTCCGGCACAACTGGCGACTCGAAGGGCGTGGTTCTGTCGCATGAATCCGTCTATGAACGCATCCATGCCGCTAACCGCGTGCTCGAAATCGGTGAAAACGACCGCATCCTGTGGTTGCTATCGATGGACTATCACTTCACCGTTTCCATCGTGGCCTATCTCACCTTTGGAGCCGGCATCATCTTGCCCCGGAACAGCTTCGGCGTCACGCTGCTCGAGGCGGCCGCGCGCCACAAAGCAACATTGATCTACGGCTCCCCAACCCACTATGCGCTGATGGCGCAAGACGACACTGGCGTCGCGTTGCCGGCCGGACTGCGATTTGCGATAGTGACCACAACTGCCTTGCGCCCGGAAATCGCCGAAGCCTTCTACGCGCGTTTTGGGCGGGTGATGAATGAAACATACGGAATCATCGAACTGGGTTTGCCGGCGATCAATGTGAGTAACGCGAAAGCAAAACAGGGCTCCGTTGGCAGGGTGTTGCCCGACTACGAATTAAGGCTCGACGGCCCCCCGGGTGAGCAGCAGGGAGAAATCACTTTCAGAAGCAACGGCATGTTGGATGCGTACTATTCGCCTTGGAAATCCCGCAAGGCACTCCTCGAAGAGAATAATGGATGGTTCAGGACGGGCGACCTTGGCAGGGTGGATGAAGACGGATTTCTCTATATCGTTGGCCGCATCAAGGAAATGATCAGCGTTGGCGGCATGAAGCTCTTTCCCGATGAGGTGGAGTCGGTATTGGAGCGGCACCCTGCAGTCAGTTCAGCCTGCGTATTTGGCGTTCCGCATAGGCAGTGGGGAGAGGAATCCATGGCCCATCTGGTGCGCGCGAACGGAAACGCTGTACCAACCGATGCGGAATTGAGAGCTTTCTGCAAACTCTACCTGACTGATCACAAGATCCCTAGCGGCTTTCGATGGGTGGAACAACTGACCTATACCGCCAGTGGAAAGAAGATCCGCAACCCGGAAAGGTATGTAACTGCCGGTCAAGTATAAACATGACAATACAGGAAACATTGCGCAACTACATCATCGCTGAACGATTTGCCGGCCAGGCCCCCGACATTTTTGGAGACGACTACGACCTTATCGACACGGGCACGATCGACTCGCTCTTCATGGTGGGACTCATCAAGTTCGTTGAGCGGGAATATAAGGTTGAGTTTGGCATAAACGACCTTGTCCCCAGGAATTTCAAGTCGGTCGGCGCCTTGGCGGACTTTGTGTCCAGGAACGCAGGATGAAATGAATACTGGGCGAGAGATGACTGAACCACTCGAAAAGTACGACATTGTCATTTGCGGAGCTGGGCTCGCGGGATTGACGTTGGCATTGCAGCTCAGACGACAATTGCCGGAGAAGTCCATCCTGATTCTTGAAAAGGAAGTTGGGCCCATTCCCGCAGGGATCCACAAGGTGGGCGAATCGATGACCGAAGGCGGGACGTTTCTGCTGCGTCAACTCGCCGGGCTCAAGGATTACATAGAATCGACACATATCAAGAAACTGGGCCTGCGGTTCTTTGGAGGCGGGTACCGGAAAGAGGGCTTTGAGAAGCGGTTTGAGATAGGCGATGTTATCTTTGCCCGCAATACGTCATACCAGCTCGATCGGGGCGTTCTTGAGAACGATCTGCGCCAGTTCTGCAGGGCTGCCGGGGTGCATATTGCGGAGGGCGTCAGCGTAACGGATATCGAGTTAGGAGACAAGAGCCACGCCGTCACTTACGTGAATTCGGCAGACAGGAAGAGCGCTAAAGTAACATGCCGGTGGGTGGTCGATGCCATGGGAAGGCGGCGCTTTCTCCAATCCAAATTAGGATTAGGGAAGAAGTCGGAACACGAGGCGAGTTCCTCCTGGTGGCGTGTTCAGGGTGATTTCGATGTTGCCGGAATGGTTCCGCGGGACGCGGCGGACTGGCACGAACGTGTTTTTGCCAGGCGGTGGTACTCAACCAATCACCTGCTTGGTCCAGGGTACTTTATATGGATCATTCCGCTTTGCTCGAACATGACCAGCATCGGTATCGTGACCGATGAGGCTACGCATCCAATTCAAAACAGAAACACCTATGAAAAATCGTTGGCGTGGCTAGCCGAAAACGAACCGGATCTATATGAATTCGTCAAGGATGAGAAGGCGCTCGATTTTCTTGTTCTCAAACGATTTGCGTACAAAACAACGAAAGCGTTCTCAACGGAGGGTTGGTGCTCTATTGGCGAAGCCGCTGCGTTTACCGATCCCCTTTACAGCATGGGTACGGATTTGATTGCCATTGGGAACCGCATCACCACTCATCTGATCGAGTTGGATGACGCAAATTGCCTTACCGTGGAAGTTGTCGAGTCGTACAACAAGCTCTACGTAAAAGTGGTTGATGTCATGACTGGCCTGTTTCACGACATGTACCCGTCGTTCGGCGCGGACGATGTCATGATTTTGAAGATCATGTGGGATATCGCCTGTTATTGGGGCTTCTTCTCGCAACTCAGCATACAGGACTTTCTTAGCAAGGATGACTTCCAGGCACCGTTGCTGGAACTGGCAACCCGTCTGGAGGCAGCCAACATTCGAGCGCAGTGCGCGTTGCGCGCCGCCGCAAACAGCGATCGGGGCAGCGCCTTGAAAACAGGTTTCTACAATTTCGGCGGCGTTTCGCGAGTCACCGATTTGCGTGCGAAAGTGACGGAAGGAAAGAGCATCGAGGATATAGCCGCGAACATTGCGTTTCTGGAGCAATTCGCGCAGGCGTTGAGCAGTTTTGTATCGTCCGGCGAGCACGATGCTGCTACTTCAGATGAGTTGAGGCCGCTGCTGGAGAAGCTGTCAGCGTACCTGACACCGGTGGAAAACGTAGGAATTCGTCTTTGACCGGCCCAACGATATGAATCGGAATCTCAAGATCGCGAACAGCATGCTGGATTTGATCGGCGAGATTCCGCTGGTCCGCCTGAACAGGATCGGCATGGAAACCGGTACGGAGATCTTGGTGAAGCCGGAGTTCTTGAATCCGAGCGGTAGCATGAAGGACCGGGTTGCGATTCGAATGATTGAAGAGGCGGAAAAGAGCGGGCGCCTGAAGGCGGGGTCGCGGATTGTGGAGTCCTCCACCGGCAACACCGGCGCGGCCATGGCCTTTGTGTCCGCGGTGAAGGGCTATGACTTCACGGCATTCGTGCCGTCGGATGTGGCGGATGTCTGCCGCATGTCGATCATGCAGTCGTTTGGCGCCGGCGTGGCCTCGTTTGATGTGGATGGTGAATTTGCGGAATTCACGGGACGCAAACGCTGCTCGGATATTGAGGGAAGCGATACCGGCGTGTGGTGGTCGCGTCAATTCGCCAATGAGCATGCAGTCGCTGCGCATCGGGATACAACCGCCAGAGAAATTATCGAGAAGACCGATGGAAGGCTTGATGCTTTCGTGGCCTCGATTGGATCGGGAGGAACGCTATTAGGCGTGGGGCAGGCATTAAAAGAATACGATCCGAAGATTCGCGTGATTGCCGTGGAACCCGCTTCTTATCCTATGTTCGGCCCGCACAGGCGGCAATCCATTCCTGGAATCTCAGGCGGAATCGCCGACCAGCTGATTGAGAGCGGCGTCGTTGACGATGTTGTGCGGCTCGATGACGAGGCGGCGATTGCCATGGCGCACCGGCTCGCTAAAGAAGAAGGTATCTTCTGCGGCATCTCTTCCGGAGCGAATGTAGCGGCGTCGTTAATAGTGGCCAGCGGATTTGAGCCGGGCAAGAGGATCGTAACTTGTTTGTGCGATAGCCGGGATCGCTATTTTTACAGCGAGGCGTATATCACGTGAGTTATTCGGATAAAAGAATTGAGTTATACACGTCGACAGGAGTGATGGCGCAACCGCTCGCTTTCGGCCGCGGCTCTGTTACCGAGCCGAGCGCGCGCGCAAGCGGTCTTCCGCGGACACATTGGATGCACTGGATAGTGAGAATAGCGTAAATGACAATTCAAAATGTACTGTCACGGCCCGGCACTGACGACGCATTCACCGGTAACCCGGCGGTGACTCAAAGGATGAGCAACCAACCGCAAACCGCACTGGAGAGCCTGTGCGCGCCATCTTTGATCAGGATGCAGCAGAGCCTTTTCGCACTGCAATTCGATCTGATGAAGATTGTTCCCGCGCGATTCATTCTGGAAGCTGCCATGGAGCGCGGAGTGTTGAAGCCAGGCGGACTGGTGGTTGAAAGCAGTTCCGGCACCTTCGCGCTTGGGCTTGCCATTGTCTGCGCCAATCTCGGTTTGAGGCTTTCCCTTGTGACTGGTCAGTTGGAAGAGTCGCTGGAATGGCGTTTGCGCCATCTGGGGGCGAGCATTGAAAAGATCTTCAGTGGAAAAGGATACATGGGTGGTATCCAGCAAAAGCGGTTAGACAGACTTCAGGAAGTCATGGCGGACAATCCCGGGTCGTTCTGGCCGCAACAGTACACCAACCCGTTGCATCCGGAAGCCTATGCGCCGCTTGCCGAATCGGCGATGGCGTCTATCGGTAAAATCGATTACCTGGTTGCGTCGGTTGGCAGCGGCGGATCGATCTGCGGCTTTGCGCGAATCCTTCGCAAGAGTAATCCGAATCTGTCGGTGATTGCTGTCGATCACAATCTTTCCGTGCTGTTTGGCCCAACCTCCGGAGAGGCAGTTCCGCTCTGCCAGGAATGTTATGAGCCCTTGCTTGGCATGGGTTCAGATATCGTTATTCCCAATTTGGACCACACCCAATGCGACGAGGTTCATTGGGTGCCGGTAGCGCAAATGATCGAAGCCATTCATCGGATTCACCGTGATTATGGGCTTCTCCTCGGGCCGACAGCCGGAGCGGCCTACAGTGTCGCCAATTGGATTGCAAGTTCAAATCCCGGCAAGAACGTGCTGACGATATTCCCGGATCACGGGATCAGGTACATGAAGACTGTCTATAACGCGGAATGGCTGAACAATCGGGCGGATGAGTTGAACCGCCGGTGGTCTCATCCAACGCCGGTAGCGAGCCCAACGGCAGTAGGTAGCGATTGGTCCATCTTTCCGTGGGGCCGGCGTAGTTACCATGAAGTACTTGGACACGGACCTGTTTCCAGGTAGAGGATTCTTATGTCATTCACAGAGATTCTACACAGAGATCTCTCGCCACAACCCGGCAGCTCAACCCACTCGCCTGCGCGGGTCGGGACTGGTTGTGCCCACGGGACATTCGGGGAACTGCTGCAAGGTTCCTTACAGCA
The DNA here is from genome assembly GCA_903881085.1 of uncultured Acidobacteriia bacterium. Taxonomy (GTDB): domain Bacteria; phylum Acidobacteriota; class Terriglobia; order Bryobacterales; family Bryobacteraceae; genus CAIRSA01. The sequence goes on from CAIRSA010000259.1 coordinate 18,000, forward strand.
GGATAATGACCATTTTCTGGTCACATTGCCGATTCAAAGATGCTCCCGGGCGATGTTCACGCCAGACACATCCTCAGACCAGATTACAGTCAGTCCCGGCCATAAACTCAAGTCACGGGAGCTTGTCCAAAAACTTGTTGACTATTTCGGGCATTCGTTCGGCGGCCACTTGTCCATTGAGAGTGATTTGCCTGAAGGGAAAGGCATGGCCAGTTCGTCGGCCGATCTGGTTGCCACGGCGCGAGCCTTCGAATCGGCTCTAGGTCACGACATACCCACGGAAGTTATCTTGGAACTGTTACGCACAATCGAGCCCACCGATGGCGTCATGTACCCCGAATTTGTCACCTTCTTCCATCGCAAAGTCGAACTGGTCCGCCGGCTGGGCTTCCCATCCAGGATTAAAGTGGTGGCTATCGATGAGGGCGGTCAGATTGACACCATCGAATATAATCAGCGCCATCGGGTTTTCACCGATCAGGAATGCGCTGAATATGCGGAACTGTTACAGACCCTTGAGACTGCAATCCTCGGCAACGACCTTGCTCTGCTGGGCCGCGTAACAACCAGAAGCGCCATCCTAAATCAGAAGAGAAATCCCAAGCGCCATCTGGACCTCATGATTGAAATCGGCAAACAGACCGGCGCACTTGGTGTAGTAGTCGCTCATAGCGGCCCTTGCCTTGGTCTGATGTTTCCCGATGAACCGGGGCAGCAGGAACAGATTGAACAAGCCAGATGCGCGCTGGCGAAATTGACCGGTGACGTTTTTATTGTCGAGTCACTCGACGCCTGCACAGAGCCGGCGCGCCCTTCGATCCCGCCGGAAACTAGTGACGCCTCGACAGGAGGCTGTTCTCTAGACTTGAATCAGTCCAGCGCCTGCGCCGGGGCCTGAACCATTCGCTGGGCTAGGACTGCCCTTTACCCACAACTGATGCCAGACCATCATGGAACTCTCAGGCGAACCCTGACGACATGAACTGCAAATCGGCGTAGCCCTGCCAGATCAGTTGATGACCGGGAGGCAGGGCGTTTTTGCGGCCGAGATACGGGCCACGCTGCCCAACGTTGGCAGCATCTAGGAAATGATGAAGATCGCGGCGATCTGCGAGACGCATGCGGTGGGTATCATTCCGCACTTCACCGGGCCCGTGGCCACCGCCGCGCTGGTGAACGGCCTGTCCACGTTCTCCGGGCCAGTGATCATGGAGTACAACTACGGCGGCAGTCCAATCAACTACCTGCCGGAGTGCCTCGACTTCAACAAAGTTAAGGCGTTAACCAACGACTGCCCGGGCCTTGGAGTAACTGTCGACCTCAAGCAGATGACGCTGGTTGGCGAGATCTCCGAGCCTGGGCATAAAAATGTGTACTTCCGTCCAGACGGGTCGCTCACGCACTGGTAAGTGGGGCTGGCCGGCACCACCGGCGCGGAAACCTGAACAAATACAAAATGCAAAACATCCATTCAAAAATAGATTTTTCAACAGCCCATTTCGCTGGTAATCAATGAGTTGATACCGGCACAGGTTTTGCGCAGGTTTTGGCTGGATTCTTGATCGCGGATTTTCGTGTTTTCTGACATCGTTTCAACGCCTATTGGCTCCTAGCCGTGCAGGGGTGGCGGAGTGGCCTATCGTGTTCGTTAGTCTGTTTTTACCACGGCTGGTTTGGCGGAGTGCTTGCGAATTCCGCTGAGCGGTTGGTATGACGGCAAAAATTTAGTTTTTCCGAGAAGGAGCAGTTGAACGCATCTGGAAAAGCTATCTCTAACATTTAGCATCGGTTGCATACAACGTGCTCGTGACCTGCCGGGTGACTGGCATTGCGGGCGGTATCTTGGGGCGCTGTCTCGCCGCCCATCCGAATTTGCCGTCGACTGCTCTATTCAGGTTTATGGGGCTGTGAACGCAAGCAGGTGGAAAAGCAACGCCCGAAATCATCTCTCGAATCGAAGATCTGATGCGGCACGATACGGCAGGAGACCCTATAGCGGGACTCAAATGGAGCCGTCGGCAAGAACACGGTTGGCCGCCTACTGAAAGACATGGACTATAAGCCCCGTGTGAACCTCAAGCAAATCGCCTCCACCAAATGGAGCGATTCGCCACCCAAGGCCAACCTATCGTCAATGTAGACACCAAGAAAAAGGAAAAGCGCACCTTAACATTGCGGATGCGGACTTGATTGTCCTAATATTGCGTTGCCAACTCTTTCATGTATACTGAATGAATTCGACTCAGAACCCGTTGCCTAAGTCATAAGACAGTGGCCTAAGTAACTGGGAAGGATGGCCTAAGGAGAGCTACTTATGAAAAGAACGCTGTTTGTTTTGGCTTTTGGGATTGCCGTGCCACTTTGCGCACAGAATCCGAACTCTGGAAATGGAAAGGGACCGGAAGATCTTTCCGGATATTCTACTAGCGCGCCTCCGATGTTAGGGATTCACTGGGCTCGCGACTTCACGCCGAATGGCAGAGTGATCGAGGATGCGTCTCCCTCAAATGGGGCTAAAGCGCGCAGCCCACTCATGACGTACCATGGCGGCAAGATTATGACCACGGCGGTGATTCAAAGTATTTTTTGGGGGACGAGTTGGGGCAGTTATACGGGAGATAAGATCACCGGCATCGATTCGTTTTATACGGGACACAGCGGGTCGAACTATGCGAAAACCGTGGACGAGTACACTGGCAGCAATGGCCAGGTTGGCGCCACCACGACCTTTCCCATTTCTACGATTACCAACGCTCCCGTTCCCCATGTGATTGATACAACCGTTGCGGCGGGTGGCAACAACTCATCCGTCATTCTTGCCGAAGTCTGCAAAATGGTCCCCAGTCCCGACCCTGGCGGCAACGGCTATTACGCTGTCTATTCCGACGTGAAGCGCGGCAACGCCGGTTATTGTGCTTGGCATAGCGCCGGAACCTGCGGCGGGAGACCGGTTCAGTTTGCATTCTTCTTTAACCTGGATGGCGACGCGGGTTGTGATCCCGTCGACACGTCAGGTCTTCACTCGCAGGGTCTTGCCGCTCTTGCGAACGTTTCCGCTCATGAACTTTCCGAGGCCCGCTCCGATCCGGCAAGCCCGGGTGCATGGTACGATGCCTCCGGCAACGAAAACGGCGACAAGTGCGCATGGACATTCGGCGCTCCCCTGGTGACCTTTACGAATGGATCCCAATGGAAGTTGCAGGGAGAATGGTCCAATGCCGCATACACCGCGGGTACCGGTTATGCCAACAGCTCTGGACAAAAGGGCTGCCTCTCCGGACTGTAGTTTTCACAAGTGTGGACAGGCCCGGTGCCTGCCCACACCCCATTCGTCATATAATCCCCACATATGACGAACTTATTTCCTTCCTCAAATCAGCGTCGTGGATTCTTCAAACGCCTGCTCACTCTGGCAGGCGCTAGCGCCGCGGTCCCCGCCGCCGCGCAGGCACAACCGGTCGGCGATCTCCGCTTCCTCCCTTCCTACGCACGTGCGCAAAACTACAAGTCACTGAAGCAATCAAGCTACGACCGCACTGGCGGCAACGCCGACCGCTGGCCGATCAAGCCTGGTGAAACCTTCGAGGTCTTCAAGTCCGATACGCCAGGCGTCATCTCGCACATATGGTTCACCATCGCCGCGCAAGGTAACTATCACCTCAAAGAGCTGGTGCTGCGCATTTACTGGGACGGCAACTCGAAACCCAGTGTCGAGACTCCGATCGGCGATTTCTTTGGCCTCAATCTGGCCGACTATGTTATCTATGAATCGGCCTATCTGGCCTGCTCGCCGGGTAAGTCGCTGAACTGTTACTTCTCCATGCCCTATAAGAGATCGGCGCGAATTACGGTAACTAACGAAGGTAAGCAGCCGGTGAACGCGTTCTATTCGAACATCGACTATATGAACGCCGCGGTGCCCGCCGACGCGATGTACTTCCACGCCCAGTACCGGCAGGCCGCACCGGCCAAGCCTACTTCCATGGATTGGAAGAACAACAGCGATGCCAACAAGTTAGTCAACTTAGACGGCAAGGATAACTATGTCTTCACCGAAGCACGCGGACGCGGCCACCTGATGGGCGTTACGCTTGGCGTGTGGCAGAACCAGGAGTTCTGGTTCGGCGAAGGCGACGACATGATCTTTATTGACGATGAGACCAAGCCCGCGATCACCGGCACCGGCCTGGAAGATTACTTTCTCGGCAGTTGGGATTGGGGCGGGCGCGACAACGCCCGTGCATTCTCGCACATGATGTACGGCGCGCAGTTCATTCAATCCGCTGAGCGCACTGGCGGGCGATATCTTTGCTACCGCTGGCATGGTGACAATCCTGTGACCTTCACGCGCTACCTGAAGCACACTATCGAGCACGGCCACGCAAATCATCGCGCCGACAATTACTATTCGTGCTGTTACTGGTATCAGAGCGAGCCCTTCACCGACTTTCCCGCGCTGCCGCCAGTTGACGACCGCATTCCACGCATGAAAGCAGTGGGCGGCCCGGGCGGCGTGCAACCTGCGTAATAATGGAACGGACTATGAAAAATATTCTCTTTCTATTTGTTGTTGGCGCCGTGGTGTTTGCGGCTGACCAAAACGGCGTTGACCACTGGACCAGCACTCAGCTGAAGGATTATCACAAGAGCCTGGCTCCTAAGATCTCTTCTGAAAAAGTCGCCACCGAAAATCTGGCGAAATATGACAACCACCTGACGATGATCGCGCACCGCGAAGGCGACGGCGTGGCTGAATACCATGAGAAGCAGGCCGATCTGTTTGTTGTGCAGAGCGGCACGGCGACGCTGATTACAGGCGGAGAAGTCGTCGAGCCGAAGACCATCTCTGCTGGAGAAATTCGCGGAAAGTCCATCAAGGGCGGTACGTCGAAGGTGCTGCACCCTGGCGACATCGTACACATTCCGGCCAAGACCGCGCACCAGACCATGGTCAAGTCCGGCACGAAATTCACGTACTTTGTTTTAAAGGTCGATACGAAATAGTGAACATCTCGGCATCGGAGCGGCGCACGTAATTGGCTTCGGCCGCCGCCGCTTCGATCGCCTTGCCTGCGAGAAAGTCTTCCGTCGCGATCACTCCGATGGCCCCTGCCAGAGCGCGCGGCGCGAGCGTGATCTCGCCGGGTAACATCTCCGCGTCGGCGGAAACCAGTTCCGCGCCCTCGGGCAACGCGGCTATCCACGCGGCGGGCTTGGTGACGAGTTCCTCTCCCAACAACTGCAACTGCGCATCGTAAACCCCTGCGTAGATCTCTTCGCGGTGCGCATCGATCATCGCCGCGCGCAGTGCCGCAGTGCCGAACCACGCCACGGCACGAAGGTTCGAAACGCAGACCACACTCTTGCCCGTAGCTATCGCAAATCCCTTTACCGCGGCGAGGCCAACGCGTACTCCGGTGAACGAACCAGGTCCGTATGCCACGGCGAAACTATCAATCGAATCGATACTCCAGCCATGCCGCTGCAGCATGCTGTCGATCAGGCCAAACATCATATGTCCGAACCCGTCACGGGACTGCATTGTGGTCTCATCGACGATGCGGCGGTCTTCGACCAGCGCCAGACTACCGTACTCCGTTGTCGCGTCAATCGCCAGTATGCGTACGATCATGGGACCAGTTGGTAGACCTTATCCACCGTATATGCTTTCCCGTTGGCGTTGACTGCATTGACGCGAATGTTGAGTACCGCCGGAAACCGCAGCGCGATATTCGAAGGAATGTTCAACTGGCCGTTGATGCCGGTTCCTACCACTCGATATCCCTGGCCATCCGGCACCACTTCGCCCGTCCACAGATACAACATGGACCGCGTGGCGCGCGTCTCGCGCTTCAATTTGATGGCGAACTTCGGCAACTTGCTGAGCGAAATCGTGTCTCCAGAGGGCTCGGCGACCGCGAATGGAACCTTCGCCGGATCCTGCTCAATCTCCTGCAAGTCGTTGGGCCGCGATTCGAATTTGTAGGAAGTCAGCATGCCCGCCTTGCGGCCTTCGCGCTCCAGGTGCAGCACCCAGTCATGGGACGCATTGGGCGCTTCGCCAACAAACTTCTCGCCGTTGAACTTCTTCATCACCGTGCGTTCGCCGGTTGCCGGATTCACCCAAGCTACGTTGTAGTTGTGCTTTTCCACCAGAACTTCGATGGGGCCGTTAGGCTTATCGAGGTACACGATATACTCGACGCCTTCGAGTCCGAGTCCGCGTGCGCCGTCCACATCGAAGAACGGTTCGAGCTCCCAGTGGCGCGTGTCAGCGAAGAACTCCTTCCACGCCGCCATGGCCTTCGCGCCGGGAGATTCGGCTAATGCGGCGTTAGTGGAAACTCCTTTGTGGCCATAGGTCGGATACTGGCCGTTCATGGTCGCCGACCACAACCGCCGGGTAAACGCCGAGACATTTTCGCCGCTTTCTTCAAAGCCGAAATTGGTATTCACGAAGGGATACGGGTAGAACTGGTGCTCGACCGCGCCCACGTTCGGATCGGCAGCTTCCTGCACCACGTGCGTCATCCATCCATCGGCGGCCAGCGCGGCTGACGACCCCGATGTGTGCGCACTGCGTGGATGCTGGTAGCCGTCGAACCGCTTCAGTAGCAGGCCCATCTCTTTCATGATGGGGCGGCCGTTGGTTTCATGGTCGTAGTTTTCGGCGATCAACCAGGTCACATTCATCGGCGCGAAGTGCCCGGCGACGAAGCGCACCCATCGCTCGCGCTGCTGCCACGTGCCGAGCAGTTTCGGATCGTAGCCGATGACCAGGTCGGCGATCAGACCCTTCTTATTCATGAACTGCACGCGCTCATCGAGCGTACGGAAATATTCGACGTTGGGTGCGTCGGGCGCGCTGAATGCGGCTGCCGTCAGCACCAGGCCGCGCATGTGATTAAACTTCTGTTTCGCCCGCGCTTTCACAATCGTCTGAAATGCGGCTTTGTCGATGTTGCCGAAGTTCAGTAGCGTGTCGCCCATCCAAAGATGCGCTTTGTTCGATTCCGTGTATGCCCAGTGATGCAGATTCGCCGGCCGTATGAAACCCGCCAAATCGGATTCAATCGCCTGGAACGACTGCTCCTTGCCCTGCAAACGCGGAATATTGCTGGTTACGCGATACACCCATTCACCCGGCTCCACTGGCGCCAGGCGGATGACAAACCGCTTGCCGCCGTCCCAGAATCCCGGTACCAGATAGGTGCGATGGCGCGGAGAGCGTAGCTCTGCTTGCAGTTGAACAGTCAGATAAGGGTTTGGATTCGCCGCCGCTTCGGCCGCGTCCAACTCAAACGCAACGTCGCAGTAAGAGAAGGCCGGTACCGGCGGACAAGGAGACTGCGCGTAGCCCGCCAGCGCAGTAAGAAAAAGTAACGTCAGCCGCATATGTCCCAATCAACTAAAATAGCAGGATGTGGCGTTTTCTAATAGCATTTTGTCTGGTGGGTGCGGTTTTCGCACAAACCGGCATCTCTGAAAAGACTAAATCCTTTCAAAAGATGCCGGGCTTCTTCCCTATTTACTGGGACGCAAAGGGCGGCAAGATGTTTCTGGAAATCGACAAGTGGGACCAGGAATTCTTGTACGTCAGTTCTCTCCCGGCCGGTGTCGGCTCAAACGACATCGGGCTCGACCGCGGGCAACTGGGCGCAACGCGCATCGTCAAGTTTCAGCGCATCGGTCCAAAGGTGCTGCTTGTTCAACCAAACTACAGTTATCGGGCGGTGACCTCGCAAGCGGCAGAACGCCGGGCTGTGGAGCAGGCCTTTGCGCAGTCGGTTATTTGGGGCTTTAAGGTTGAATTTGAGGAAGGAAATCGTGTGGTCGTCGATGCCACCGATTTTTTCCTGCGCGATGCTCACAACGTTGGTCCGAGATTGCAGGATGCGAAGGAGGGCGCCTACAAAGGCGACGCCACGCGGAGTGCACTCTACTTAGCCGCTACGAAGAACTTCCCCAAGAACACAGAGGTCGAAGCCACCCTTACCTTCACGGGTGAGCCCAAGGGCCGCTTCGTTCCGTCAGTAACGCCATCGCCAGACGCCATCACTGTCCGCCAGCACCACTCCTTCATCGAGCTGCCGGATAGCGGTTTCGAGCCGCGCCAGTTTGACCCGCGCGCCGGGTACTTCGAGACATCTTATATGGACTACGCGACGCCGGTCGATCAGCCCATCACCAAGCGATTCATTGAACGGCATCGTTTGCACAAGAAGGACCCGTCGGCTGCCATCAGCGAACCCGTGAAGCCCATCGTCTACTACCTCGACCCCGGCACGCCCGAGCCGATCCGCTCGGCCTTGCTCGATGGCGCGCGCTGGTGGAGCCAGTCCTTTGAAGCCGCTGGCTTCCGCAACGCGTTTCGCGTCGAGATGCTGCCAGTGGATGCCGACCCCATGGACGTCCGCTACAACGTGATCCAGTGGGTGCACCGTTCCACGCGCGGTTGGTCTTACGGTTCGACGGTCAGCGACCCGCGCACCGGCGAGATCATTAAAGGGCACGTAACGCTCGGCTCTCTGCGCGTGCGGCAGGATTTCATGATCGCCGAAGGATTGCTCGCGCCGTATCCGGCAGGCAAGCCCGTGCCCGAGAGCATGATGCAGATGTCCCTTGCCCGCCTGCGCCAACTTGCCGCGCATGAAGTGGGCCACACGCTGGGACTTGCGCACAACTATGTTTCCAGTACCGCCGGGCGTGCCTCGGTGATGGACTACCCGCATCCGCTGATCACGCTTTCCAAAGACGGTGTGCCTGAACTGGGCGATGCTTACGCCGTGGGCATCGGTGAATGGGACAAGGTCGCGATCAACTACGGCTATCGCGAAACGTCCAACCCGGCCGAGCTGACCAAGGTCATCGAAGATGCGTTCAAGCGGGGCTTGTATTTTCTGACGGATGCCGATGCTCGGCCCGCCGGTTCCGCCCATCCTCACAACCATCTTTGGGATAACGGCACGAATGCGGTGGATGAGTTGAATCGCATGGTGACCGTCCGCGCGGCGGCCCTTGCCCGGTTTGGAGAAAACAACATTGCCATGGGGCGGCCGATGAGCGACCTTGCGGAGACGCTGGTGCCCGCGTACATGTTGCACCGCTATCAGGTGGAGGCCGCTGCGAAATCAGTCGGTGGTCTGTTCTATACCTACGCCGTGCGTGGCGATGGACAAAAGGTCACGGAGATTGTAGACGGCAAAGAGCAGGCACGCGCCGTCGACGCCCTGCTTAAGACACTGTCGCCCGATGCGCTGACTTTATCCGAGCGTCTGCTACGCGTGATCCCGCCAAGAGCCAGCGGCTTCGAGCCGCGCGAGCCATTCCACGGGCGCACAGGTCTGACGTTTGACGCATTGGCGCCAGCTGAAGCCGCGGCCAACCACACGATCAGTTTCCTGCTCAATCCGCAGCGAGCCGCGCGACTGGTGGAGCAGCATGCCCGCGTGGCTTCGGTGCCTGGCCTTGACGCAGTGATCGACCGCTTGCTGGCGGCAACCTGGCGTGCCCCGCGCGCACAGGGACTCGCTGGCGAAGTGCAGAATGTTGTTGAAGACGTGGTGGTCTATCATTTGATGGCGTTGGCTAAAAACGAAACTGCCCCGGCGCAGGTCCGCGCCGTTGCTGCGCAGAAGCTGGAACAACTGCGAGTTTCCATTGCCAACAAGCCCGACTCGCATTCGCAATTCGAGGCCGCGCAGATTAAGCGCTTTCAGTTGTCGCCGAAAGAGTTCACCATGCCGAAACCGGCCGACCCGCCGCCAGGACAGCCCATCGGCTGCGAACAATGATTGAGTTGTAGGCAGATTAACAATCTGGATGCGCCGGGATAAACCGGCGTGTAGTCGTGAATGAAACAGTCATTTGGGAAAGGAGTAGCGAACCAACCTGCCCCCGAGCTATGTGGGTGTGGCGCTAACGCCGCATCCGAAGCGTTGGACAGGGGCACATGCAGGCTGGGTATCCATGGAGTCGATGAGCTCCGAAAATATCAAAGCAATGGACGCCGACGGTGTCAGATTAACCGGAAGGCAACACAGAAGCGTACGAAAACGCGAGTACGCCAAAGGCCCTGCGGAGTCGTAGATAAACTGGGCGGTAAACCTCAGGACACGGCCCTCACCGTAGTGAAGGCCGCGTCCTCTGTTGCTTCGAATCGCACTGGCAGGAATTGCGCGATGACTGTCATGTTCGTTCGCGCATGCAGGTTGAGCTTCACTGCGGTGAAGGAACCTGCGCCGGCCAGCGCGATTGGCAGCAACAGCTGATCGGCTAGATGCTCACAGGCCGCAGCCTGTGACACCAAATACTCTCGTGCCTCGCGAACAGCCGAGGCCGCGACCTTTTCCGCGGTGATGCCGACTTCTCCGAAGGCCGAGAAGATCGCGGTAAGTTCGGGCGACACGATTTCCACCATCACGATGTTTCCCGGCCCGACAGATTCGCGCGTCGTTTGAATCGAGGCGCAGCCGGGCGGCCAGTTCAGCAGATCACACGCGGTGGACACTTCGCGCTCGGCGATTTTGCGCACGAGGTTGGCGACGACTGCGATTACTTTGCGCGAGATGATCTCGCTTCGCTCGCCCAGGTCAAGCGGCTGCAGCTTGGTCACTGGAGTGATGGACGCGATGAAACGGCCACCGCCGGCGGGATAGAAGCCGTAGCGTTGGAATTTCAAGTCCACTTTCGGCCCCATGCGCTGCAACAGCGGCAGGAACGTTCGGGCGAGAAAGTCGTACGGTGGCGCCATTGAGTTGTGCGTGCCGCCCTCAACGGTGACTTGGCTGGGCTCGGTTGCAAGCATGAGCGCGGGAAGGATGGTTTGCAGGACAAGCGTTCCGCTGCCTGCTGTTCCTACGCTGAAGCGATATTCGCCGCCGTGTATTTTGCCTGGCTTGAAGGTTAGTGAGGTTGAGCCTAGGGCGGCTCCTTCGATTTGGGCGTTGCCAACTTCGGCTGCTGCCAGCACAGCGGTTAGATGCTGGCGGAGCAGGCCGGGGCGCTGGCGGCCGGCGCGGATTTTTTCGATTTGGAATGCTTTCCCGGTGACCAGGGAAAGGCTTAGCGAGGTGCGGAGGATCTGGCCTCCACCCTCGCCGTATGAGCCGTCGATTTTGATCATGGGAAGTCTCCTTTCAGAAGCGGGACTCAAGTCCCGCGCAGGCTGAAGCCCGCCCTACATCAGCCTTTGACGCAGACTACCTGGCGCAGCGTGTGGACGATGTCGACCAGGTCAGCTTGCGCCGCCATAACTGCCTCAATCGACTTGTACGCTGCCGGAGTCTCGTCGATCACATCCTTATCCTTCCGGCATTCCACGCCTTCCGTCATCCGCATGTGATCTTCTACAGTAAATCGCCGCATTGCTTCGTTGCGAGACATCGCCCGGCCTGCGCCGTGGCTGCAACTGCAGAAGCTTTCCGGGTTGCCCTTGCCGCGGACGATGTAGGAACGGGCCCCCATGCTACCGGGGATGATTCCCAAGTCGCCCTCGCGAGCACGCACGGCACCCTTGCGGGTTACCAGCACGCTTTCGCCGTAGTGCTTCTCGCGCGCCACGTAGTTGTGATGGCAGTTGATCGCCTTCAGTTCGGCCTCAAAGGGCTGTACCTCCCCAGCGCGCCGTACTGCGGCAACGATCTGTTCCATCATCAGGTGACGATTCCACCGCGCGTAATCCTGCGCCCACTCGACGGCTTCGAAGTAGTCCTTGAAGTAGTCGGTGTTCTCGGGGAAGTACGCCAGGTCCTTGTCGGGCAGGTTGATGAAGAACTTCTTCATGTCGCGCCGGGCGAGATCGATGAAGTAGTTTCCCATGCGATTCCCTACCCCGCGCGAACCGCTGTGGAGCATGAACCAGACGGTCTCAGTCTCGTCCAGACAGACCTCAATGAAGTGGTTGCCGGTACCGAGCGTTCCCAGATGGTTGGCATGGTTGCCGCGATCAAGCTTGGGGTGATTGGCCAGAATCGCCTCGTAGCGCGACTTCAGCTCCGACGCCCAAACCTCTTCGTTGCGCGTGGGGATGTTGTGCCAGGCACCGCGATCCCCTGCCCCGCCACGATTCGTGCGGCCGTGCGGCACGCCGGTTTCAATCGCCGTGCGGATGCCGTGCAGGTTGTCGGGCAAATCACGCGCATTCAGACTGGTCTGAACGGCCATCATGCCGCAACCGATATCGACTCCCACCGCCGCCGGGATGATCGCGCCCTGCGTGGGGATCACAGAGCCGATGGTTGCTCCGATGCCCCAGTGGACATCGGGCATGGCGGCAATCCACTTGAAGACGAAAGGGAGCTGCGCGGCGTTGAGCAGCTGTTGGCGCGCCTGATCTTCGAGCTGCACGCCCTTGGTCCAGGCCTTGACGGGCACACCCAGATCCTGAGTAATCACGTTATAAGTAAGTTCAGCCATTTCGGTACTCCTTCATAATAAAGAACCCAACCGCCCGGCGACGAAAAGAGAAGAAACTTTTGTTCTCAGAGAGAACAACTCGGATTCGAACCGGGATAGCCGATGTAGTTCCTTCGGCATTCGCCAGGCGGGGTCAACAAGGGCCGACGAGTTGTTAGCGAGACCAGGACATTGTTGAATGTAATCCCGCTTGCATTCGGCACCTCAAACAAAAACCGGCGACGATAATTCAAGAAACCCTGCTCTACCGTTGAGCGATTGCCGAAGGACTCCATCGGCAACCCGGATTCGAACCGGGAACTTGTAGTTCCTTGTGCATTCGCCGGTCAAGATAAACAAGGGCCGACAAAGTATCGGCGAGACTTTGGCATTGGGTAAAATGTAATCCCGCCTGCATTCGGCCCTTGCTGTTTATACGTCTACTTCTTCGATGCGCTCAACCCAATGCCCTGCTTCCAGTTCTCCGGAAGCGAAGGCACCTATCAGTTCGAACACCTGATCGGAGAAACCTCCGATGTTCAGTATGTCCGCGCGCTCGGCCGCTTGCGTTGTTGCATAGGGTTGGATATCGGCACAGACCAACCGCGCCTGCGGATTCCGCTTGCGGAACTCCGCCCACTCGGCCATCAATGCCGTTCCTCGGCCGTTATGGCGATCGACCCACGACTCATTGTCAGAGACAAAGATCACCAGATCCGCATTCTTCTTGCGCTCGTTCAACCAGCGAACGGGCGCGCTGCAATTGGTTCCACCACCACCGATCGCCGCCAATCGCTGGGCGTTGGTCATCACGCTGTCGCGTGCGTTCAACTCCAGCGGCACAACCGCGTGCTCAAATGGCAGCACAACCGCCGACTTGTTCTTGCGCAACATGGCCGCAGCCACCAGCGCCGCTACATCTATGCAACGGACTTTCGACGAAGCGCCCGCGCGATGACCGGTTACCGGCGAAGCCATGGATCCCGAAACATCAGGACAAACAACAACCTCACCGCGTATCGAAGGCACGTTGCCGATCGCCACTTCCATCGCGTCTTGCAACGCATCTCGCACCGCAGCCGGGACGGCCGTATCGCAGTTCCGATACGCCGTCATCAACTGGTACGGGAACACGCGCGCCTTGCGAATCTCTTCGCGGTCGCGCAGCCGCTCTGCGGTCGACTCCGCCGCGCGGTTCTTTTCAAAGACCCCATGACGAGCGAATGTGTTGAGGTTCATGCGTAGCGTCTGCCACGAAGCGGTCTTCGCCAACCGCGCCCAGTCATCCTGGGTCAACGGCAAGGCCGATAACATGGTGAACGGCAGATCGGGAGTCTCTTTCGATTCCCCTGCCTTGAACTGCTCATAGTCCAAAACCAACTTGGGCAAAGCATTCACGTTGTGCGCGCGACCCAGCATGTAGCCATAGAAAGCGGCACGCTGCTCACCGGCCGGCTTGGGATGCACCATCTTCAGCACATCGGCGAACGAGGGGCTCTGACCCACGCTCGAACGGAACAGCGCGTCCTCACTTCGGCTGGCGAGCCACTCGCTCACCAGCCGTTTGGGAGCGCTTCCCAAACTCTTTCGGCCAACCACGCCAGAACGCAAAATCTGAACATAATTGCGCAGCATGCGAGTGTTGTCGATCACTCGCGCAAACACCGCTTCATGCAGCTTCGGCTCGTAGACCGACAACCACGCGCAGAGCAGCGCGGGCATGTCCTTCAAGAAGGCCTTCTCGCGGCTGTGCACGGCCACCTGGGCCACGAAGCGCGGACCTACCGCGTCACACAGCTTGAGCACGCGGTCCAACTGATCTTCTTCGGTCGCGTAGAACGTACGGCCAAAGCATCCGGTTGCCGCATACTGCGCCAGCGCGTGCTTAGGTTCCAATGCGTAGGCGGGTGCAGATTCCTCATTCACCGCGTTGGTGATTGGGATCAACTGACCCATCAGGCTTGCGAATAGTGTTTTGTTTGCCATTGTCTCGTTCTCGCTTTCGTATATGTATATGCAAGGGGCGGGCCAAACTCCAACTCGTTGTAATTAGACCACTTGCCGCAAGTGGCCGCGCGCAGAGGCACGCCCCTGGTATAATTTCTTAGAATTATGTCTAATTCTGAAAAGAAGACGGTCGTGATCGGGCTGCTTGGCAATGCACTTGACGCGGGCAAGAACCCCGACCGCTGGCAGTTGTGGCGGCCTTCGGTTTGCTTGTGCCAGCAGCAGGACTTGATCGTTGACCGTTTCGAACTTCTGTATAACCTGCGGGACTTGAACCTGGGTAAATTAATCGCGCGGGACATCGCGTCGGTATCGCCTGAAACCGAGGTGCGGCTGCATGAATTCCATGTCACGGACCCGTGGGATTTCGAGCAGGTTTACGAGAAGCTGTTTCACTTTGCGAAGAACTACACGTTCGATACGGACAGCGAAGACTACCTGATCCACATCACAACAGGTACGCACGTTGCGCAGATCTGCCTGTTTCTGTTGACCGAGTCGCACTGGCTGCCTGGACGTTTGCTGCAGGCCTCGCCCGATCGCGGGCGCAAGGGGCCGGGGACGATCAAGATCATTGACTTGGATCTTTCGAAATACGACAGCATCGCTTCGCGTTTTAAGGAAGAACAGAGCGAAGGCGTCTCGTTTCTGAAGGGCGGCATCGAGACTCGCAACGCGGCGTTTAACCGCTTGATTGATCGCATTGAACAGGTGGCGATTGCCACGCGTGATCCGCTGCTGCTGATGGGGCCTACGGGCGCTGGCAAGTCACGGTTGGCGCGGCGAATTTTTGAATTGAAGAAAGTGCGCCATGCGGTGAAGGGCGAGTTTGTCGACTTGAACTGCGCAACGCTGCGAGGCGATGGAGCGATGTCGGCTTTGTTCGGCCACACCAAAGGCGCGTTCACTGGCGCTTTGAAAGAGCGGCCGGGATTGCTGCGCGCGGCCGATGGCGGGGTTTTGTTTCTGGACGAGATTGGTGAGTTGGGAATGGACGAGCAGGCGATGCTGCTGCGCGCACTGGAGGAGAAGACCTTTCTGCCGATGGGCTCGGACAAAGAGAGCAAAAGCGATTTCCAGTTGATCGCGGGGACGAATCGCGATCTCTTTGCCGCGGTGCGCGAGGGGCGGTTCCGGGAAGACCTGCTGGCGCGCATTAATCTGTGGACCTTTGTGCTGCCTGGACTGCGCGCGCGGCCGGAGGATATCGAACCGAACTTGCAGTTTGAGCTGGATCAGTATGCAGAGCGGACAGGGAATCGGGTGACGTTCAGCAAGGAGGCGCGGCAGAGGTTCCTCGGTTTCGCGTTGTCAGGTGGGGCAGCTTGGAAGGGGAATTTTCGAGATCTGAATGCGGCGGTGGCGCGCATGGCGACCTTATCGATGGGTGGGCGGATTTCGGTGGAGATTGTGGATGAGGAGATTGGGCGGTTGACCGCGGCTTGGGCCGATCCTCGAGGTTTCAGCGCGGATGAGATGCTGCGGGAGTTGATGGGGGCTGAGGCGCTTGAGGCCGTGGATGGGTTTGACCGGGTGCAGTTGGCTCATGTGGTGGAGGTTTGCCGTCAAAGCCGCACGATTTCTGAAGCGGGGAGGACCTTGTTTAGTGCGTCTCGCGGGCGCAAGGCTACGGCCAATGATGCGGACCGGCTGCGTAAGTATTTGAGCCGGTTTGGAGTGGAGTGGGGGATGCTTCACGAATCACGGTAACGTCACAATAAGTGTCGTGCCTTCACCTGTTAATGTGGCGGGAGTCGACTTAGTAAATCCACCGGATGTTACTTCCACTAAGTAAGTGCCTTTGAAACCGCGAACGGCGAACTTTCCGTCGGCGGAGGATTCGCCGCGAACGTCGGTCCACCATTCGCCGAAAACCAGGTCCAGATAGGCGCTACCGTTGGGCTTCAATGACCAGTCCTTGCGCAGCAGGGCGGCTCGGGGCCTCCAGTGGCGGCCCTCCCAGAAGCCCCACATCATGAAGCCGGATATCGACGGATGCGCGAACACGGCGGTCATGAAGTCGCGCGTGTATGCGCCCTGCGCATCTTCGTCGTCGATATCGATATCGAACTCCGTAATGTGAATCGGCTTACCGAAGGCGGAAAAGCGGTCCAGAATCTGCCACACCCTGGGTAATGGAGTAAGCTGCACCCCAAAGTGGCCTTGCATTCCAATGCCGCCAAGCGGTGCGCCCCACTTGATCAGATTGTCGATGATACCGTAGTAACCATCCTGATGGGTCTTGTCGAGACCGCCCGAGGAGAGAATGCTGTAGTCGTTCACGTACATCAGCGGGCCGGGATCGGCATTTGCCGCGGTTTGAAACCAGGCGGCCATCTCCTGATCGCCCAGAACTTTCTGTACCTGGGTGTTGGTGAAGGGCTCGTTCAAAACGTCCCACTCCACTAACTGGCCTTTGGTGGCAGTTACTTCTTCGGTGATGTGATTCAGGATGCGTGAGCGCAAGGCAGCAGGATTGGAAGCGAGGCCTTGTAAGTCTCCCGGCGAATATTGCCAACTGGGCCACACCAGATTATGCCCGCGAACCCGGTTGATTCCGTTATCGCGCAGCCACGCCAGCGCACCCAGCGCGCGGCCGCGATTGCTTTCCCATGAGGGCCACTTCAGATCGTTTTCCAGCACTACTTTGTTGAACCAGCGCGGAATAACCCATCGGTAGCGGTCGCCATCCAGACCCGATGCGTTGAGCCCGTCAGCGGCAACGGCACTGCCGAATCCGAATTCGTGTTTCTGCATTGCCACATGAATGCCGGCGCCGGAAACCGCAGAGCCAGCAGCGTCCACAACCTGAATCTGCAGGTCTGCTTTGCGAATTTTATCGATCCGTGCTCTGGCGTCGGTGCGCCATGGGGCATCGGGCTCCTGGCCTGCGTATTCGATTTTGGTGCGCGGCAACTGGCCGCCAGAAAGCTTTTTCTGGTAGTTCAACAGCGAGATGCCGCCCATCTCAATGGTCTGGGCATAGAACGCCAGGTGGACCACGAACTGATGCTGGCCCGCTGGGATGGAGACATCTGCCGTTACAGGCACAAGAAACTGACGCCAGTTGGAGCCAGCGCTTATCGAGGTCGAGACTACTTTGTAGAAGTCGCCGCTGCTGCGTTGTAGATATGCATTGGCGGTGATCTCCCCGGTTTCATTCAATGCACTGGAGCCGCGCACGAAAAAGGATAGGAATAGCGCATCGCCCAATTTCACATCGCCGGTCGTCGAAGCGATGATCTGCGCGTCCCACGCCTGCGCACTGCCGGACTTCACTTGGATTTGGAGACCCTGGGAGAACGGCATACCGGTTACATTGATGGTCTGCATTGTTGCAAGCGACGCCGGAGCGGAGAGCTTGTAGCCTGTGAGTGACGTGGTGGGCAGCATGGGCTGGCCGCCATCGGGGATGGTTGCCCAGGGCTGGGCTTGGGCGGAGGCGACGAAACTGAGGAGAACAAGACTGACGAGTCTCATGCTTTCATCTTACATGGTAGGTGGAATGGTCGTCTTTTGAGTTAGTATTCGCACAGGCGAATCCTCCTTCGCCAAGGCTACGGCGGACAGGTCGCCTGCGCCACCCACGAACATCCGATGAGTCGAAGGGTAAGGCGGGTAGGTATGACTAGGGCTTGGCGCAGCGGTGGACTGCACCTACCAGGCGGCGGTAGGAGATTGGATACGGGATCCATTCTCCGTCGCGCCATGAGGAATAAAACCAGCGCGCCAGGATCGCCAAGTGTTCTTGTTTTTCAGCGATCGTAATCTTCGGTGTTTCGGGCAATGCCGCGGCCTCTTCCCGCAAGCGCTTATCGAGCGAAACAGGCTGGCCATCTGGCATCACAATGGCAAAGCGGCGCACGGGCAGCCACTGTCCGTTGCGCATGAACAGCAGATCCACGGTCTGCGGCTCAGACGACGGAAGCACCGCGATCCCGCAAAGCGTGCTGCTGTCGCAGGCCAATTCATCGCGCAGTTTCAAAACAGTCTGAATGCGCTCCAACTGTTTGTGCTGGCGCGCGGCCTGTTCAAACTCCATCTCCGCGCTGAACCGTTCGCGAGCCTTCTCGTGCGTTTCAATCAGAGACGCCCCGCGGCGAAGCAAAAAGTCCTGCACGCGGGTCACTTCAGTGGCGTACTCCTCCGGACCAACCACGGTCTGGCACGGGCGCAGGCACATATTCATTTCGCCGTAAATGCAGCCGGGGTGCTCGGGCGAAGGCACCAGATCATCCTGACAGCGGCGCAATTGAAACAGGTCCAGACATTGGCCTTCGAATAATTCAGCCGTGGCACGGGTGCGAAACGGACCGAAGTAGAAAGACTTTCCCGAGCCGAGGCGGGCCGTCACCTGCGTGCGCGGAAACGTGTTGGAAAGCGCCATCCGGACATATGATGGCATGCGCAGGTTCGCCAGCTTCAGGTAGGAATCGGGAAAGTATTGCCGCGCCAGGCGGTAGAATTCCAGCGTGCTTTCCAATCGCGACCCCGTATAGACCAGTTCAATCTCGCGAGCAACCGCGCGCAGATTCAACATGCGCGAATGCCCTTCTCGTTCGCGCAGCAAACGTGTCAGGCGGCGGCGCAATACGGTGGTCTTGCCAAGATAAGGGCGGCCCTCGGAGACATGGACGAGGAACACGGCCGGGCGTTCCGGCAGCGCAGCAATTTCGGCGTCGGAAAACGGAATTCTCATCGCTTCGACTGCCGGAAAAAACCGTCCGGCCCCATGGGCGGAATCATTGAGAGCGAGGCGTTTTCAATGACGTGAGCGGGCTTGCTCATGCCCACCAACGCCGTGACCACTCCGGCCGTGGAGCGGACGAATTGAATGGAACGCAACGCGTCGTTGGCAAGGCCGGGCACTTGCGAAGCGATCCCGGCTGGAAGGCCGTTGGCCAGGCGGCCTTGCAGAATGGAGGCGCTGGCTATAGCGGCGATGTTCTCATCCCGGGCAATATCGAGCACGGTGCGTCCCAATTCTTCGACGCGGGTGAATGCTTCGGGCATTGCCAGATTAATTGGTAGTTGAATAAACCGGAAATGATGAAAATTGCCGCCGACCTCTCGCGCAATGGAAACCATGCGTTTGAGCGATAGCTGCCCGGGCTCGCGAAAGCCGCTCCAGGTAGCCGCGCCGTAATAGCGGATTCGCCCATCGGCCACAAACTGCTCCAAGGCTTCGAAAGCTCGCCGCACTCGTTGATAGAAAACTTCCGGGCTAAGGTAACGCAGTTGCGTTTCCGGATTATGCAGATAGAGTACGTCGACTGTCCGCAACTGCAGGTTAGCCTGACTGCGCAACAACTGATCGGCTAGAAACCCGGGAGTCATGCAGTGCATGCCGCCTTCAATTTCATCGGTCTCCGGCACGGCATCGGGCACCAGATAGCCGGCCTTGGTAGAAACCAGAACCTGCTCGCGTTCCACTTTGCCGGACACGATCATCTCCGCAAGCGCACGTCCGATCGCCTGTTCCGAGCGCTGGTTGCGATAGTTCAACGATGTATCGAAGCAATTGATACCCGCTGCGACGGCCGCCTTCACCGAAGCTTCGTAACCATGATCGGTGGCGACATCCATCGCGCCCAGATAACTGCCGAGACCGATAGACGATACCGTCAGGCTCTGTGTTTTGCGAAAAAACTGCCGCGTGTCAGGGTAACTCTTGGCAAACCGGTAGCACGGCTCAGGAGAAGCGAATCCAGCAATCATCTCCTTCGATTGTAGCGTCACCTGGGAAGGCAAACCCGGCCCCCCACTTGACAAGCACATCGCGCTAAATACAATAGAGTTAATCTCTCTTTATGAAGAGCGCCTGTAAGCACGATAGAACACAGATGATTGCACGACGCGACGGTGTTGACTATGTTCGCTGTCTGGAATGCGGCCTCGTATTTGAGGCCGATGACCTTGATGCCGCGCCGGTTTACGATGACGAGGAACAATCCGCATCCACATGAGTTGACAAATGCCACGGTAAGGCGAAAATAGAAGTGGCAGTGTGGCGATGGGTCCAGTGTGCAATGTCCGGACACGGTAACTCCTATGCCAAGCCAATTACCAGATAAAAGAACGGCCCCAAATCGGGCAGCAGCAAAACCCGTTAAGACATCCGCGACCGCGGCCGCGCTGGGGAGCGCCAAGAAGGCTGCAAGCGTTTCGGAAAAACCGGAGTCAATTAAAAAACCAGTGGGCCGCACAGACAATCCTCAACACGCCGTGCTGTCGCAAGAGGCGCTTTTCGAGAAGGCGATGGAGCTGTTCCATGCCCGCGATTTCGCCTCTGCCGTGCAGAGCTTTGAAGCGGCGGCCAGCGGAACATCCGCGGAGATTGCCCATGCCTCGCGAATGCGCATCAACATGTGCCAGCAGCGGTTGCGCATGGGACTGCCCACCGCAACCACTGCCGAGGAGCACTACAACCTGGCGGTTGCGCTGATCAATCAGCGCGACTTGAAAAACTCCCGCGCGCATCTGAACTCTGCTATGGAAATCACGCCCAACGACGATCATCTGTTCTATGCACTGGCCCTGGTGAATGGACTGGAAGGCGACTACCCCGCCTCGGCACTCGCACTGGAACGAGCCATTGAACTGCGTCCGCAGAACAAATCCGCCGCGCGCAATGATCCGGACTTTCATGAGATCCTGCGCCACGCGGAACTGAAAGCCATTCTCGAAACCCAAGAGGCCACCTCTGCCTAATCCAAATGTTACGCGGCGCGGACCAATCCGCATCGTCGCCATCGGTGGCGGCACCGGGCTCTCCACGCTTCTCTCCGGATTGAAGGTCTACGCCCGTCCGGCGCAGACGTCTGGCATGCCGATGATCGACATCACCGCAGTCGTTACGGTTACCGACGATGGCGGAAGCTCCGGCCGCCTGCGCCGCGACTTCGACGTGCTTCCCCCGGGCGACATCCGCAACTGCATGGCTGCACTGTGCGAAGACGAAGCCATGCTGACGAAGTTGTTCAAGTACCGCTTCAAAGCCGGACACGGCTTGAAAGGTCACAGCTTCGGAAACCTTTTCCTGACGGCATTAACGGACATTACCGGCGATTTTGCCCACGCCGTCTCGCTTTCTTCGGAAATTCTAGCGATTAGCGGGAAGATTTACCCCTCCACCGCCTCGAACGTGGAATTGCATGCGGAAATGGAAGACGGCACTCGCGTCGCAGGAGAAAGCAAGATCAGCAAGACGCGTTCGCGCATCCGCAGAATCCGCCTCAGCCCGCGGCGCTGCGACCCGCTGCCGGAAACACTGGCCGCCATTGAGCAGGCCGATCTGATCACATTTGGCCCTGGTTCGCTCTTCACCAGCGTGATTCCGAATCTGTTGGTGGCGGGCATTCCGGAAGCGATCATACGGTCGCGCGCGGTCAAAGCCTACTTTTGCAATCTTATGTGGCAGCCCGGCGAGACCGTAAACTTCAGCGCCGCGGAACATGTCGCCGCCATCATTCGACATTCGCAAAAGGGGATACTGGATTATGCGGTGGTGAACACCCAACCCATTTCGCCAAACCTTTTGCAGCAGTACGCGCATGAACGGTCACTGCCGGTAGAAGTGGATCTGGAACGGCTGGAAAAACTAGGCGTCAAGGTGCTGGGCGAAAACCTGTTGGCGGAAGGCGATAAGGCCCGCCACAA
>CAIRSA010000260.1 GCA_903881085.1 uncultured Acidobacteriia bacterium
ATGGCGATCCGGTCGCCGCAGATCCGCGACCTGATCCAGTTGTATGCAATGAGCACCGGCCAGAAGACGACCGGAATGCCCGGCACTGTGACGCCCCTTTCGCTTGTCGAGACGGGCGGGTCGTTGTTCCAGTCGCCCCAGTACAACAACGGCACTCCGCTTCCGGGTTTGGGTGGACTCCCAGGACTCGACAAGATCGGAAGTGGCACGCCGTCCGGTGGCGGTCTCGTCATTCAACTCGACGGCCCTGCCACTACGGCGCTACTCCAAGGTCAAGCGGTTCAGGCCATTACGAACAACCCGCGATTGGTTCAGAACGCGGCGATGGCCGCGACGAGATCGAACTCGAACCGGCGCGAGCTCACCAGTCTTCAGTTGAGTCCCGGAACGATTGTCAGCTAAGATGCCCGGCTCAGTTCTCAACGCCGCACCGGCCACTGTGCTCCCGCAATCGTTGTGCAAGACCTTCGTTCATGAACGGGCGTATCCGCTCATCGAGAACGAATACAAGAATGGAGAGTCGCAGCGCTCAGTGCAGGCGACCAACAGCCGCAAGCGGTGGCGCATGGCGAAACGGTTGACGGCGTCTCAGTTGGGAGAGTTGCGCGAGTTTTACGAGGCGCGCGGCGGGACGCTCGAGGCGTTCTACTTCTACGATCCATATGAGACCAATCCAAGATTTTCATGCGATCCAACAGGCGCGGAGACCACAGGCAGGCACACGGTCCGCTTCGACTCCAACTGGACGCAAAGCATCGATCCGGGCCGAACCAACGTCGAGATCATGCTCGTCGAACTCGCATAGGAGAAAATCATGGACGCCAACTTAGACCAGCGGCTTGATGAGGTCGCCGTGATCGCAGTGCATCAGGAGGCAGAAACGCGCGTGCCAGCGCGGCTGCTCATTGCGCAGTGGGCAGTTGAATCGAAGTGGGGCGCAAAGCCCGTGGGCCACTTCAACTGTTTCGGGATGAAAAAGGCGGCTCGTCACGCCAAGTGCTGCGTCGTGATGACTCGGGAGGTCATCAAAGGGCGGGAGCAGAGCCTGCGTCTTGAATTCGCGGATTACGATTCCATCGAAGATTCCTGCCGCGACTACGCCTGGCTCATCTCGCACGGTGATCCGTACCGAAGTGTCTGGGAGAACTACAAGCTGCATGGAGACTTTAACGCGCTCGTTGAGGGCGTGGCCAAAGTGTACGCCACCGATCCGGGATATGCGGCTCTCGTAAGGCAAATCGCCGCGCAGGCGAATGTGGCGGCCGCCATTCAAACCGCCCAGACGGCGATCCTCAACCGTTGAGTACGAGCGGAGAAAATCATGAACAAAGTAGCGCTCTGTTGTTTGATGTGGCCGCTGTTCGGGCAGACTTACTCGACAGTAACGGACACGATCTATCTTCCGGCCGGATTGACGACGTTCAACGGCACAATCGAGGTCACCGCGCCTTCTCTCACCTATGCGGGTGTGACCTATGCGCGGCAGACCAAAACCTACACTGTCACTGCCGGAGCGTTCTCCGAGCAGTTCGTGCCCAATGACGCGGCGCTTCCGTCGAACACGACGTACACGGTACGCTACTTTACGCCGGCCCGCCAGGCATGGACGGAGACGTGGTCCATACCAACCTCCATATCGCCTTTGAAGATCAACGAGGTGCGCACGTCCACTGCGCCCGCAGCAGGCGTAGTGTTCCCTGCGGTGCAGATCAACTTGTCGGTGCCATTCTCTCTGCTGTACGGCAATTCGCTGGGGGCTGGAACTGCGCTCGCGCCGAATACGGCGGCCACGCGCAAGTACTTGTCGCAAACTGGCGATGGGATAAACGCAGCAGCGCCACAGTGGGTGTCCGTGGACGTGAGCCACAATGCGAACGACTACTCGTTCTCGCAGATCAGCGGTACTGCCGTTCTTTCACAGATCAATCTGGCGACACCGTTCGCTCTACTCTACGGCAGCGCCCAAGGCACCGGATCCGCGCTCGCTCCGAATACAACCACGACACGCAAATACCTTTCACAAATCGGCGATGGGACCAACACCACAGCGCCAGAGTGGGTGTCTGTGGACGTGAGCCACAATGCAAACGATTACTCCTTCTCGCAAATCAGCGGCGCCCTGTCCACTTCGCAGCTTCCTTCGGGCATTCAACCACAGATTGACGGCAAAGTGGCCAAAGGGACCCTGGCGTTGTACGCGGACGACTACTGTGCAGTCCCGGGCACATACAACCACACGTGCCTGAGCGGCGCTGTGGCGGCCGCGCCCGCTTCTGGGTTTGACATCATACTTGGGCCGCGGAATTACACCTGGGGCGCGGGCGTCACCATCACAGCCAAGACCGACTTCCGCATCCGCATGCAGCCAGGCGGAAAGGTAACCTTTGCCAACAACCTGAATGCGACAGCACTGGTGATCGATGGGTGCAAAGGAATTCAGTTGACAGATTGGCTGGTAGACGGCAACCGGACAAACCAGTCGGCGGATTCCGATTGGGTGAACTTCATCAACAACTCGTTCCAGGTCAGGCTGACCAATAACAACGTCAGCGAGATTCGTGGCCGCGTGCTGCAATACACCACCACTCAAACGGAACTCTATGCTTCGTCGATTTACCTGACCAACAACATCTTCAAGAACACCACCGAGCAAATCATGAAGGTCTTCGGCGCGCCATCCCAATACACCGCCAACCTGATTTCAACTGGCAACTTGTACGAGGGGGCCGACATCGATTCGAACGGGCTTCCCGGCGGCGCATCCGATGGCGCAATCTGGCTCAAATACGCCGGTGAGAACAAGCACCAGTTCATCAACGACACCATCGTCAGCAACATATACCGATCCGTGCCGTGCGCGATTTACGCG
>CAIRSA010000261.1 GCA_903881085.1 uncultured Acidobacteriia bacterium
CACCAGAGAAATCAGTGTGCGCCTCGGGGACGGGGCTCGACTCGCTACGCTGCGTCTAATGCGCATTCTCACGCTAGAAGCCGGGGAGATTATCATGACCAAACCCGCCTTCTTTAGCGGCAAAGAAAGCGGCTCATTACAGATTGCGGCAAGGCCACTATCCATGAGTGCCTAACATGCCATTGGCCAATCGAAGGGATTTCAGAGAATGCGTGGATGGCGGGAGGAGGCCCATATCAAGCTCCGAAGTACTGCGGAGAATGTGGCAATCCCTTCCCTTGGACACAAATGGCTCTCGCCGCCGCGAGACAATACACGGATGATCTTGAGGAGTTGAGCCCGGAAGAAAAGGTTGAATTGAAGAGAACAATCGATGATCTAAGTAGTGATACACCATTCACTACTCTGGCTGTGAGTCGTTTCAAGAGGATCATAGATAAGATTGGCCCAGTCGCGGGTGATTTTCTTCAAAAACTTGTGGTGAATGTCGCGACTGAGGCCGCAAAAAAAGCGATGGGGCTATAACGGCAAAACACCAAAAGGGGGTGATAGTGGTCTCGCAGACATTTCTTCATTGCGTCACCCGCTCAATCTCATCGAGTCCAGAGAACACTATTCCGCGCCAGGCGATGAGTCGTTTCTTGCAGCGTCAAAACCTCCGCTTTCGTATTTGATGGACCAGAGATTATCCATTCGCAGGAAATAATGGAGCGACCTTGCGAAGCCATCCAATCCAGGAAACAATGTCGCCGCTGTGACATTCATATTCCACAAGTCTTGTAGAACATCATGGTGGGTAGCGAGCGGAAGCAGAATTTTTATTACGGCTGCTTCGTTCAGCAACTTCCTCGCGTGATTTAGTTCAATGAAGTCCTCGATTCCTGTATCGGACAAAGTTGCATGCGGCAGACCAAACGTTGCTGCCAGAGAATGTATAAATGGGACATCCACGGAGAGAGGACACAAGAAGCGGCCTTGCTGAACGGCTAAGCGCTCATTCAGTCTGAAGGGCTGGACCTCAAAGGTAAAGTGTTTAGGCTGCGCAAAAGAGGTCTGGTTTTCTTTAAGCATGGTCTCCGCAAGCGCGCCCATACGATGCGGCACCTGCCAATAAGGTAGAAGCGACTCCTTCATGTCGACTCCAAGAAGAGGTCCCACCGCTTTGAACAATGCATGATCATTCACACCCCATATGGCGCATTCTGACGAAGCTTTTTCGACAGCAAAGAAGGCAGCGACATAGAAAGAGCTCGTGAAATCAAGCAGCCTCGTAGGCCCGCCGAAATGTTGAATCAAGGCCATCCATTCGATCAAGTTTTCGAGCGGCGGAGCATCTATCAGAAAATGGTGGGCGCGCCGTTGGAACTCCTCAATTATCTGGTGCTCGATTTTTCCCAACAACAACGATGTTCCTTGCGCTTGCTGCCCGGCGCGCTGAAGCGTAGTGCTGAGGGACCAGGATGCGTCTTGTTGGCCACGAAATATCCACCCCTGTAGCTCATCCGCAAGGATGCGCGCTTCTCGCCATGTCTTTAGCCGGAGTGTTACACAGTTCATTTGTTGTCCTAGTTTCTGTGCCCAAACCCCACAAATAGCATGAACTCAGATTTAGTTACTAATTCTTTCATATTTCATTACATTCATTCTTCTTGTAAAACTGTCACGCCTTTCGTTGTCTCCCTTTATGGATGTACCCGACAAGTATGTCCACAAGTGACAGCACTGTCCCCGAAGCCATGAATGAGTTAGGGGCGATTGCCAATCGCCCGCAGACTGCCAGTTTGCCCCACGTCAGATTTGGAAATGGTCTCCGGCGGGGATGTATTCCACCGTGACTTCCTTGATGATGGTGCGCAGCCACGATGCGAATTCGTCCATGCCGGCTTCTTCGCCGGAGAGGTGGGCGCAGAGGAGCATGGCTTTGGGGGCTCCTGAGGCGACGAGGTCGCGGACGTATTCGGCGGTGTCGCGCTCGCGGGCTTCGAAGACGATGATGAGGTCGGATTTTGCGAGGAGGCGCATGTTCTCTTCCAGGCCGTGGCCGCCTTGGGCTACTTTGGTGACCTTGAGGTTGGGGTCTCCGATTAGGCGGGCGCTTTTGGTCTTGAGCTTTGTTGCGTGGTGTTGGGCTACGGCGTTGACGGTGGTCGCGGGGAGCGTGTAGCAGCGCGGGTCTGCTGCGTCGCGATACTTTTCCCAGGCGAGGGCTTTGGCCCAGCCGAGGAAGATGGGGTCGGGGCGGAGGCCGTGCATTTGATCGTGCGAACGCCAGACGACCATTTTGTTTTTTTCGATGAAGCCGCGCTTGGTGAGGGTGAGCGGATCGGCGGCGAGTTCGGGCATGGGTTCGGGGTCGTGCCAGAAGGTCGGCTCGTGGCTGATGACGAAGTTGCGACCGGCTTTGTGGGCGCGCTGGAGAACGTCGAGCGTGGCCATGAAGGTGGTGGCGATGCCGGTGATGGGAGTGGCGGGGTCGCCGGCTTTGATGGTGTCGCGCTTGAACTGTGCTCCGGCGGGGCTCGAGTTCTTGGCGGCTGCCATTTTGGCGGTGATGCGGTCTATGTATTGTTGGGCCGTTAGGGGCGCGGCTTGTGCGCGGGCTTTTGGGGCGGCGAGTGCAGCGGCCGCGGTGGCGGCGAATTGTCTGCGGTTCATGACCACTTCCTTGCGGCGAAGGGTTCGCCTGCGGGGATGAGTTCTGTTGGGATTTCGGTGATGATGGCTTTGAGCCAGTTGGCCATTTCGTTGACGCCGGGTTCTTCTGAGGCGGCGAGGCCGAGGACGATGAGGGCTTTGTTTTGGCCGGCGGCGAGGACGTCCTGGAAGTAGGTGCTGGCTTCCCATTCGACGGGTTCGCCGATGATGACGGCGTCGACGGTGGGGTCGTCGTTGAGGATTTTGGCGAGGGCGGGGGTGGTGATCATGCCGGTGGTGAGGGCGGCTTTTTTGATTTTGGCGGTGGGCGCGCCTAGGATGCGGACGCCGTTGAGCTTGAGGCGGGCGGCCAGGGTCTGGGCGGTTGTGGCGCTGGCGAGTTGGTAGTAGGGGCCGGTGGGCGTGAGGTTGTGCCAGCCGAGGGCTTTGGCGAGGCCGGTTTGTTGGAGGCTGGGGGTGCGGGCGTCCCAGGCGTCTTTCAGGCGGTAGATGACGAGGTTGTTTTCGGCGATGAACTTTTGTTTGATTTCGAGGAGGGGGTTGCCGGCGAGTTGGCGCGGGTTGCGGGCCCAGTAGGGGGATTCGCGGGCGATGATGAGGTTGCGGTGGTGGGCGGCGGCTTTGCGGAGGACGTCGAGCGAGGGGACGAAGGTGGTGGCGATGCCGGTGATGGGGGTGGCGGGGTCTCCGGCCTGGAAGGCGTCGGCGTTGCGGGTGGGGGTGGGGAGGTGGGCTGTGAGGCGGGTTAGGATTTCCTGGGCGGTTGGCATGGGGTGATTTTATCACTGTAGGAGGTTTGGCTTTCTTATGCGAAGAGAATCCTTGGTGAGGACCGTGAACATATCCGGCAGGTCTGCTCCGTGGAAGCTTAGGATATGGGAGACTCGATCTTCTTTTTCTTTCGCCGTTAGGCCTTCCAGCCGAGATAGTAGGACGTCTGAATGGCTCAAGGCCTGACGGAAAACCAACTCGCCAAAATCTTTGTCTTGAGTTATGAGAAGAATGTTCTCCTGACAGCTGTAGGCCAAGACGTCGATGTCAGGAATGCTGGGTAGTAGCTCGGCGATATAGATTACATCATGGCCGTCGGCGCGGAGGCGGTCGACAATTCCGCCATCCAGGCTTTCATCGGCGACGATTCGCATCAGGAGGCTTGTTCAACCGGGTAAGCAAAGTCCCGTTGCAGGCTTCGCAGTGCGAAGCCAATTGCGGCTTGAATGGCCCCTTTAGGCAAGCGCCGGTGGGCTTCAAGGATTTGTGATTCAGGCTCTCCTGCTGCTAGCTTTTCGAGAATGAGTTCGACGGTTATGCGAGTCCCTCGGATAGTGGGCTTGCCCATCATTATTTTGGGGTCGCAGACGATTAGGTCATTTGTTGTCATGATGTCCGTCCTAGTTTGATTCTATCAAGTGCCGCTGGATTTGGAGGGTGCGTGGAAGTTGCCATTGGTTTTCCTGGTGGGTACCGAGGTCAAGAGTTCAAAGCCGTTAATCCGCCGACGACGAACTCTTCCACTGCTTTCATGTTGTTTAAGAGCTCGCTGCACATCTGCCAACTCCACGTTGAACCCGTGCGACTGCAAATATTGTAAGAGGCGCCAATCATCGAACAGTGCGCTGTCCGTTACGCTTCTATGCATGTCGACAACATTTCCGCTCTTGCTGTTTTGGAAGGATAATCCAACTCCGTGTTTCCGGAAGACCCAATTCTCTGCTCCCAAACTGACTATTCCGGAATTGGGGCAATCCAGGAGTAGCTCCCAATCGTGAACTGCTGGATAGCTCGTTTTGAAGGCGGCCAAGAGCGTGGCTTGCGTGCTGGTCATGACTTCAAATTCTGTGAGCAATGTTTCCAGTGTTAGCTTCCTCATCGCTCCTCCTTCTCGATATTCCTGGAACGTGGCCCATTGCATCGGCAGTTACAGAGCCGATCATTTGCAGTCTACAAGTGGTGGCTTATCGCATGGAGATCGAAAGGTCGCCGTGGTGTTTGGTTGTTGACGTGACTGCGATTTCGATGTCGTGGCCTAGGGCGCGGAGGAAATCCATCAGGCGCTCGACGGAGAAGGTTCCTGAACGGCCGCGCATTAGGCTGGAAACATGCGGCTGCTTGATTCCGAGAATTGCGCCGGCATCTGATTGCGTCAGATTACGGCTCTTGATGGTTTTGTAGATTTGCAGGGTCAGTTGGGCTTTGAGGAGCTCCTGCTCGGGATTTGCCAGTCCAAGATCCGCGAATACGTTGCCGGTGCTTTCTGTGATGCGGATTGATCCGATTTTCTTTGTCCTGGTCGCCATGTTTAATTTTGCCTTTCTCTGTAATCGCGTTCTGCTGCCGCTAGTCATTAACTTCGCGCACAACGGAGCCTCGCCGCGCGCCCGTAGGATTATTCACGGGCCACCCGGCGTGCGCGGCGGGCCCTGTGCGCTAATTTTGATGGATTAAATCCAGTTCCTGTTTGGGTGTGGCGATGCCCTTTTTGGATTTCTTCTGAAATGCGTGAAGTACGTAGATGGTATCCGAGAACTGGACGGTGTAGACCGTTCTCCACGTATCGCCCACGAAGTCAGTCGCAATTTTCAACACCGAACGCCCGCCAAAGCCCGACAGTGACTTCACGTCCGGGTATTCCGTGCCACATTGGGCTGCATACAGGGCTTGCCCGACATCCCGCTGCACGGCCTTGGGGATTTTTTTCAAATCCCGCTTGGACGATGCTATCCACCGCACTTCTTTGATTTGGCGGTACACCATACAAGTATACAGCTAGTTGTATTTGTGGGCCGCGCGGGATTTGCGGGTGAGGGCAAACGTGGGGACGGAGCAAGCTCCCGTCCCCAGTTTGGGCGGCGTCGTTTAAGTGAGTTTGGAGAGAAGTTGCATTAGGTCTTTGTGGGCGTAGTAGTCCGTATCTTTTACGCGGGCGGCGGCGGCTTCCAGTTCGGGACGGGCTGGTTGGGCGGCGGGACCGAGGGTGGCGAGAGTGCGGGTTAGTTCGGAGAGCTCGCCGGTTTTGTCGTCGGTCAGTTCCGATAGGCGGGCGCGGATGGCGACCATCACCTGTATGTCGCTCAATTTGAATTTACTGATGAGATAGCGGCCGTACTTGCGATTCTGGTCGGAGAAGTTGCTGACATATGCGGCAGCATATGACTCCAGGTCCGGGCGTTGGGCAAGTATGTCGGCGGCCAATTCGTTGGGGCCGTTCCAGCGGGTGGCGGCGTCGAGTAACTCGTCGATTGGGGTTTCGTCATTCAGCTGCAGGCCGTGCCAGATTTCGCGGAAGCCGTATAACTCGTTGGGTAGTGAGGCGGGCGGGTGATCGGGCGGCACGCCTAGGGCCAGCAGTGTTTCGCGGAAGGTGGCGGATTGCGGGGGCCTGGCGGCGGCCAGATCGGCTTCGGTTTCGAAGCGGGCGGCGGCGCTGAAGTACAAGCGGGGCTTTTGGTTTTCGAGGAAGCGCGGCCAGGCGGTGGCCCAGGCGCGGGCATCGGGGGTTAGTTCAATAGTGTTGTAGCCGAGCAGCTGCACGTCGTGCGGGCGGGGTTCGTCGACAATGGCTTCGACCAGCTCGCAGGCGCCGCAGCGCAGGCAGGCGAGCAGGCGCGTGTTGCCGGGCAACGTATCGAGCACGGTGGCGTGGAACGTGTCCGGGCATTGGCAGGGTAAGGGGTTCAGATTTTCCATTGAGATTGTAGTAGCTGCTTTCGAATTATTTGTACCTTGAACTATGCCTTCCATCGTCCAACAATTTTACCAATGTCTACTGCCTCAACTGCGGCTCCGGCAGCTACCAGCACGTACTCTGACTATGTCAATCCGCAATCCGTATACACTAGAGGTGTATGAATCTTAAGGTCAGAAAAGCAGTCTTCCCCGCGGCGGGACTGGGAACCAGGTTTCTTCCCGCAACCAAGGCAATGCCTAAGGAAATGTTGCCTTTGGTTGATAAGCCGCTGATCCAGTACGCGGTGGAAGAATCCATTCATTCGGGCATCCAGAACATCTACATTGTTACGGGGCGCGGCAAGAGCGCGATCGAAGATCATTTCGATGTCAGTTTTGAGCTTGAGCATCTGCTTTCGTCGCGGAAGAAGACAGAGCTGCTGTCGATCGTGCAGGGCGTTTCCGATATGATCAACATCGCCTACGTGCGGCAGAAGGAAGCACTGGGCCTTGGGCACGCGGTTTTGCGGGCGAAGGAATTGATTGGGGATGAGCCGTTCGCGGTGGTCCTTTCCGACGATGTGATCGATTCGGAGATTCCGTGTTTGCGTCAGTTGTTGGATGTTTACGAGTTCTACGGCGCATCGGTAGTGGCGCTGATGGAGGTGCCGCCTGACCAAACCTCTTCCTACGGAATTGTGGATGCAGAACCGGTTGAGCACAATGGGGCGAAATCGAGTCTGTACCGTGTTAGGAATATGGTGGAGAAACCAAAGCCCGGCTCGGCGCCATCGAACCTGGCCATCATCGGCCGTTATATTCTGACTCCTGAGATATTCAAGTCGATTGAGCAGATCGAGCCCGGCGCGGGTGGCGAACTTCAATTGACTGACGCGTTGAAACATCTGCTGCGCAACCGGCCTATTTATGGGTTGAAGTTTGAAGGTACGCGGTACGATGCGGGCGACAAACTTGGATTCCTGAAAGCGACAGTTGAGATGGCACTGAAGCGCCGCGATCTGGGCACTGCGTTCCATGAGTATTTGAAAACCTTAAAATTATGACACCCGTCCCGATTGAACAACCTCTTCGCCCAAACGAGGCCTCGGCGCTTGCGGAATTGATTTTCCAGGCAGCGGAAGGAAAAGTTCTTAATGACGATTTGCGTGCGAGGATGAATTCCCGCATCGCAAATTTGAATCTGGAGAGCATTGTTCCGTACACGGGTTCGCTGGCCAAAGACCCGACGCACGTGTCAGCCTTTTATATGGCGGTGGATGGCGTGCACAACGGCAAGACCACTCAGTTGCTGCTGTACATGGCTCCGGCGTCGGCACCGTTCAGTTCGTTGTTTCCCAAGCCACTGCTGATCGGGCGCATGCGTCCGGGTGGCGGGCGGGAGATTGTTGTCAACGCGATTCCGTTTGATGCCTACGCGCATGACCACATCCGCACGTTTGCGGAGAAGGTGGACAAAGGGTTTCTGCCGCGGCCGCAAGGAGCGCTGCCGGCGATCGCAGTGGGGAACCGGCATCCGGAGATTAGCCTGCCTGCTACGTTCGAGGCTTTTCGCAGTGTATATAAAAATCTTGGCGTGAATCTCGCTTCGACGTCGCAGCTTTCGGCCACGCGCGAAATGACCACCGATGCGGCACTGGAAGAGCGCGACGGCGAAGACCCGATGACGCCTGGACACACCCGCGTTTCCATCAAGCATCTGTATCATGCGGGCCTGTGGGCGGCTATCCGCAGCGGTTGGCGCGAAGGGTACAACGCTGAGGCGGACCACTTCATTGTGAGCGGGGCCAGCGACGCGGACATCGCGATTTCGATGGAGGCTACCAAGGAAGCCATACGCCAGGCTTCGGGCTACACGAAGTTCACGACTGACACTTCACGCATGTTCGAGCTGCGCGCCGATGTGCGGCATCCTTCCCCTTATGCGGATACGGAAGTAGAAGACCGTTTTGCGCAGCTGTTCAAGGCCGATGACCAGAGTTGGATTCTGGAAGAGTTTTCGAAGAAGCTGGAGACGGCCGCCGGGACGTTTGCGTTTTCGCCGTTGGAGATTCAGCGGCTGGCGGTGAAGTTTGGACGCAGCATCCAGGCCAATATTGAGCTGTTCGATACCATTCGGCGCGTGAAGCAGTCGAGCGGTTTGAGCCGCACGTTCGACTTTGAGCCTTCGATTGACGAAGCGGAAACGCTGACGACTCCGGCCGAACTTTTCTTTTATATGCACTGGCTGAAGTCGCATGGGCGTGCGGCGCAGTTGATTCCACCGAACCTGGGATTCAAAAAGAGACAAGCATATCCGGAATCGATGGCTACGCTAGAAGAATACGCGGCGCACAAGATGTGGCCGGAGTTGTTGCCGCGCGTGCAGCAGGAATTCGGCGGCGATCCGATTGCGGAATTGTCGGCGCGCGTGAAGGATTTGTCGTCGCTGGCGCGGCACTTCAATGGCACGCTGAGCATTCACTCAGGCAGCGGCAAGCAGGCGCAGGTATTGAATGCCATTGGCCGCGCTACCAGCGGGCGGTGGAATTACAAGATCTCAGGCGAGCTGCAATTGCAAATGTTCGATGTGATGAGCGAGCAACCGGAAGGCTCGCAGGCGCGGGCGCTGTATGAGCGCATGGTGGGGCGCTGCAATGCGTTCGCCGCGGCAGGAAAATTTGGCGAGGAGAGCGCGCTGGCGGCGAAGTACAGCGGATCGTATCTGGGCGATGCGGCGAAGGGGCGCACGGACGGCAATCTGTTCCTGGTGTTTTGGCTGGGCAACATGGTGGGCTCGAAGGATGCGGACGGCCGTTTCTTCAAACGGCACATCGATGAGTTGCCGGTGGAGATCATCAAAGAGACGCAGGCGCGCAACACAAAGTACATTATTTGGCTGGCCACTCAGCTACGGGCATAGGCGGCGGAGTATATTGTTTACATGCCTGACTTAAGCAGAAGAACGCTGCTGGCCGGTGGCCTTGCGCCCTTGGCCGCGGCGGCGCGAGGAAATTCCGTGAAATTCGGTGTCGATCTTTTCAGTATCCGTTCATCGGGGTATGACGCGTTTCAGAACCTGGATTATTGCGCCAAGTTCAAGACGCAGGTTGTCCATTTTTCCGAGATCCGTTTCATCGGCAATCTGGAGAAAGCGCATTTAGAGAAAGTGCGCGCTCATGCTGAGAAGCTGGGCATCGATATTGAATTGGGCATGCGCTCGATCTGCCCGACTTCGACGTTGTTCGATCCGAAGCAGGGCACAGCGGAAGAGCAGATCACGAGGATGATGGAGTCGGCGAAGATTGTCGGCTCGAAGATTGTGCGCGCGTTCCTGGGCAGCATGGCGGACCGGACAACGGCGATTCCGATGGAAGGCCATATCGAAAACGTTGTGAAGGTGCTGCGGAACGTGCGGTCGCGGGCTTTGGATTACGGGCTGAAGATTGCGATTGAGAACCACGCGGGCGATATGCAGGCGCGCGAATTGAAGTCTCTGATTGAAGGCGCGGGCAAGGACTTTGTGGGCGCATGTATCGATTCGGGCAACCCGTGTTGGACGATTGAAGATCCGCATCTGACGCTGGAGACTTTGGCTCCTTATGTGTTGACGAGCCACGTGCGCGATTCTGCCGTGTGGCGTACGCCGGAAGGCGCAGCGATGCAGTGGGTGCGCATGGGCGAAGGCAACGTTGGGATTCGTGAGTGGGTGAAGAAGTACGCGGAGTTGTGCCCGGGCAAGGCGATGTCGCTTGAGACCATTGTGACCGGCACGCGCAACTTCAATTATCTGCAGCCTGATTTTTGGAAGGGCTATCGCAAGACGCCGGCGTGGGAGTTCGCGCGGTTCGCGGCGATTGCGGAACGTGGAACCGCGCGGCCCGCTCCAGCACCTGTGCCGAAAGACATGCAGGCGGCGCGGGAACGCGAGGATCTGGAAGCGAGCGTGGCGTACGCCCGTGAGATTCTGGGGCAATGAAGGGCAAGATCGCGCTGGTGACCGGCGCGAGCCGCGGCATTGGTAAGGCGATCGCCTTGGCGTTTGCGCGCGAGGGTGCGAAGGTTGTGATCTGCGGGCGCAAGCAGGAGACGCTGGCGGAGGTAGTGAAGGAAGCGCCGGGGAGCATTTTTGCCGCGGTGTGCCACGTGGGGCGTGCCGAGGATTTGCAGCGGCTGGTGGAATCGACGACGGCGCAGTTTGGCCTCATCGATGTGCTGGTGAACAACGCGGCGACGAACATCGCCCAGGTTCCGGTGTTGACGGCGACCGATCAACAGTTCGACAAGATGGTGGAAGTGAATTTGAAATCGGCGTTCCGGTTGATGCAAGCGGTGGCTCCGGGGATGTGCGAGCGCGGGTCGGGTTCGATCATAAACATCGCGTCCATCGCTGGATTGAAACCACAGTATGAAGGCATGCTGTATAGCATGACCAAGGCGGCGCTCATCATGATGACGCAATCGTATGCGTTGGAATTGGGACCGATGGGTGTTCGGGTGAATGCGATTGCGCCGGGACTGATTAAGACTATTTTGAGTGAATACTATTGGAAGGATCCGGCGGCGGAAACGCTGGCGATTTCGCAACAGGCGGTGAAGCGTCTGGGTGAGCCGGAGGAGATTGCGGAGATCGCGGTGATGCTGGCTTCGGGACGTTCGAGCTATGTGACCGGACAGACTATCGTCGCCGATGGCGGACGCACCTTACAATAGATTTCATGAGGTTTCTTCCGATTGCGCTGGTTTTGGCCTTGGCACCATCTGCCGAGGCGCAACTTGTTGACGCTGTGAAAGCTGCTGCTACGAGCGGCAATTTTTCACTGGCTGAGGGCATGTTGGGGCAGTATCGAAAGGCCGCTGGGATTACGCCGGAATGGATTGCGGCGCATTCCTGGTTGGGGCGCGGGGCGTTGAAGGCCAAGGAATACGACAAGGCCGATGCGTATGCGCAGCAGACTCGCGAGTTTGCGTTGGGGGCGTTGAAGAATCGCAAACTGGATCAGGAAGGTTATTCGCCGCTGGGGTTGGGGGCTTCGATTGAGGTTCAAGGCAATGTGCTGGCGGCGCGGGGAGACCGGGCACAGGCCGTGGCGTTTCTGAATCGCGAGCTGGCGACGTACAAGGGCACTTCGATTCATGCGCGGATTCAGAAGAATATCAATTTGATTAGTCTGGTGGGGAAGCCTGCGCCGCCGTTGGCGTTTTCGCCTGTGTTGGGGCCGAAGTGCAAGCCGGCTTCGCCTGCTGCAGGGAAGCCTACGCTTTTGTTTTTTTGGGCGCACTGGTGTTCTGACTGCAAGGCGCAGGGTCCGGTGCTGGAGCGAATCCGGCATGATTTTCCTGAATTGCGGTTGATTGCGCCTACCATGTTGTATGGTTATGTTGGCGCTGGACAGGATGCGGCGCCTGCGGTGGAGTTGAAATATATTGATGAGATTCGGCAGCAGTATTATGGGCGGTTGGTGGATTGTTCGGCTCCTGTGAGTACCGCGAATTTTAATAACTATGGGTCGAGCAGCACGCCTACTTTGGTTTTGTTGGATGGGAAAAATGTGGTTCGGCTCTATCATCCGGGTGGGATGACTTATGAGGAGTTGGCGGGGGAAGTTAAGAAGCTGCGGGGGAATTGAGTAGAATAGACTGAATCCCGTCTATGGCTCTAAATGCCGGTGACTGACCGCGCGCAGTGGCAGCTTTACTCGGTGGAGGTGAAGAGCGGCACGGAAAAGATGCTGGCGGCGATTGATCTGTCGGAGTCGGCCGGAGTCGTCGCGGGCTTCAGTATTCATCCCGATGGCAAGCGGTTTCTGACTTCGTTCTGCAAATTTCCTCACGATATCTGGATGTTGGAAGGTTGCGACCAGGCGCCAAAGACATGGCTCGACCGGTTGTTACGGCGGTAGGTTTGGAAGCAGTGTTGAACTACTGCGCCCACAGGCTTGCGAAATCGTTGGCACTTAGGTTGATATCGCGAAGGATGCCCCGAAGCGTGCCGATTTTGAGTGTCTGGTTCCCATGCACCGGCACCGTGGTGCGAATTTCCCGGCGGGCCATCACATGATGACTTCCGCGGATGGCATGATCGAAAACCCTTGAGATTGGAGGAAACGAACCATCTCCTCTCCCGTAGGCCGCGGCAATTTAGGCACGAACCAAGTCTTCCAGTTCCAGGTCCAAGCTGCGGAGCGAAACTGGCAGATTCAGACGCGCCGTTGCTTCGTCCAAACCAAACTCCTCAAGGTATGCGCTCAACGCGACTTTCAGATCGGCGATGGCATCTTCTTCAGTCTCGCCTTCGCCGTACGCCGGAATGTCCGGAACGCGTGCGGTAAACC
This sequence comes from uncultured Acidobacteriia bacterium, assembly GCA_903881085.1. Taxonomy (GTDB): domain Bacteria; phylum Acidobacteriota; class Terriglobia; order Bryobacterales; family Bryobacteraceae; genus CAIRSA01. The sequence goes on from CAIRSA010000261.1 coordinate 12,654, forward strand.
CGCCGAAGTCCGGATCGGGGATCAACTCCACCATAAGGCGCTTCATGGCTAGAATTCTAGCACATCGCGTCTCAAAGCTCGAACGCCCATAGTGTAGACTAAACGAAGGTAATTTGCGTGCCACTGTCGACGGGTGACAAACTCGGGCCATATGAGATTCTATCGCTGCTGGGCAAGGGTGGCATGGGCGAGGTGTACAAGGCGCGGGATCCGCGGTTGGACCGGGTGGTTGCGGTTAAGGTTTCGCATGGGGAGTTCACGGAGCGGTTTGAGCGCGAGGCTCGGTCGATTGCGGCGCTCAATCATCCTAACGTCTGCCAGCTTTACGATGTCGGCCCCAATTACCTGGTGATGGAGTTCGTGGAGGGTGCGCCGATTGCGCCGCCGGATACTCCACGCAGACTACTGGATATCTCGGTACAGATTGCCGATGGATTGGCGGCGGCGCATGCGGCGGGAATTGTGCACCGCGATCTGAAGCCGGATAACATTTTGCTTACTCGCGACGGGCGGGTGAAGATTCTGGATTTCGGTTTGGCGAAGACTGCGAGCGGCTCTACGGATGAGACGCGGTCGGTGGCGGTCGACATTACCGATCCGGGTTCCACGGTTGGCACCATTGCTTACATGAGTCCGGAGCAGGCGCGTGGCGAGGTGGACCTGACGGCGCAGTCCGATCAGTTTTCGTTTGGGCTGGTGCTGTACGAAATGGCGGCAGGCAAGCGGGCGTTTCCGCGTGGCAGTGGGCCTGAGATCATGGTGGCGATTATTCGCGAAGAGGCAGAGCCGCTGCCCGGCAGTGTTCCCGCACCGCTGCGGTGGATTGTGGAGCGGCTGCTTTCGAAGGAGCCTGCGGAGCGTTACGATTCGACTCGGGATTTGTACCGTGAATTGCGGCAGGTGCGGGAGCGGTTGTCGGACGTGGCGGCTGCTTCGGCGGTTGCGATTCCAGTGGTGAAGCAACGGGCGCGGCGCAATTGGCTGGCCTACGCGCTGATTGGCGCAACGATCAGTGCCGTAAGCGTACTGGGCGCACTTTTCTTTGCGCCCAAGCCACATAACGCGGCTAACGACCGCTACACCCCGATTGAGATCTCGCTCGAAAGCCCTGCCGATGCCTCCTGGTCGCCGGATGGAAAGGCCTTCACCTACTCCGCGCTGTTCGAAGGCAAGCGGCAGGTTTTCGTACGCTACTTGAATTCGACTCTGTCCACACGGCTCACCAATCTAGCAGGCGACGCGCAACCTCTCGGTTGGGCGGCCGACAGCAAACGCATTTTCTTGGCGGCTGCGAACCCGGCGGGCAGCAATCCACCGCAAGCGCTCTTCGCCCTCTCGGTTACGGGAGGCGAACCCGAGCTGCTGATGCCGCTCGACGTAGTCATCAGATTATTGACCTTGCAGGTGCGCGTCTCTCCCGACGGGAAGGTTCTGCTTGCGCTCCGCAAAGAATCCGATGGAATGTTCTCGCTTTCGATTTCCTCTCCAGTTGGAAGCCCCTGGAAACGTTACGAGCCCGCGCCGTTCGAAACCAAGCAGCTATTCAATCGCCCGTACTTCGATCTTTCGCCCGATGGCAAGAATATTCTGTATTGTCTGACCAACAACCTAGAAAATCAGGCTTGGCTTTTGCCCTTTCCCCCTGGAACGGGGATGCCCAAAAGGATTTTGCAGAGTCATGTGGGTGCGAGCATGAGCTTTTCCTGGTTTCCTGACAACCGGCACGTCGTGGCTAGTTCCGGCAATATTTCGCTTGATACGCAGCTTCTCTGGGCGCTCGACACCGCGGGCGAAGAAGTGAAACCGATTACCGGCGGGTTGGTCGACGAGTCGTATCCTTCCATTTCGCCCGATGGCCAGCGGATGTTGTTCCAAGCGTCTGCCAGCGAATACCGGATTGTGGCCGCATCGCTGAAGGACGGTTCCCTTCGAACGTGGATCCGCTCCCAGAGGCAGACTGGGATGCCGCTCTGGGCGGCCAAGGGCGAACGTTTCGTTTACGACACTTCCTCGCATGGAGAAGCCGAGATCTGGCTGCATGAAAGCGATGGTTCCGAACGCCCAATATTGACACAATCCGCATTTCCCCCTGGAACGGGGAGCCGTTTTATGAACCCCGCGCTTTCCCCAGATGGCGGGCGGTTGGCGTTTCGAAGGATTCCTCCCAAGGGCGAAAGCGCCATTTGGATCGCGTCTGTCGCCGGTGGCACGCCGGTGCGCCTCACCAATGATTCCGCAACCGAGTATATGGCCGCATGGTCGCCTGACGGCTCACGCATCGTTTATCGACGTTTGAAGGACGGAATCAGATTGGTCATGATCGCGAAAACCAGCGGTCAGGCTACGCCGGTTGAGCTTGTCCGTGTCGAAAGCGAAGGAGGAGTTGCTCTACCCGACTGGTCCCCGGACGGCGAATGGATTGTCCATTCCAGTACGCCGGGTGGTTGGGCGCTCATCTCGCCCGACGGAAAAAAAAAGCGCGACTTTGGAAAGATCAACACGCAGCACCTGACCTTCTCAAAGGACGGCAAAACGCTCTACGGCATTCGTGCAGAAGGCGATCACCAGTATCTGTTTTCGTTGAGTATCTCCACTCGTCAGATGAGGACCATCGGAGATGTGGACAGCGAGTTTGCCCCGCGCAGTTATTTGACCCCAGGCGTCCGCTTCAGCGTGAGCCCCGATGGCGGGAGTATTCTTTATCCGACCTTCAGCACCAAGACGGGCCTGTGGATGCTGGAAGGCTTCGAGAAGCCATACTGAAAATCGCGATAAGCTTAGAAGGGAGCGGTCATAACCTTGACCATTCAACTTCCAGATCACCAAGAAGCGGCGCTTACCGCCAATGCGCAGGCGCAGGGCGTTTCGGCTGAAGAGTACGCGCAACAGGTGTTGGCGCAGGATCTTGTGACCGCCCAGCCGCCCTATCGTATTTGGGACGTCATTGCCGACACCATGAGGAGTGTTCCGCAGGAGGACCTCGCCCTGCTGCCTAAAGATGGCGCTAGCCAGATTGATCACTATCTGTATGGGGCTCCCAAGAGAGATTTGTGAGAACGTTTTTCGCTGACACGTTTTATTGGGTTGCCCTGACCAATGTGGGACACGAGGCTCACAAACGCGCCTTGGATTTGAGTCGTTCGCTTGCCCCTGACCGAATTATTACGACCGATGAGGTCCTTTGCGAGTATCTGGCGTATTTTGCCAACGCGCGTCAAAGCGTGCGGGCTAAGGCTGGTAACATTGTTGCCGCCCCGATCAACCTAGAAAAAGCTGTTGGACTGGGTTTGATACAGCGATCTTCTGCATTTGCATTCGATTGCGGATGAAGGCGGCGTAACCCATTGGGTGAGTGGTTCATTGGAGCATTGCGGTGGAGGGCAATTGGGGTCAGACATCCCATTTTCGGTCGCAGACGGCCGAAAAAAGGTGTCAGACCCCAAATGCGCGGCGTCGTGCGAATTGGCTGAAGCCCATCCAACTGCTTTTTCCAGGATCAAGGATCCTACTGTGCAGGTTGTTCCTCAAAGCCGGGAATCTTTTGTCGGCGGGCTTGAACTGTATCGCGCAAGGCCTGATAAATGGTACAGTCTGGTGGATTGCATTTCCATGCGGACGATGCGGAGAGAGGGCTTGACCGACGTTCTCACCAACGACCGTCATTTTGAGCAGGAAGGTTTCCGGGCGCTGTTTCGGGATTTTTGGAATTAGAGGCCGGCCCGCATTTCTTCGACGGCTCGGCGGTAGCTTTTTTCCAGGCGATTCGTTAGCTTGGCCATGTCCCAGTTTTCAATTACCTCTTGCCTTGCGCGGTTGGCCATGTCGCGGGCTTCTTCGGGGTGATCTAGCAAGAAGATTATTTTTTCTGCGAAGGCTTGCGGTGTGTCGGCCAGGGCGCAGAATTCGCCGTCTTTTTCGCCTAGGCCTTCCGCGCCAAGAGTCGTGGAAACGCAGGGGATGCCGGCGGAGAAGGCTTCGAGGAGTTTTACCCGGACGCCGGAGCCGCTTAGAATTGGGCACAGGAAGACTGCGTAGTCGCGAAAGGGTGCGCGGACATCGTCGACGTAGCCGATCAGTTCAATGTTGGGCAGGTCGGGCAGGGAATGGGGCGGCGGTGGATCGGCACCGATGATGATCAGGCGGGCGGTGGGGCGCTTGGCCAGGACAAGCGGATAGACGTGGTGGACGAACCAGTTGAGCGCTTCGCGGTTGGGGATGTGGCGGAAGCTGCCGAGGAAGAGCAACGTGTCGGACTGGCGGCCTTCGGTGCGGTATTCATAGCGCGTGGTGTCGATCCCGGCGCGCAGGCCTGCTTCGATTTTCCCTTCCAGCTGCGGCAGAAAGCTGAGCAGATAATCGCCGTTGGCCTTTGAGCAGACCTGGATGCGGTCGAGGTGGGGCAGCATGCGTAGCTCAAAGCGGATGGCGCGCAGGTATTCAAACGCGGCACTGACTTGGGTGAGCACGCCGTGCATCTTGGGCAGCTGGCGGCCGACGGATTGAAAGTAGATGTCGTGCTCGAACAGGATGCTGGGGATCTGGCGGAAGTGGGCGGCGTATTGGCCCATGTTGGTGTAATCGAGCTGGAGGACGTCGATCTGTTTTTGCAGGATCGTGCGATGGATGGCCCAGCGCAGATCCTCATTCGAAAATTCGCGCACGGAATGAGGAGTTATCGATCCAATTACTTTCTGTTGGCCCTGCATTCGGATCATGTACTCGGTGCCGGCGCAGATTTCGTCGAGTTCTTTGTGCGGCAGGATTTCGCGTTCGTGGTCTAACAGGGCGATCAGATGCACATCCGTTAAGCGGCACAGTTCACGGAGGGTCTGGTACATGAACAGGCCGCCTCCGTGCACGGGCGGGCAGATGGGATACGGCGAGATGAACAGCACGCCCAATTTTTCCGGCTTCGCGGGGAGCTTCTGAAAGCGGTCGCGGAAGTAGCCGCCGAGCGGTCGGCGGAAGGCTTCCGTGTCAGCGATTGCAGCCAGCCGGTGCGCGCGAATGCGGCTGGCGATGGCGTGCGGCAATTGCAGTGACGCGCGCCAGATTCCGTAGAGGCTTGCACGCTCCGGAGAGTGGCCGAGGAACACACTGAACACCGCGCCTGCCCATGTGTTCGCAAAATGCGAACAGAGGCGCGGCCACTCGTGAATGTTCTTCCAGCAGAAGAGAACGAAGTTCTTCTTCAGGACAGATTGAATGTAGTCTTCGGTGAATTTCTTGCCGATGGTTCCGCGGTGTTCGTGGAACACTACGCTGCGCGGCTCGTAGAGGACTTTCCAGCCGCGCTTCCAGGCCATGTAGCCGAGGTCCGTGTCCTCCAGGTAGAACGGAGCGAGGAGATGATCGAAGCCGCCGAGCTCGAAGAATTTCCGGCGATCGAAGGCGCAGGAGCCGCCGCCGCCGTAGAAGCAGGGGTAGGCCGAAGTGATGCGGTCGTCAATGCGATGGCGGACGCGAAGGCCGCCGTTGGCCCACCAGGCTTGGGTGAGGCCGGTCTCTTCGCGGAGTTTGGCGGGATCGCTGAAAAAGATTTGGCAGGAAACGGCGAAGACCTTTTCGTCGGAGAACCCTTCGAGCAGTGGCGCAAGGAAGTTTTCGTCGACGCGCATGTCGCTGTTGAGCAGTACGACAATGTCGTTCTTCGCAGCGGCAAAGCCCGCGTTGGAGCCTCCGCCGAAGCCGAGGTTTTTCGGCAGGGCGAGCAGGTTCACTTGCGGGAAATGTGTACGGACAAATTCGGCGCTGCCGTCAGTTGAGCCGTTGTCGACAACGACAATTTCGTTTTCGGGCGAGGCGGCCAGGGCCGTGACGATGGACGGCAGATATTTTTCGAGCAGGTCCTTGCCGTTCCAGTTGGGGATCACGACGCTGGCGGCGCGGGCGGAGGGGCGGGTTTCGGCAGAAAATGTTTTTTTGAAAAAAAACTTTGTCAGAACATCAGTCACTGCCATGGACAGCGCTGCGATGAGGAGCAGGAACGGAGAGAGAATCAGCAGCGGAATCGCCCGCGCCAGGCGGAGAAGCAGCTGCATTTAGGTCTTTCGTAGCTCCGGACCCAGGCCGAGAGCACGGCCAAGGCGCATCCACTTGGAGCCTTGGGCGGAGAGAAGCCGTTCTTCGTGGATGGTAATTTCTTCCGCCAGGCGGTTCACCCAGGCTGTGCGTTCGTCCACTATTTGTTCGGCGTCGTGGAGGAGGTCGACGCACTTTCCCAGTTCGGCAACACGCTTGTCGATTTCGGCAGTGAGCCGTTTTTCGTTGTCTTCACCGGCGGCGACGCTGGCCTGCAGTTCGCGCTCCAGGCGGAGGGCTTCGGCTTCCAGCCGCTCGGCTTCGGTCTTGTATGCTTCGACGGCAGTGCGGGCAGAGGACTGTTCGGTTTCGAGTTCTGTTTGCAGCTCTTGAATGCGCGTGCCAAGTGTGGCTACTTTGGCGTTCAGGGTGTTGGCCCAATTGTTGCGGGCTTCCAGTTCTTTGGTCAGGCCGGTGTGGAGGACGACGAGCTCCTGATGTTCCTGGCGCGAGGCTCGGAGCCATTCGTCCTTGGTGCGCAGCTCCTCTTCAAGCCGGGCGATGTGCAGTTCCCGCTCGCGCAGAACGTTGGCCGCCGTCGGCATATAGACAAATGTAGGAGCTCCGGTTTGCGGGACCATGGCGCAGACGGCTACATAGAAATGCGCCGAGGCCGGATCGCCGGGGGCGCCTTCCACACGGATGTCCGCAGAGACGGGGGCGTTGGTGATGGGTTTGAAGACAATGCCATTGGCATGATTTTCCGTGAAGAGCAACACGTGCGGAAAGAACTCTTCGAGCGCCTGTTTGAACTCTTCGAATTCGAATTCGTGTTCGTGAAACGGGTTGGGGCCAGATTGCTTGCGCGATTCGGCGTAGTAGCATTTGTTGGGGGTGGAGACGACCAACTGGCCTCCGGGAGCGAGGATGCGGCGGACATCGGCCAGCAGTTCGCGCCATTCGGTGATGTGCTCGATAACCTCGAAGGCGACCACCAGATCGAAGGCCGCTTCGCGCATTGGGATTGCTGCCGCGGAGGCTTGCACGAAACGGACGTTTGGTTGGGCGGTGTTTCTACGGGCGTAGTCGATGGCGTCGGACGAGATGTCGAGGCCGGTCACAACGGCGGCGTACCTGGCGATTTCGGACGAGCCATAGGCGGTGCCGCAGCCGAGATCGAGCACACGTTTTCCGCGCGCCAGGCGGGCAGCGAACACGTAGCGGGAGAAATGCTCGTTCCACAAGTCTAGGTCGACCTGGCCAGGAACCACTCGTTCGCCGGTAAACTCAGCGGCCACCGGACACCCCGTCGCTCAGCCGGGAATTCAATTCCACGCGGCAGGGCATGTGGAGGAAGCCGTAGACCTGGGCTTCGCCGTGACCCATCTGTAGGGTAATTGCGTTATCGATCCAATCGCACATCTTGTAAGAGGTCAGAGTCCCATCGGCGATGGCCGGCGAGAAAGAGAATATACCAGGATACAGTTCGGGGAGCTCTAAATGGAAGTCGGCAGTGTGAATGTCGCCGGGAATCATGGGCGGAAGTTGGTGGCCTTCGCGGATGGTGTTGGTGCCGGCGAAGTCCATACCAAGGTGATTGCGCAGCATGAAGCCAATGTTGGGCGTGCGGACTTCGTGTTTGGCGCGGACGCTGATGCGGACCACGATGCGCATGTGCGGTTCGAGCAGTTGCACCGGCTCGCCCTGTTCGTTCATGACGGCGATGCCGATGACTTCCGCGCGGCCGTCACCGTGGCGGAAATCGATGTTGGGGATGGTCTCGACAACTTCCGGCGCGGTGGAGATTTCGCCGGTGGTACGCTCGGGGTGGTGCTGGAGGTCGAGGAAGACCGAGTCCTTCTCCGTCATGGCGGCCAGGTATTTCGAAATGACTTTGTCTGTCTCGCCCATCTCGCGGATGCGTCCGCCGTCGAGCCAGAGGGTGCGGTCGCCAATTGCTTTGACGTCGCCGATGGCGTGGGAGACGAACAGGATTGTGACTCCGGCGGCGCGCAGTTCGTGGACTTTTCGCATGCAGCGCTGGCGGAAGTAGATGTCGCCGACGGCGAGGGCTTCGTCGACGAGCAGGATTTCAGGGTCGACGTGGATGGCCACGGAAAACGCCAGGCGCACGGCCATGCCGCTGGAGTAGGTTTTGACGGGCTGGTGAATGAAGGGCCCGATTTCGGCGAAGTCTTCGATCTGTTTATAGCGCTGGTCAATCTCCTTGGATGAAAGGCCGAGGATGGCGCCGTTGAGGTAGACGTTATCGCGGCCGCTGAATTCGGGATTGAAGCCGGAACCTAGTTCGAGCAGGGCGGCGACGCGGCCACTGACTTTTACGCTGCCGGTGGTGGGGCGGAGAATTCCGGCAACGATCTGGAGCAGTGTGCTTTTGCCGCAACCGTTTTCGCCGATGATGCAGAAGGTTTCGCCGCGGCTGATTTGAAATGACAGGTCGCGCAGGGCCCAAAAGTCCTTGTGGAACTGGAAACGGTTGAAGGTGATGAGTTCTTTGAGACGGTCGCCGGGCGACTCATAGATCGAGTAGCTTTTCGACACGCCCTCAAATTCGATGAGATTTTTCATTGCACTGGCAATTCACAAGGTACTGGAGGGGGGGGTATAAAGTCAATTGGAGAAACGAGGGGGAGCGGAAAATGAGAAAGGGCGACCGCCGGTTCCCGCAATTGTCGCAGTCCCAATGGGGCGGGGGTTGTATCCCGCACGCTTGCAAGCCACTTAAGGCGAGTTTCAGCGTTTCTAGACCGCGGCGCAATGTCGAGGATGCCGGTAGCCGCCCTTATTGTGGGCGATATCGATACAGAACCTCCTTCAAACAAGGCATCTTACAGCAATGCCGAAGGCTTCCTATTTCGAGGTAAGCCGTCGACCTCCATACTTTCTGGAGGCCTTGAGATTTGGTTCCCTTCTGAACCTCTTCTCTAGAATCAATATGAACCTGTTCCGGGCGGAAGTCAATCCCCAATTTTGCAACAAGGGAAAAAAGCTACATGGGTCAATATTTGACAATACACGCCCAACTTTATACGCTAAAATAGTAAAGGTCGTGCCGGGGTAGCTCAGGTGGTTAGAGCGACGGTCTCATAATCCGTAGGTCGTAGGTTCGAGTCCTACTCCCGGCACCAAATGTACGTTCCCCTCTTTTACGGTTCCCCCACAATCAAGCCATAGATCCGGTCCAGATCGTCAGCCGTGTAATATTCGATTTCGATGCGGCCGCGGTCCACACCCTTTTCGACAATCTTCACGCGCGTGCCCAGGACGCGTTCCATTTCCTGGATGGCTGCTTTGACGTTGGGATCGACGGCGGGCGGCTCCTCGGGCTCGACAGGCGGCTTGGTGAGCTTCTGTACCAGTTGTTCCACGGCGCGCACGGACATGCCGCCTTCGCTGACCTTTCTGGCTACATCCACCTGTTGATCGGGTTCCGTTAATCCGAGGAGGGCGCGGGCGTGGCCCATGGAGATTCGGCTCTCCGCCACCAGGCGCTGCACTTCCGTGGGGAGGCGCAGCAGGCGGAGCAGGTTGGTGATGGTGGAACGGTCTTTGCCGGTGCGGCGGGCGATCTCTTCGTGGCTGAGGTTGAGTTCGTGGCTGAGCTTTTCAAAGGCCAGCGCAACTTCTATGGCGTTTAAGTCTTCGCGCTGGATGTTTTCAATGAGGGTGACTTCCAATAAGCGCTCGTCTGAAATCTCCTGAACCACTACAGGTACGGTAGTGAGACCGGCGAGTGTCGATGCACGGAGTCTCCGTTCACCGGCCACCAACTGGTAGTGTCCTTGTACCTTCCTAACCACTAGTGGTTGTATGATGCCATTCGCACGTATGGATTGAGCGAGATCTTCGAGCCTTTCCGGGTCGAAAACCGACCGGGGTTGGGCTGGATTGATCTCGATCTGTTCGATGGCGAGTTGGGTTGGCTCGCCGACAACCGGTTCCGCTGCTTGGGTGGTTACTACAACTTGCGGTGCAACGGGTGGTTGGAGCGGCCGTCCTGGGAGTAGGGAGGAGAGCCCCTTACCCAACGCTTTGCGCTGACTGTCTTGCGCGTTGCTCATTTTCGAGCACCTCCTTGGCGAGTTTGATGTAGCTTTCGGCGCCCTTGGACCTGGGGTCGTAATCAATGATGGGTTTACCGAAGCTGGGGGCTTCCGCCAGGCGGACGCTACGAGGAACGATGGTCTTGAAAACCTGTTCCTGGAAGAACTCTTTCAGATCGTCGGCAACCTGCTTAGTGAGGTTGGTTCTGTCGTCGTACATGGTGAGGAGGACGCCTTCAATCTGGATGTTGTGCTGGAATGACTCACGGATTCGCTCCACGGTATCGAGCAATTGCGAGATACCTTCCAGGGCGAAGAACTCGCACTGAATCGGGATGAGAACGGAATCTGCGGCGACTAGCGCATTCAGTGTCAGCAAATCCAGCGCCGGCGGGCAATCAATGATGATGAACTGATAGTTCTCACGCACAGACTCCACAATCAGACGCATCCGCAATTCGCGACCTTCTCTGTCCACCAGTTCCAGGTTGGCACCGACCAGGCTTCGATCTGCGGGGAGCAGATCTAGACCGGGGTAGTTGGTCGGAACAATGACATCTCGGGCGTGGCTTTCTCCTACGAGCGCGTGGTACAGGCTCATCTTCTCTGGGTCTTTCACGATACCCAATCCCGTGGTGGCATTTCCCTGGGGATCGGAATCGATTAGAAGGACCTTCAAATCATTTGCCGCAAGAGCTGCGGAAAGATTTATGGCAGTCGTGGTCTTCCCCACGCCGCCTTTTTGGTTGGCAATAGCAATCGTCTTAGCCAAAATCACCTCTTAAAAAACTTCATACTATCATGGATACGTTCCACGTGTAACATCCTGCCGCTGTTTCACATACAGGCAGATGTTTCACGTGGAACATACCTCAATTTCGATTCACACTCAAATACACATCCAGTATTGCGACCGCCGCCGGAGTCACTCCAGGTACACGTGCCGCCTGTCCTAATGTCGTGGGCCTGACCCTGGTCAGCTTGCCGGAAATCTCGTGCGACAGGCCGGGAATCCCTTCATATACGAAATCCTCAGGAATCGCCCGACGACTACTGTTCTTCATGTGCTCGATCTGGCGTTCTTGTTGGGCCATGTAGCCCTCATACTTCAATTCTGTTTCGACGGTGGTTAACAGCCCATGCTCTGGCGCTGCGCCGAGTTTGGCCTCAATCCAATCCTTCAGGATCTCGATCTTTGCTTCAGGCCGTTTCAACCAAACCGCGAGGGTGGGCCTATCATCGGCAACAACACCAGTCTGCGGGAAATCCGACGGGTTGGCCCGCGTAGCAGCAAGGGCTTCTCTCAACCGAATCTTCTGTTCCTGCTTGGTTTGATACTTCTTCCAGCGGTCGTCTGAGACAAGACCTGCGGCGCGCCCAAAAGGAGTCAACCGCTCGTCAGCATTGTCGATTCGGAGGTGCAGCCGGAATTCAGCGCGGGAGGTGAACATGCGATACGGCTCATCCGCACCCTTTGTAATTAGGTCGTCAATCAAGATGCCGGTGTAGCCCTGATTCCTACCGATAACCAGCGGTTCGCGGCCCATCACCTTCAATGACGCATTGATCCCGGCAATCAACCCCTGGCACGCGGCCTCCTCATATCCTGAAGTGCCATTGATTTGGCCGGCAAGAAATAGCCCGGCAAGTTTCTTCACTTCAAGAGAATGGTGCAATTCGCGGGGGTCGACGGCGTCATATTCAATTGCATAGCCGGGGCGGATCATCTCCGCTTCTTCCAAACCAGGGACGGAAGCAACCATAGCCTCTTGAACATCGATCGGCATACTTGTCGACATGCCGTTCACATAAACCTCGTTTGTGTCTAACCCTTCCGGCTCCAGGAAAATCTGGTGGCGAAGCTTATCCGGGAACTTCACCACCTTATCCTCTATAGAAGGACAATATCTTGGGCCCACACCTTCAATCTGACCACTGTATAGAGGGGACCTAGATATGCTCTCACGCAAGATGTGGTGAGTGAGTTCCGTAGTATAGGCAATATGGCATTGAATCTGCCTCCGATCGATGCGCTCCGTCAGGAAGGAGAACGGGGTCGGCACGGCATCACCATCCTGGGCCTCAAAACGAGACCATTCGATGGTGCGGCCATCCAGCCGGGGAGGGGTGCCGGTTTTAAGACGCGTCCACCCGAGTTGCAGGGCGCGGAACTGGTCCGCCAGCAGATTCGACGAAGCCTCGCCATTACGACCGCAACTGTACGTGGTTTCCCCAACATGCGCCAAGCCGTTCAGGAATGTGCCGGTGGTGATGATGACAGGGCCGCAAACCACCTTGCGCCCGTCGCGCAGAATCACGCCGCCAACCACGCCGTCCTCAATTGCAAGCGACGCAACTTCGGCTTGCAGAATGCGAAGGTTTGGCTCTTGCTCCATCAACTGCTTCATGTGCACGCGATACTGTTTCTTATCGCACTGCGCGCGGGGGGACCAAACAGCCGGTCCGCGACTGGTGTTGAGCAAGCGGAATTGGATACCGACGGCGTCGGCCGCTTCGCCCATCACGCCACCAAGAGCGTCAATCTCGCGAACGAGGTGTCCTTTAGCAATTCCACCGATGGCCGGATTGCACGACATCTGGGCAATCAAGTCGGCGTTCATCGTGATCATGGCGGTCTTCAACCCCATGCGGGAGGCGGCGCGGGCGGCTTCACATCCGGCATGGCCGGCGCCGACTACAACAATGTCATACTTTAGGGAACGGGCTGAAACGATCATTGAAAATTTGATTGCCTTAGGCCCTACCATTCTAACGTCTGGAGAAAGCTCTGTGAAAGTTCTCGTTTTGGGCGGCGGCGGACGCGAGCACGCGCTCGCCTGGAAAATCGCTCAAAGTCCCCTGGTAGAAGAGGTCCATGCCGCGCCTGGAAACCCTGGCATTGCGCAGGTGGCAACATGCCATCCGAAGGCCGGTTCGAAGCCGGAAGATTACCTCGCGCTGGCGAAATCGCTGGAAATTGATTTGACAGTAGTGGGGCCGGAGGCTCCCTTGGTCGCGGGAGTCGTCGATGTATTTAGCACGGCTGGGCTGGCCATTGTCGGACCCACTGCCGCAGCGGCACAGCTCGAAGGGAGCAAGGCTTTTTCAAAAGGGTTCATGGACCGCGCGGGGATTCCGACGGCGCGCTTCCTTGTCGTCGATTCCCAAGCAGCGGCGCTTTCCGCGCTCGACAGTTTTTCGTATCCGGTAGTCCTCAAGGCCGATGGTCTGGCGGCGGGAAAAGGCGTCGTCATCGCCCAGGATCGTGCAGAGGCAGAGGCCGCGGTGCGGTCCATTCTCTCTGGCGAAATCGCCGGGCAGGCGGGAGGGCGAATTGTGATCGAAGAATTCCTGGTGGGTGAAGAGGTGAGCTTCATCGTACTGAGCGACGGCAAGGACTTTGTCGCAATGGAACCGAGCCAAGATCACAAAGCAATTTTCGACGGCGACAAAGGACCGAACACGGGTGGCATGGGCGCATACTGCGCGTCGGGCATCATCACTCCGGAGCAGGCACAACAAGTCATCGAAACCGTGATTCAACCAACCATCCGGCACATGGAGGCAGAGGGAACGCCGTTCACCGGGTTCCTCTACGCGGGATTGATGATGACTGCGGCGGGTCCGAAAGTTCTGGAGTTTAACGCACGCCTGGGCGATCCCGAAACACAGGTGATCATGCATCGCATGGACAGCGATTTTGTTCCGGCGTTGCTCGCGTCTGCCACTGGAAAACTCGCCGGGCACACGCTGCAATGGAAGCCCGAGCCTTCGGTATGCGTCGTGCTTGCGGCGAGCGGGTATCCGGGCGCGATCAGAACGGGCGACGAGATCTTGGGACTGGAAAACGCGGAGACCGTCTTCCAGGCCGGAACGAAAATTGTAGACGGAAAACTGGTGACGGCAGGCGGCCGTGTGCTGGCGGTGACGGCTCGCGGAGCGAAATTGCGGGATGCCAAGGACGCTGCCTATCGAGATGGGGAAAACATCTTTTTTAGGGATATGCAATTTCGAAAAGATATTGGGCACAAAGGACTCAACCGCTGCTAAAATAAATTCAATGCGGGGACGTAGCTCAGTTGGATAGAGCGGTCGCCTCCTAAGCGACAGGTCGGCAGTTCGAATCTGCCCGTCCCTACCATTGTTTTGCAGCGGGTACCGTGGTAACGATAAATTCAAGTCCGGAACACCCACAGGCCGACGTCACGCAACTGCTGGGCGCTATGCAGAAGCGCGACCCGCTCGCGAGTGACCAGCTTTTTTCCATTGTTTACAACGAGTTACGGAAACTAGCGGCAAGCTACATGCGGCGTGAGCGGGCCGGACATACGCTGCAAGCCACCGCACTGGTCCACGAGGCTTACATGCAACTCGTTGACCAGACACGAGTTAACTGGCACAACCGGGCTCACTTCTTTGGCGTCGCAGCGCAGCTGATGCGGCGCATCCTGGTGGACTACGCACGTAGCGCCCATGCCGCCAAGCGGGGCGGGGAAGCGTCAAAGCTATCACTTGAAGAGGCCATCGGCCTGACGGACAAAAACGAAGTGGCGTTCGATGAAATCGACGAAGCCCTCACACGCCTCGCGGCTCTTGATCCACAACAAAGCCGCATCGTGGAACTGCGGTTCTTCGGCGGCCTGACCGTTGACGAAGCAGCCGAGGTGATCGGCACTTCCCCCTCCACTGTAGAACGCGAATGGCGCATGGCCAAAGCCTGGCTCCATAAGCAACTCTGCTCCTAACTTTTTTTCCAAAAAAGTTGATACCTTTTTCCCGCCATCTACGCGTTAGTTAGTGGAGGGCGACTTAGGGCAGTCTAATCGGAGGAACTGCCCTAACGGAGGGTCGCCCCTCAACCTCATCCAAGAGAATTGCGAGGCCGTACGAGCAGCCATTAGAGCTGTGGCCTCGCAACATTTTTGCATTCCTCGCCCAAATCTCGGGTATTCTTTCTTATAGCCGTGACTCCCGAACGCTACAGCCAAATCAAGAACATCTTCCATGCCGTGCTAGACAAGCCACATGCGCAACGATCGGCCTATCTCGCATACCTTTGCCAGACGGACGTCGAGTTGCAGGCGGAGGTGCAGGAACTGCTGAACTCCGACGAAAACTCCAAGACCTTCCTCGAAAGCCCAGCCATCACACCCGTGGCGCAAATACTCGACACTCCGGCAAAGTTTGAAGCGCTGCCTCGCCACATCGGACCGTATCAAGTACTGAGCATTCTTGGGTCGGGTGGAATGGGTACGGTTTGCCTGGCCATACGTGCCGATGACCATTACAAAAAGCGGGTCGCCATCAAGCTAATCCGGCAGGGGCTGGAAACCGAAAATATAGTCGAACGCTTCCGCCGGGAACGGCAGATTGTCGCCTCTCTGGAACACCCTAACATCGCGCAGTTGCTGGATGGCGGGGCGACTGCCGATGGACGTCCGTATTTGGTGATGGAGTATGTCGAAGGAATACCGATTGACGAATACTGCGACAAACACAAACTGCCGGTGGCGGAGCGAATCCAGTTGTTCCGTACAGTCTGCGCGGCGGTCGACTATGCGCACAAAAATCTGGTAGTGCACCGCGACATTAAGCCGGGCAATATTCTGGTGCGGGAAGACGGCACGGTGAAGCTGCTGGATTTCGGAATCGCCAAGCTGCTGACGCCGGAAGGCGTGCAAAAAGACTTCACGCGAACGGCGACATCGATGCGGCTGATGACGCCGCAGTATGCCAGTCCGGAACAGGTGACCGGAGACACTATCACGACAACCAGCGATGTTTATCTGCTCGGCATCGTGTTGTATGAGTTGCTAACCGGCCACAGGCCTTATCAACTAAAAGACGGTGTGACGCTGGAAGTGGCGCGTGTGATCGCCAATCAGGAACCGGAGCGGCCAAGTACCGCCATCAGCCGGGTGGTGGAAACGCCGAGCCAAGACGGAGCGACGCACATCACGCTAAGCCCGGAAATTGTCAGCCTGACGCGCGGAGCAAATCCTAAATTATTGCGGCGCCGCCTGGAGGGCGATCTCGACTCTATACTTTTGAAAGCGCTGAAACGCAAGCCGCAGGACCGGTATGGATCGGCACAGCAACTGTCAGACGATCTGCGCCGGCATCTGGAATCTGAACCGGTGACTGCACGACCGCGGACGGCTGGATATCTTGTTTCAAAATTTGCGACGAAGAATCGAGCGATGGCGGTTTCAACGTGCGCGGTGTTAGCGGTGTTGTTGACAGCCGTCGTTATCACATCCTGGCAGGCGCGGGTGGCAAGCGAACAAAGAGCAATTGCACAAAGAAGATTCGATCAGGTGCGCAAGGTGGCGAAGTCATTTCTATTTGAAGTGCACGATGCCATCGCACCGGTTGCGGGCACGACATCGGCGCGAAAACTTCTGGTGTCGAAGGCGGTAGAGTATTTGAACGGTTTGTCACAGGAGATTTCCAACGACAACGGATTGAAACGCGAACTCGCCACGGCATACCAGCGGGTGGGCGACCTGCAGGGGAACCCGAATAGCGCCAATGTCGGAGACACCTCGGGTGCGCTTGCGTCATATCGCAAAGCGCTGACTCTGGGCGAAGAATTGGTGGCCGCCAATCCTGGCGATGCCGCGGACAAAACTTCGCTCGCCCGCACGCATGAGGCGATGGGTGACATGCTTGTCACTTTGGGAGCGCCGAGCACGGCCGTGATGGAATACCAAAAGGCACTGGCGCTTTGCGAAGAAGCACACGTATCCGGTGCGCAGTTGGTGAACAGCCTGCAAAACCTAGCGGGCATATTACCGATGAGCGGTAAGACCAATGAGGCCGTCACACTGGCGAAACGAGGGGCGGAGATTGCATCGGCCTCGGGCGATGCGCGGCTGGCGGCGATCGGTCTGAACAGGCTGGGAGAAACTCTGGAGAAAGCGGGGAACCTGAACGGCGCGCTGACCGCACACCAACAGGCGCTGGCCATGACGCAAAAGACTGCACGAACCGATCCGGCGAATCTGCAGGCACAACGCGACAGTTCGTACATCTACGAAGATCTGGGCGGAGTCCAGCGGAAACTTGGTCAAACAGAGCAAGCGAAGGATGCTTTTCACCACGCGATATCCATCCGGCAGGAAATGGCGGCAATGGATCCAATGAATATCCAGGCGCAGCGCGATCTGGCCTTCGCTTATCAGCGAGAGGGCTCGCCGGAGCAAACCCATCTGGCCTTCAAGATATTCGAAACTCTGGCGAGCAAAGACCCTGGGAATTTTCTTGCCCGGCGTGATCTGGCTCTGGCATATGATCGTGCCGGCACGATGCAGGCCGGCGCTGGCCAGTTCCTTCCGGCAATTGGTAGCTATCAAAAACTGTTGGAGATTGCCTCCGATTGGCGAGCCCGCGATGAGCAGAACCTTTTTGCGAGCCAGATGGTGGCAACCGCCCACATCAAATTAGCGGAGGCGTTCGGACGCATTGCACAGAATGACAAAGCACTGAGCAACGCACAGAATGCCAGATCGATTTTCGAACAGATCCGCGCCAAGGACGCGGCGAATACGGAATTTGTGAGAGGCCTTGCCATCGCGGATCTCGCGTTGGCAAACGCGCTAATGATGAGCGCTCGTTGGCAGGAAGCGCAAACCACACTCGCAGAGGGCAACAGCCTGGTGGAGAACCTGCGTAAGCAAAACCTCCTGCCTGGCCAAGATGCGCAATTGGTACAGGAATTCAAGGAAGCTCAAAACCGCTGCAGCCGCAGAGTAATGCGCTAACTGCCTGTGGCAGAGTTTCAAAAGCCCAAATCCCGGAGGCGAAACCTACTGCGCCACCAACTTCAGACATCCTGACCTCAAAGGAAAATAGCAGGAACCAAAACCGCTTACTAACGTGCGCGGCTCGGTTAGCGGTTCTCGGCTGACGACCGAGCCGCGCACGTTAGTAAGCGGTTCTTCGGTATCAATTGAATTTCCATTTTCCAGCCAATCCCCCGTCGAGGTGTGATGCAGCAAAGAATGCGCCACATTGCAGTCAACACAGGCTGTTAAGTGCGATTGTGGATACGTCCAGAGGTATCGACAACCATCCATTGCCGGCCGACCCTGGCATAAGCTCGGCCATTTTCGAAGCAGTGAACTTCATTGAACTCAGGAGCGGCAAGCCACGTTCCATCCCTGCGGATGAAGCCGCACTTTCCATTAAACTTTACACCGGCGTAGCCCTCGCTGAAATACTCAGCGGATTCAAATCGTGGTTTAATGATGAACGATCCACTTCGATTGATATAACCATACTTCGAAGCCTGACTGACCGCGGCTAATCCTTCTGAAAAGACATCGGCAGCTTCGAACCGTGGCTCAATGGCGAAGTTTCCTGCGGAGTCTATGTAGCCAAATTCATAGTTATATTCGACGGCAGCCAACCCTTCAGAAAACTCCCCGGCACTATCAAATCGCGCATCAATCACCAGCAACCCCGCCTCCGTGGCATATCCCCACCTGCCATCCACGGAAACAGGCCTAAGCGTTAAACTCTGGCGACCATTTGCCCTGGCGGATGTAGAACTTGCTTGGTAGGGTTGTTCCTCGACGGCAACACCTAGACGTAGCAATGAGTCCAAATGGTGAAAGGCTTCGTTCAGATTCTGCGTACGCTTCTGGCACTTCTCCTGCAACCTCACATCATGCGAAAACCTGTCGGGGTGCCAGATCTTGACCAGGTCGCGATAGGCCTTTTTGATTTCTGCGTATGGTGTGCTCTGGTCTATTTCCAATACCTGATAACACCAACTGAGTTCGTGGGTCTTCATTCTCACTGATGCATATCGGCAAGAAACGGCCGAGTCTCAGGCTGTTTGCACAATCGTTTCCTGGCTGGCGAGGACTCTCGCCACCGGCTTCGAGCGCATCAACCTGGCACTGGCCCGAACCTCTTCCATCAGCTCTTCGGCCAACCTTGGATCCGCGCGCAACTCACTTCTCGTCAATGCATTTCCGCGGTAGGAAAAGTCGCCGCGTGAGGATTCGACAACGCCATGAGACGCCGCAATTTCAAGCAGTTCCATTTCCTTGGAAAAACCTTCGCCGTGAATCAATGGCGCAATTGCCGAGCGGTTTGCGGAGGCGACTCTGTTCTTGATCACACGCATCTCCACCCTGCCTCCAATCGCTGTCCCATGCTCAAACACCGGTTCGAGCTTGGATAATTGCATACGAACGGAAGCATAAAACCTCAGTGGCCTACCGCCTGCGGTTGTATCCGGGTCTCCCGTGGTTTCATAGGAACGCCGTCGAATCTGGTTTGTGAAGAGCACACATGCGCCCATTCGAAACGTGACTAGCTCCAGACGGCGCAGCCCTTTTCCGAGCATCTGTTCGATGTCGTCAAAATAGTCCTCACCCATTTCGCCGGCCAGTTCGCTCTCCGGGACTAATGCGGCAACGGAATCCACGACAACCAACCCGACCAGTCCGGTCTCTACCAACGACAAGGCCACACTCAGCGCCTGTTCGCCGCAATCCGGTTTAGACATAATCAATTCTTCCACTTGCACGCCTAACTTGCCTGCATAGCGCAGATCCAAAGCATGCTCGGCATCGATGAACGCCGCAGCCGCGCCTTCCTTCTGGGCGCTGGCCACAACTTGTAAAGCCAGGGTCGTTTTGCCGCACGACGCCGGCCCAAAGACCTCAGAAATCCGTCCTCGCGGAACACCGCCTACTCCGATTGCCTTATCAAAACCATACGACCCGGTTGAAATTCCCTTCGCCGGCAATACGTTCCGAATGCCCGACTGACCTGCCCCGTTAACTACGGACCAGGCGATTTTACGTTGCCGCTCTTGCTCACGAATGCGCACGAACAGACCTCCGTCCAGGACTACATTGTCACTTGTCGAAGGCAAATTGAGTTCTGAGATTATCCCTAAGGCTATACCACCAGGGGTACGTAGGTGCCGCACAAAAACTTTGCCGCGCTCGAGGTGGCGCAGGCACTTTTGCCTGCCGCCCCAGCACTCGTGCCAAGTCTCAGACATCCTGACCTCGAAGGAAAATAGCATGAGCCAAAACCGCTTACTAACGTGCGCGGCTCGGTTAGCGGTTGCCTGCTGCTCACCGAGCCGCGCACGTTATTAAGCGGTACTTCAGGCTCAATTGAATTTCCCTTTTCCGGCCCAAGTCCCCGTCGAGGCCAGGATGTCTGATTTTGGTGTGGTCGCTTAGTAGACAGCTTAAATCTCAATGCGCCGGAAATCACCCATGCACTTGTGGACGATCACCCAGCCGATCAAATGGAATGTACCCATGGTGAGAAACACCGGAGTATAGCCGAAGTGAGTGACGATATAGCCCGTAGCCAACGAGGACACAAATCCGAAAAACCCACCGAGGCAACCGCCGATTCCTGTTACCGAAGCAACCGCGCGTTTCGGAAAAACATCGGAGGTAGTCGTATAAAGGTTAGCCGACCAACCCTGGTGCGCGGCGGTGGCGAGACTGATCAAGGCAATTGCACCAAAGGTATTTTCCACCATAGCGGACATCGCTGCGATGGGCATGCAAAGGGCGAAGATAAGCAGCGTTGTCTTGCGCGCTTTGCCGACGGGCCAACCGAGTCGAATGAAGTAGCCGGAAAGCCAACCGCCACCAACGCTGCCAAGATCCGCCATTAGGTAAATCACCGGCAGAGCCCAACCGATCTCTGAGAGCTTGAACTTGCGGACATCGAAGAAGTACAGCGGCAACCAATAAAGATAAAACCACCAGACCGGATCAGTGAAAAACTTCGCAAATCCAAAGCCCCAGGTTTGCTTGTGCTTCAACGCTTCGATCCAACCGACGCCCACTCCTTCTACTTCCACCTCTTGATCGCTCAGAATGTAGTCGCGTTCGGAATCGCTTACGCCCTTATGTTCGGAAGGTTTCTGATAGAGAAGCAGCCAGATTCCCAACCACACAAAACCAAGTCCACCAGTAATTAAAAAGCAGGCACGCCAACCGAAGGCTGCGCTCATGGCGATAAAAATAGGCGGCCCTACCATCGAGGCGACATTGCTGCCCGCGTTGAAAATGCCGGTAGCAAAGGCTCGGTCCTTTTTGGGAAACCATTCCGCAACAGACTTTATGGCAGCCGGGAAGTTGCCTGATTCAGAGACCCCAAGCAAGCCGCGCCACATGCCGAGGTTAATTGCCGAGGAAGAGAGCGCGTGGAGCGCGGCGGCCAATGACCAGAAGAACACAGAGACGGAGTATCCGATGCGTGTTCCATAGCGATCGATGAATTTACCCATGAAGACAAAGCCGACGGCGTAGAAGATCTGGAACGCGCCGTTGATCTGGCCATAGATTTCGTCGGTGATGTGCAGATCCATCCGTATCACTGGGATCAAAACGGAAAACGCAATTCGGTCTAGATAGTTAATTGTCGTGGCGAAAAAAAGGAGGGAGAGGATCCACCACCGGATGTTGCTCTTAGAATTACTCACACTTGGATTATATACATCGCCGGGGGCAAGATTATTTGGTCACGCCAACCGCAAAGTGCACACAGGCGCCATTGGGCGTGGAGTCGATTTTCAAATCGGCCTCCGGCCCATAGCAAAGCCGCAGCCGCTGGCGCACATTGTCGAGACCGACGCCGCGGGCCTGGCCCTGCGTTGGTGAAAAGCCAGACCCGCTGTCGCTCACGTGAATCTGGAGTTTGCCGTCGGCCAACGCTGCTTCGAGCCGGACAAGGCCGCCCTCTACATTTGCGGCCACGCCGTGCTTCACCGCATTTTCCACCAACGGCTGGATGGACAGGACCGGGATGCGCACACCCATGGCTTCGTCGGAAACGCAGATTTCGATGCGCAGTTTGGGGCCGAGGCGCAGGCTTTCAATCTCCAGGTAAGCACGGACGATTCGCAGCTCCTCTTCCAGTGCAATATAGGTTCTATCTGTTTGCAGGAAGTAGCGGAAGATGTCGGCCAGGTTTAACACTGTCCGGCGCGCGCCTTCGGCATCGCGCGGAATGGCGCCGTACAAAGTGTTCAATGCGTTGAACAAAAAGTGCGGATGAATCTGCGATTGCAGCGCACGGAGCTCCGCCTGTGCGACCAGGCGTTTCAATTCGGATTCGCGCATGCCAACAACCTGCTCCGCAATTCGTGCAGCGAGGTGCGTCAACACATCCAGGTCTTCGCTCAAATAGCGGCGGCCACCTGAGCGACGGCCAAGGAACAACAATCGGGTTTCGGCTTTCGAAAGCAGAATCGGGATGATGACTTCCACACCCGTGCGCTCCAACACGTCGCACAATTCCGGGACGCTCGCGGTTGTTGCGGGAACCGGCGGAGCTTCTTCTTTTAGCCGCAAAAGAACCTCAGGCGAAACTTTCCCTATCCCTTCCGCGCCCATGAATTCAGAGATCTGAGCGCCGGCCCAGTTCAGGAAAGCGACTTCGTCATCAAAATCTGCATGGCGCGAACGAAGGCGTTCCACCATCATATCGAGCTCAGGGCGGCGGAAGAGAATTCTTGTCAGGAAGCGCTGGAATTGATTCCGCGCCATGGCGAAACCAACCATGGCCAACGACGCGGCAACCAAAATCAGGCCCTCCTGAAATTGATCACGTGCGGTTGGCATCCGGTCATGCAAGATGGCAACTCCGGTGACAAAAATAGCTGACAGCAGAATGTTGGCGAAGAAGCGAAGGATCGCGTCGACAAGCACGCTGCGGTAATCCTGCAAAAGGACGAACAGCGCAAGCGGCAACCCGGCGTGGTGGCTCAAGAATTCAATCGGCCACAGCGAGCTGGAATCGCCCGCGCCGAAATGTGCGAACGACATGGCGAATAAGAACAGCCCCATTGTTCCGGTCAGCCGCGAAGTCATTTCCCGGCGTTTCACTTCGCCCGACAGCAATACCCAAACGGCAATCGCAACCGTCAACAAACCGAAGCCGCTAGTGATAATAAACTGGCCGGGCCGATGCAACTGCGGAGCGCGCAGCGGCATTTCGAGCGCATGCATGGCAATGGAAACGGAACTGAGCACATAGCCTGTTCCAACCACGTAGCGAAACCGCCCGTCAAGCGAAAGATCCAGTAACAGCGCTGGGAGCAGACTCAAAGCGGAACTGCTAAGAGCAACCAGCACCCGCGAGGCAACACTGGTTGGATCGGTGATGGCAAGCACTGTGAGCGACGACAAATCCCACACCAATGCCAGTGCCGCGGTGGCGATTGCAAGCTTGTGCCCATGGAGCCGCGCACCCACACGATCGGTAATCAGCAAATACAGGAAAATGCCGAAGATCAGCACACCGGCGGAATGGCCCAGGGTATTGAGCAGCAGCGGCTCGTGTATTTGTAATGCTTCACCCAAAGTCTAGTCCGTAGGAATCCGCCAGCCTTCGCCGCACTGCATCACTTTGTGACGCGTGCGTAGCCGGCGCGAATCCATGTGTTTTAAAAAGTCATTCACGTCGACAGTGTTGAACGTGAACATGTCGTAGTGCGTGGGGACAATCCATTCAGCGCCGATATCCTCGGCCAGTTGCACGGCCTCTTCGATATTGAAATTGCCGGTAACGCCGCGCTTCGGGTCCGTGCCGTTAATCGGCAGCAGAGCCACCGTGATATCGAACGGGCGCAAGTGGTCAACCAATTCCGGATAGGGCACGCAATCGCCCGAATGATAGACAGTCACGTTGCCCAGGCGGATGACGAAGCCAACATAGGGATATCCGGTTTCGACCGAATAATCCAATCGTTCATGCGCAGCCGGGATGACGTGGACAAAGCCCTGCACGCGCGCGCCGGCATCGGTGCCAAAGGTGCGATCGCGCGGCGCGCCCATGTTGGCCGTGTGGTCGACCAATGAACGCGGCACAAATAAGCTGGCTTTGGGCGAGGCCGCCATCATGGCTGGAATCGTTCCCGGGTCGAGGTGATCGCTGTGCTTGTGCGAACAGAAAATCAGATCGGCATGGGTGATCTCAGCTGGATTCAGCGGGCATTCAGTCATGCGGATGTGGGGCTTGTTCGTATCCTTGTATTTCTTGGTTAGCGATTCCGAAAGGTAGGGGTCGACATAAACGATGCGCTCGCGGTGCTTGATCGCGAAGCCGCTTTGGCCCAGCCACCAGATCATCGGGGTAGGGCATTCGGCTTGCTCGATCTCATCCAATAGTGAGCGGCCCGAATTCACGGGTTGAATCATCATCGTCTCCAAAGTCTAGTCTACTGCGGCGCGCTGCAAGCGGTCGCGAACGGCCATCCACGCAACCGTATCAGGTAGTGGCTCGACAAAAATCGCGTCCCAACCTTCGGCATCCAGAGTATGCAATGTCTCGTACAAACAGGCCGCATAATGCTCAGCGTCCAACGGCATTGGAACCAGGCGCGCAGCGTTCACGCGGCGTTCTCTACACAGGAATGCGTAGTGGCCGGCGACATCGGGCAAACCGAGAAATAAGGGCGTGCGCGGAGAGTAGTGTCTGGCGTGCATCCCCGGTGCTGCGTGCGCAGTGCCCGATTCCGGCTGCGCAGCCAGTGCGATGGGACCGATGACTGCTTCAATGGCCGCCTGCGAAATCATGCCCGGCCGCAAAAGCGTTGGATGTAGCGTGGCGAGAGAAAGCACGGTGGATTCAATTCCAACATTTGTCGCTCCCCCATCAAGTACCAAGTCCGCCAACCCTGCAGGTACGTGTTCGGCGCGTGTTGGGGAAATCTCCGTGAAGCGATTCGCACTCGGCGCGGCAATCGGAACGCCGGCCGCGCGAATCAAGGCCAGGGCCACGGGATGGGCGGGGACTCGCAATCCAACGCTTGGCAATCCAGCGGTGACGGCATCGGGAATCAGCGCACTCTTCGGCAGCACCAACGTGAGCGGTCCTGGCCAAAACGCCGCGGCCAACTTCCCGGCCAGCGCTGAAAATTCCGATGTGAGCCCGCTCGCCATTTCGACACTGGCAACATGGACGATCAGCGGACTGGTGGATGGACGCCCCTTGGCGGCAAAGATGCGCGCGACGGCTGCGGCATCCAGTGCATTCGCGCCTAAGCCGTAAACCGTCTCGGTTGGAAA
>CAIRSA010000262.1 GCA_903881085.1 uncultured Acidobacteriia bacterium
CCTGGCAGCAGCAGAGAAACGCTGCAAAGCGAGGCATCGAGTGGACGTTTACGCGTCAAAAGGCGGACCGCAAACTGAGTAAGCATTATGTTCCGTAATTACATTGTTCTGATACTAGCAGTAACGAATTACGCCAGCAGACCACCATGCCCGAGGCAGGCAACCTCCCACCCAGAGACGCGATACCGCGCCAATACTGGGGGAAGTACCAAATCGACAACGTTCGGCTTCACTGACCGAAAACAACCAGGTGCGGATATCACGGGAATGTCGTCTTTGTAGCCCAGGAGCAGAAGATTGCCCGGTTCCACGGGAGCCAGAAACCGCTCCAAGTGGCAGCCAATGCGCGCCATGGCGCGGCCAACTACATCGTCAGGCCCCGCTGGTGCAGTGGTTGACGCAACCAGAACTACCGTCGGCTTGGACTTCAGCAGATGCTGCAGCCCGCGCGCCATTGAGGCTTCGTCTTCTACGACGCAAAGTGAGAAACTGGCGCCAAGCCCCATGCGCTCCAGACGCTGGCGCATGATATTTTCAAACAACTGGCGTGCCCGCTCACCATTGGTGGGGTCGGAATAAATTACGCCGACCTGCGGGGAGCGAATCGGACGTGCCTGTAGAATCGGACCGCGTTCTTTCAATATGGAATTAATTGCTTCCAATTGCGCGCCGGGAACGGCAAATGGCGAGCTTTTTACAGTTGCTATACGTTGTCCGGCACGGGCAAAGCTGAAATTGATGGTAGTGGCGATTACGACACTCGCTGTGCAATTGATCTGCTTCAACAGGTCGTCATCGACAAGAACGCAGCAGTCCTCGGTTGCAACGAGGTTTGCTCGTCCTCCCGCGGCCAGCCGGATTTCCAGGCAGCCGCACCCAAGTTCGGCGGAGACAGCCATGACGGCAGCGTCTTCGCCAACTTCACCTTCTTCTAACTCAGTGACCCAAACAGATTCCATGCCCTCTGTTTCGAGCAGGTGGACATCATCTTCGCTAATCACATGACCCTTCGCCAATAGCTTTTTACCACCATCGCGGAAAATTGTACTGCAAAGTACTCTTCCCGTGCATTCCTTGATGTCTACTGTTTGAGCTTTCATAATGACCCTGGATTCCTTACTGACGATTCGAGTATACAGTTTCTAAGTGCAATAGAAAGAGTATTTTCTCAGGGATTTTTAATATATTTTGCGGGGATAAGAAATCGAGGAAATAAGTGTTTTTCTGAAAGAATATAGTACCAACCGCAAGGTTAACTAGTTTGCAATCAACAGAAGAGGGAGTAGTACGTACCTAGTGCCAATACCCACATATGAGGGGGTGCTGCTACCCGCGTTGTGGCTACCCACCCCTTAGAACTATAAAACCTTTAACACGGCGATCTCATCACAGGCCTGAAACTTGGGGCAGCGGAGGCAATCCTTCCAAGCTTTTAGGGGCAGATCGCCCCGGTCCACCAGATGGTAGCCCATCTTTTCAAAGAACCCGTCCAGATAGGTAAAAGCAAAGATGGATTGCAGGCCGTGCTCACGCGCTTCCTGCTCCAGAGCATCCATCAGGACGCGGCCGATGCCGTGTATCTTCCAACCAGGATCGACAGCAAGCGAACGAATCTCCGCCACCTGGGGGCTATAGAAATGGAGTGCGCCGCAACCAACCAGATGATCATTACTGAAGACCACAACAAAATCGCGGATATTTTCCGACAATTCAAACTCGGTCCTGGGCAGCATGACGCCTTGTGCGGCGTAGGCGTTGATCAGTTCGAGTATTGCTTTTGTGTCGCGCATGGACGCCTTGCGGACCGAGAGGTTCCCTTCACGGTAAGGTGTCTCCAAAAATTGAGCGGGCGGTTGAAGCGTTACGAGGCTTCCCATGGCGATCTCCTTCCTGCTAACCGGCGATGAATCTGGTGCCGATCTGTTCCCCCGCAAGCAGGCGCGGAACTACATTTTCCAGCGCTCCAGGCGCAATAATAACCTCGCAGACACCCTGTTGAATGGCAGCCGAGGCTGAGTTTAGTTTTGCTTGCATGCCGCCGCTGGCAATGCCGCTATCAATCAATTGTTGGCTTTCCGCAAGCGTTAAAGTCGAAAGCACCGTCCCCTCTGCTCCGCGGACGCCATCGACGTCGGTTAGAAACAAGAGTTTGGCGGCACCGAAGGCAGTGGCACATGCTACCGCCATCTGATCAGCGTTCACATTATACACGTTGCCTTTTTTATCACCCGAGACACAAGCGACAACTGGCAAGAAGCCATTTTCCGTTAGTACATTTAATATTCTCGGATTTGAACGAATGACGCGCCCAACAGCGCCTAATTCCGGATCTAATTGGTCCGATTCAGTAAGACAAGCGTCTATTCCACTTAAACCAACGGCATCGGCACCGGCGGCGACCAATGAAGACACCAATTGGTGGTTCACGCTACCCGCGAACACCTTAAGCACGGCATCGATAACATTCGCGTCTGTCACCCGCAAACCATTGACAAATTTAGACTCTACACCGCGTTCGGCAAGAAAGCGGGTCATCTGCTTACCGCCGCCATGTACCACCACCAACCGGCCCGTGGCGGCTGCAATTTGCCGGCAAAGTGAGCTTCGCGAGGCATCCGCGTCAAGCAACGTGCCACCGAGTTTTATTAGAATTTTCACAGAAGCGACTCCGTTTCTGGAAACTCCAGAACGATATTCATATTTTGAACGGCCTGTCCAGCAGCGCCCTTCACCAGGTTGTCAATCGCGCTGACAACCACCCCCCGGCCAGATGCGGCATCGTAGGCAACGCCAATATCGCAAAAATTCGTGCGGGAGACGGCTCTTAAATCCGGAAACGTGCCCGCCGCGTAGATACGCACGAATGGCTCAGCGAGATAGCGGGCCAGATAAATATCGACCAGTGCAGCAGCGTTCGATAGATTCTTACCGCGAAAATAGATTGTTTCCAAAATGCCCCGGTCAAGCGGCAGCAATTGCGCCGTAAAGCTAAACGCATTCTCTTCCAACCCGCTGTTCATCAGGACTTCGGGAACGTGGCGATGGTTGAGCACTGAATAAGCGGAAAAATTCTCTGTTACTTCGCAGAAGCTGGTTTTCAAACTGGGTTTGCGCCCCGCTCCGCTGACACCGGACTTGGCGTCACAAATAATTCCGGCTGATAAATCCACCACCCCTGCATCGATCAATGGACGGATTGCGAGATTTGCGGCCGTCGGATAGCAACCAGGATTCGAGATGAGCCGGGCGCCATTGGCTGCCGCGCGGTTGAACTCCGGCAGGCCATAGACGGCCTCTTTCAATAGCTCGGGCTGATTGTGCTCCTCTTTATACCAGCGTTTGTAGTTCTCAACGGTGCGAAGGCGATAAGCTCCACTTAGATCGATCACCTTGATCCCAGCCGCCAGCAAGCCGGGCGTAAGATCCATAGAAACATCGGGATGCGTGGCAAGGAACACAGCATCGAGCGTTGCCACCTGGGCCGCTTCCACCGAGCAGGCAATCACTGGCGGACCGTCATGGCCAATCGGAGCCGGATCGGGAGCGACATCCTGACGATGTTCCATCAGAAACACTTCCACCCCAGGATGACGACTCAGAATCCGAATCAACTCCACACCGCTATAACCGCGGAACCCGACAATACCGACTTTCTTCTTCATTTGATTAATTATTCACCGACGTGAATAATTATACCACTACCGCTGCTCTGCGACCGATCGATCAGCCAGCTCACCTAGTACTGGTAGTTTGAACAACTGGTCCTGGCTGGTCTTGATCAACATGAAGATCCAGATGCCGAAGATAGCCATCTTGAGGATGTCTACCGAGCCGCGATGGAAGTAGCTGGCCGGGAATGGCAGGTGGCTGAAGATTGGACTTAAAACCATGCCCACCATCAGCCAGACAACAAACAGATAAAGACCCTGGAAAGCGTGAAAGCGGGTCTGGCGGTCGTGGCGGAACCGTTCGGTGGCAAGAATGGCAACGCAGGGGATCCAGCCCACCACGGGGGTGTAGCAGAGCACTGAGGCGGTGCGCGCAGGGATATTGTTGAGAAAATCCGCCGACCCGGAATGAGGGGCGGCCTGATTGGCTCCGCACTTTCCGCAGTAGACGTCTTTCTCTCCGACTTGATTTCCGCACTTGCAACAATAGGGCATGGGCGTCCGCGCCTTTCATTCTATACTACGAGATCGCGTCCGTTGTGGTTCCGTGATACGATGCGTCTCATGAGATGGATCGCTGGATTATTGTTTGCAAGTGCCGCGCTTGCCGCACCGAAGACGCTGGACTTTTATTTTATCGATGTGGAGGGCGGACAGGCCACGCTGATCGTAACGCCTTCCAAACAGTCGATGCTGATTGATGCGGGGTGGCCCGGCTTTGAAAATCGCGACGCCAAACGCATCGCTGCCACGGCGAAGAAGGCGGGCATAAAGAAGATCGATTTCCTTCTGACCACGCACTATCACCGCGACCATTCGGGCGGCGTGCCTGAGATCGCCGCGCTGATGAATGTCGGCACCTTCATTGACCACGGCGCCAATCGCGAGACTGGCAAAGCCGCCGACGAGCTGTTTTTGGCCTACAAAAAAGAGTTCGAAAAAGCGAAGCGGTTAACCTTGAAGCCAGGCGACACCGTACCGCTGAAGGATGTGAAGGTGGAAGTGCTGACTTCCGATGGCGAGTTGCTCTCGCAGCCGCGCGGCGGAGCCGGCCAGCCCAATCCAATGTGCGCCTCAGCCAAGAAGAAAGAGGACGACCCGAGCGAGAACGCGCGCAGCCTTGGCACATTTTTCACCTACGGCAAGTTCCGCTTCATTGATCTGGGAGATCTGACGTGGAACAAAGAGCTGGAACTGGTGTGTCCTGCAAATAAGATCGGCGAAGTGGATATGTACCTGACTACGCATCATGGCATGGATGCCTCGGGCTCGGAAGCCATCGTGCATGCTCTGCATCCGCGGGTGGCTATTATGAACAACGGAGCGAAGAAGGGTGGGACGATTCCGGCATGGCAGGCCGTTCACAGTTCGCCTGGCCTCGAAGATTTCTGGCAGCTGCATTACGCCGACGCCGGCGGACGCGAAAACAACACCTCGGACGCTTTTATCGCCAATCCGGTAGAAGACGGCACGGGCAACTACATCCGTGTCTCAGCCGAAGCGAGTGGGGCGTTTTCGGTATACAATTCCCGCAACAAGTATTTGAAGAGCTACCCGGCGAAATAAGGTAGGACGGGCGATTCGCCTGTCCACAGGCCTGGGGAGAAAGAGAATTCCAATGACCAATCGACAATGGCGTCTCGCGGCGCGACCCGAGGGCGATATACGCGACTCCGATTTCGCATGGAGCGAACAACCTTTGCGCGCAGCGGGCGAAGGCGAAGTGGCGGTGCGCGTTCTGTATATTTCACTCGACCCGACAAACCGGATCTGGATGAACGCGGCGGATTCTTATCTGCCAATGATCCCGCTGGGAGAAGTGATGCGCGGCGGCGGCATCGGCGTAGTGACTGAATCCAAGCACCCCGGCTTCGCCGTGGGCGACACAGTGCAGGGCCTGCTTGGCTGGCAGGACTACTTTGTTGGCGTGCCGGCGACCCTTTCCAAGGTACCGGCGATTCCGGGCCTGCCGCTCACTGCGTGGTTCGGACTGCTTGGGCACATTGGTTTGACTGCCTACTTCGGCCTGCTCGATGTCGGCCAGGCAAAGGCCGGCGAGACAGTGCTGGTTTCGGCCGCCGCGGGCGCGGTGGGCTCGCTGGTTGGACAGTTGGCGAAGATTCAAGGCTGCCGCGCTGTTGGTTTGGCAGGCAGCGATGAAAAGTGTGCGTGGCTGCGCGAGTTAGGCTACGATGCGGCCATCAACTATCGCACGGAAAACGTCATCGGGGCTTTGAAGACGCATTGCCCGGATGGCATTGATGTGTACTTCGATAACGTTGGCGGCGAAACGTTGGAGGCCGCGCTTTCCATGATCAATCTGCACGGCCGAATCGCGGTCTGCGGCATGATTTCGCAGTACAACGCCAAGGCACCTGCGCCAGGGCCGCGAAATCTGGCTAATCTGATCATCAAGCGGGCACGCATGGAAGGCTTTCTGGTGAGTGACTTCTATTCCCGTGCGGGCGAAGCCGTGCCGAAGTTGATTGGCTGGCATCAGCAGGGAAAGTTGCACTACAAGCTGGATGTGGTAGAGGGCCTGGAGGCCGCCCCGCGGGCGCTGCGCCGGTTGTTCGATGGGTCGAATACGGGGAAGCTGGTTGTGAAGCTCTCATCCGAAGCTTGATGGCAGGTAACATCAATGGCGAGCAAAAACCGCAAGCAAATTGACCAGGCGATCTGGGATTACTACAGCAATCTCACTCCCGATGAAATAGTTGAGATGGCAGCGTGGTCGGCCTTCGCCACTGCTCAATTTGCTGCCTCGTCCGACGAGCCAAACGAAGGTGCTTGGCCACAGATGGACCCAGATAAACACAGATGAAAGCCATAGCTGCAATCTGTGGGGCGCTGATTCTGGCTGTCATCGTCGCCCGGCGGATGTGGGAGCAGCCCATCTGGTATGGCGATGGCTGGATGCATTTTCATGTTTACGCGGCAGTGTACGCGGTCTTCTCAGGGGCATTGATCGCCTTCCGGCCGCGTTGGTTCCCTGCCCTGCTGGGGGCCGTTGTTTTGCTGGTCACGGTAGGGGCGGCCGGTGTGGTTCCCGTTGCCGCGGCGGCCTACATTCTGGCGTCCTGCTTTGCCCTGGGACGGCTCATTCGCCCTCAGCTCCGCATGCCGGAAGCGATCTTGTTGGGACTTGCCTGCTGCATGCTCACCGTACAGGTGCTGGTTCATTTTCCGGTCAATTATCCCCTGGTCTATGGATCGCTGCTGGCGATTCCGCTGCTTTTCAACTGGCAGGTTATAAAACAATATACGCTACCGCCCGGTGAAGGCTCGGCGGCGCAAGCCTTCGGACTCTTCCCGCTGCTCTGCCACTGGTTGGTGGTGCTGAAGCCTGAAACAGGGCCGGACGCACTGTCCATGCATCTGGCCAATCCGATGTCGATCGCATTTCGCCATCAAGGCTCATTCGACGTGCGGCATATGATCCGCGCCGCCATGCCGATGGGCGGCGACTGGGTGTACCTGCTCGGCGTACTGCTGGGGGGAGAGTTTGCGGCACGGCTCTTGAATCTGGCGATGCTTGCGATCATCGCGACGCTCATTTTTCGGGCGTCCTTGCGTTGGGTGGGCAGGACACAGGCCTGGCTGCTGGTAGCGCTCTTCGCTTCGCTGCCGGTAGTGCAGATGGTGACCGGGTCCCTGTTTGTGGAAAACATCTGGGCTGTGTTTTTGCTGGCCGCCTATCTGTCAGTGGACGACGCGCTGCTGTGCGGCATCTTCGCCGGCGCCGCCGTGATGACAAAGTTGCTGGCCGCGGCTTTTGCCCTACCTATTTTATTCAGCAAACGCCCCAAAATCGCGGCATTGGCGCTGGCCGGACTGTGGGCGCTGCCTCCCTACATTGAGGCGTACGTGCGGACGGGAAATCCGGTCTTCCCGTACATGAACACGATCTTCAAATCGCCCTTCTACGATACGCAGACGCCCTTTGTCGACGATCGCCTGAATGAAAAACTCAACCCGGCAGTGCTCTACCGCCTGACCTTCGACACGCATAAATACGTGGAGGGGCAGGACGGGGCTTTTGGCTTCCAGATGCTGCTGCTCCTGCCGCTGGTGCTGCTGGCGGCGGTGAAACGCCCGTTCCAGGAATGGCGCACGCTGGCGGTCGTGCTGGTCTCGTCCTTGCTGATTCTTTCCGCGGCGCCGCATATGCGGTATCTGTATCCTGCCATGGCGATCTCCAGCATTTTGTTCGCCTTGCTGCTGGCCGAACTGGGAAATACCGGTACGTTGCTGGTGGTAGCCTGCACCGCCGCAAATCTCTGCTTCCTTCCGGCCGCATCGTGGATCCACAAGGATTTCGCCTGGAATCCGTTTGACCAGGCGGCGGCCGATCGATTCTTGACCGCGGGCGCGCCAACGCGCAAGCTAATCGCCTATATGAACGAACAGCACCCGGGCCAGCCGGTGCTGTTCTTGGAGACGCTGGAAGTAGCAGGTCTGCACGCCACGGAGTTTTCCAACTCCTGGCATCACACAAGCTTTCTGAAACAACTGGGGAATGCCGATTACCCTGCCGGGCTAACCAACCTGTTTGCCGCAAACAACATCCGCTACTTCATCGCTCCGCTGCATATTCCGGTGCGGCAGATCGCCGTCGCACAGCATCTTCAGGCCAACGCGGCCAAGGAGCTGGAAAACGGAAATTATGCAGTCTATGCGCTGCACGACGGTCCGCCGCAAGCGGTATCGCTGCAGACAATGCCCGAAGGTAGCTATGACGATGCGGATCCTGCCATCGTATATTCAGGCGGCTGGGAGCGGGATATCCAGTTCGTCGAAGCTCGCGGCCACACGCTGAGCTACACAAACCTTCCCGGCGCGCGGGCCAGATTCCGCTTCTTTGGCCACGAACTGACCTACGTCTTTACGAAAGCGCCGAATCGAGGCCGCGCGGAGGTCGCTATAGACGGAGTTTCACGCGGCGAACTCGTCATGAACTCAGCCAAGGTCGAGTGGCAATCGCAAACTACGTTCAAGGGCCTGGGCGATGGTTGGCATGAGATAGAGATCCGCGTGGTGCAAGGCTACGCAGATATCGACGCGCTGGTGGCCAAATAAGCCAGCAGCTTTGCTTCGCGCCGTCCGCGGCTGACGTTGTCCAAAATCAAGCCACAGGCAAGGCTGATGAAACCTGAGACGGCGATGCCCGTGGCCAGAATCGCCGTTGGAAAGCGCGGCACCTTGTGCGTCTCCATGAACGTCAGCACAATGGGCCACGCCAGGCCGATGGCAATCGCGAACAGCGCAAGTCCAATGGCCGAAAAGAACGCCAGCGGACGCTCATTCTGCACCAGGCTGAGGATCCGCAATAGAATGCGGTAACCGTCACGATACTTATGCAATTTGCTGACAGAACCGGCGGGCCGCGGCGCATAGGCCGAGGGCAATTCACGCACCGGCAACCGCAGGGTCAAGGCGTGAACGGTCAGTTCCGTTTCGATCTCAAACCCTTCGGAGAAAGACGGGAACGATTTGACGAACTTGCGCGAGAATACACGGTAGCCGCTCAGAATGTCGGTAAACGTAGCGCCAAAGAGCCGTGCCACCACGTCGGTGAAGAGCCGATTTCCCCACAGATGGCCCGCGGCGTAGGCAGAAGTTTCGCTGTGAACGCGACGGGCAACCACCATCGCCAGCTTCTGCTCGCGAAGCAGGTTGACCATGAGCGGCGCGGAAGCGCTGTGATAAGTACCATCGCCGTCGATAAGGACATAGACCTCGGCCTCAATCGAGGCGAACATAGTACGTACGGCGTTGCCCTTCCCCTGCCTCGGTTCAGACAGCACCACGGCGCCTGCTCGGCGAGCACATTCGGCAGTATCGTCGGAAGAATTGTTATCGCAGGCATAAATCGTT
Source organism: uncultured Acidobacteriia bacterium (assembly GCA_903881085.1). Classification (GTDB taxonomy): domain Bacteria; phylum Acidobacteriota; class Terriglobia; order Bryobacterales; family Bryobacteraceae; genus CAIRSA01. The sequence continues at coordinate 9,546 of CAIRSA010000262.1, forward strand.
GCGAACGGCAGCGCAACGCGCAAACCGGCAACCACTTGGGCGATCGTGCTGGCTTCGTTGAAACAGGGTACTAGAACGGCAACAGTTGGCTCGGAAGTCATTGATAAAGCGTTCTTTCGATGGTATCAGATACAACATGAGGGGATGACTGGGCTATTCCACCCACTGCCAGATTTGCTGTAGGGCGGCGAAGGAGGAGGATTTTTGCATCAGACCGGTACAACGATCAACTTTTCGCGGGGCTACAACGTCATGCTTTACAATAGAGAAGAGACAATTTAGTATGAAATCGATCCCGGCTTTGTTCGCGCTTGTCGCAGTATGTCTCGCCTCCAGCAGTTGCACGCGCTCGTCTACCACCGTAGCGGCTGCCGAGTCGGAGCCAGCACCCCTTGCCTCCATCCCGGAGCAGGAGAGCAAGATCATTCGCGCCACCGGCATCATTCAGGCGCTGGAATGGCAGTCAATCCGCGTCCCCCAACTGGCCAGCGGCGGCAGTGCGCGGCAAACCATTACCAAACTGATTCCCAACGGCACCAAAGTCTCCAAGGGCGACCTGCTGGTGGAATTCGACCGAACCTCGCTCTTCGATGACGAACGCGACGCAAAAGCCCGCCTGAAAGACCTGACCTACCAATTAGAGCAGGGCAAAGCCCAGGCCAAGAGCGATTTGACGCGGCGGCTGGCCAACATCAAGCAGGCAGAAGCAGATCTGCAAAAGGCCCAACTTGAACTCCGCAAAGGTCCGGTGTTAAGCAATATTGACAAGCGGAAGAACGAAGCACGCAGCGAAGATGCGCGGCAACGCGTACTCAGCTTGAAGAAATCCGACGAATTGCGGCAAAAGTCCGAAGCCGCCACGGTGAAGATCTATCAATTGCGGCAAGAGCGGCAAAAGGTGACCCTGGAACGAATTCAAATCAACCTGGAACGGTTGCTGGTGCTGGCCCCTCAGGACGGCATGGTGGCACTGGAAAACAGCTACCGCAACGGATCGATGGGGCCGCTGCAAGAGGGCGATCAGGTCCATTCCGGGCTACCGATCTTGCGCATTTTCAATCCACAGCGCATGGTGGTGCAAACCACCGTGAATGAGCCCGACATCGCGGCGCTAAGTTCCGGAGCGAAGGGCAAGCTTTTTGTAGATGCGTATCCGGGCGAGATGTTTGATGCCAAGCTGGAATCATCCAGCCCGATTGCCACTCCAGGGACGGACTCCCCGGTGCGAACATTCAATGCCATCTTCCGGGTTGTGCAGCAGAATTCGTTGTTGATGCCAGACCTTTCCGCAGCGATTGAGATCGAACGAGGAACAAAATGAGCGGGAAACTTGGCAAGCAACCGGCCGGCAAGAAGACCTGGGCCACGGCGATCGTGATGTTCATGCTAGCTGCCGGGTTACTGGGTTTTATGCTGCGTCCGGGCGCGGCGAAAGTCACCACGCAGAGCCTGCCGCTGGCCACAGCGAAGAAGGGCGAGTTTCTGGTGATCATCGCCTGTCGCGGCGAACTGGTGGCCGAAAAATCCAAGCAGATTACAGCACCGTTGAACGTGCCCAATCTGCAAATCGTGTGGATGGTGGAACCGGGCAGTGCAGTAAAGCCGGGCGACCCTGTTTTGCGCTTCGATGACAGCGGTGCCAAACAACAGTTGCAGGACCGCATTGCGATTCAACGTCAGATTCAGGCGGCGCTCGATCAATCGATCGCCGCGGAACACATCACTATCGAGCAGGACAAACTCGACCAGTACACACTGCAACAGGTTGTCGAGCGGGCGCGCCTCGAAGCATCGAAGAGCGAAATCGTGAGTGCGATTCAAGCCGAGGAAAACAAAGTGGACCTGGCCATTGCACGGGAGCGGCTGAAGGTGGAAGCAGCGGCCGTGGCGCTTCACGCCGCATCGAGCAAATCGCGCATCGCCGCATATACCAGCCAGCGGGACAAAGCCAAGGACGAAGTGGAAGTAGTGCGGCAGCGACTGGAGAAGATGGAAGTACGCTCGCCTGCGGCCGGAATCGTGAACTTCCTGATCAACAGTTCGCAGGGCGCGATGAACGCCAAGCCGTTCAAGGTAGGCGACAGCGTATGGCCGGGCAGCGCCATTGCCGAGATCCCGAATCTGGCGACGCTGCGCTTGAAGGGCAAGACCGAAGAGATCGATCGCGGCAAGATGCATGTGGGCCAGGACGTGCGCATCCTGCTTGATCCGTTCCCCGAAATGCAGTACAAAGGCAAGCTGGAATTGATCTCTCCCCTGACCGAGCAGACATTCGAATGGCCGGCATCGCGCAACTTCCGCGCTTATGCATCAATAGGACAGGAAGATCCGCGGCTGAGGCCTGCGATGAACGGGCGCATGGACGTGATTGTCGACCGCATTCAGAACGCCATCAGCGTTCCGGCCAAGGCCATCTTCGCGCGCGACGGGCGACCGGTGGTGCTGGTGCCATCCAAGGACGGCCTGAAACCGGTCAAGGTGGAAGTGCTGGCGCGCAATCCTGATGAAGTTGCGGTGAAGGGCATCGAGGCAGGCACGGAAGTGGCATTGGTGGAATCGCTTTCGGAGAAGAAAAAGAAATGAACGGCACTTTGAAAGCCATCTTCTTCACCACTACCGGCATGTTGCTTGGGGCCGCGGCGATGTCGTTGCCGAAGCTGACCGAGTTACTTTCGCCGGAGCAGCCGGTGGTGATTCCAACAACCAAGGTTAAGCGCGGCGACGTGGCGTTCAGCGTGACAGCGAACGGGCAGTTGCAAGGCGGCAATTCCAAGATGCTCACCGCGCCGATGACGGGCAGTACCCAATTGGTGCTTACCGATCTGCGCAAATCGGGCGACATCGTGAAGCAGGGCGATGTTGTGGCGCAGTTTGACATCACCGATGAGACATTCCGACTGCGCGAAGCGGAAGCA
>CAIRSA010000263.1 GCA_903881085.1 uncultured Acidobacteriia bacterium
ATCGTCATCAAGAACACTTTTCTCAGTAATACAGACAATGCCAGCGTCAGCCTGCGCAAGCTGCTGCTTGAAAGCTGCAACCTGCACTCTATTCTAGATATGCCTGGCGGCACCTTTCAGGGCGCGGGCGTGAAGACCGTTGTGCTCTTCTTTGAGAAAGGCACGAAGACGCGCAAGGTCTGGTTCTACCAGCTCGACCCCGGCCGCAACATGGGCAAGACCAACCCGCTCAACGACGCCGACCTCGCCGAGTTCATCGCGTTGCAAAAGACCAAGGCCGACTCGCCCAAAAGCTGGAGTGTGGACATTGCGGCCATCGACCCGAAGACCTTTGATCTGTCCGTGAAGAACCCCAACGGCGGCGAGGAAATCGCGCACCGCAGCCCGCAGGAAATCATGGACGAAATCGCCGCTCTGGACGCCGAGAGCGCGGAAGTGCTGGGAAACATCAAGGCGTTGCTGTGAAGAAGGGGTGGCCGACGAAAACGCTCGCGGAGGTGTGCCAGATAAAGCCGCCGAAAAGCGAAGCCCGTGAGAAGGTCTCCGCTTCTTCACTCGTCTCGTTTCTCCCGATGGAGGACATGGGCATTGACGTGAAGTATGTTCAGGCGACTCAAACGAAGCCACTGTCCGCAGTCGTCGGCAGCTACACCTACTTCGCTGACGGCGATGTTCTCCTCGCGAAAATAACGCCTTGCTTTGAAAACGGGAAACTTGGAATCGCCGATGGGTTGAAGAACGGAATTGGCTTCGGTTCGAGCGAATACTTCGTGTTCCGCCCCGACGAAACGGTCAGCAAGGAATGGCTCTACTACTTCCTATCTCGTGAAACGTTTCGGGTTGAAGGCGCGGCACGGATGTCGGGCGCTGTCGGACACAAGCGCGTTTCCAAGGAGTTCATTGAGGAATGCTCGATTCCCGTCCCCCCGCTGGCCGAACAGCAGCGGATCGTGGCCAGGCTCGACGCGTTATCGGAAGAAACCCAACGCCTCGCTCGACTCTACGAGCAGAAACTCGCCGCTCTGGAAGCATTGAAAAAAACGTTGTTACACCAAGCCTTTAGCGGCCAACTTTAGCGAGACTCACGATGTCCACTCAACGCTATTCCGTCACGCCGCATCCCATCGAAACTGTCCTCGACTTGGTCAAGTCATGCGAGATCGCTATTCACGAAATACAGAGCCCTTTCTGGCGAGTTTTGGCGGGGCGGCGGCAGTCAATGACGTTGAAGATAAAGAATTGGTTTGAGGGGTTGTGATGAACGAAGCACAAACTCGACTTGAGCATATTGATCCTGCGCTAAAGGCGGCGGGGTGGGGATCTGTCGAAGGTAGTCGGCTAAGAGTCGAATATCCGATTACCCTGGGGCGACTTGAAGGGGCTGGTAAGCGGGGTGCGGCGCTCAGCGCAGACTATGTTCTGGAATACCGAAATACCAAGCTTGCAGTTGTTGAAGCAAAGGCTTGGGATAAGCCATTGACTGACGGCGTGGCGCAGGCCAAGGACTATGCGAGCAAGCTTAATATTCGCTATACCTACGCCAGCAATGGTCAGGGCATTTACGCGATTGACATGCACACTGGCGCAGAAGTGGAAATTGCCGCATTTCCCTCACCTAAAGAGCTTTGGGATGCGACGTTTGCCGTCGAGAATGCATGGCGCGATCGCTTTGCGGCGATCCCGTTTGAAGACAAAGGTGGCTACTTTGTTGGGCGTTATTATCAGGACATCGCTATACAACGTGTTTTGGATGCGTTGATCGAAGGGCGTGACCGAATCCTGCTCACGTTGGCGACTGGAACCGGCAAGACGTTCATTGCATTTCAGTTGGCGTGGAAGCTATTTCACAGCCGCTGGAATCTGGCGGATTGGAAGGCGGACACCGAACCCACTCGCCAGCCTCGCATCTTGTTTCTGGCGGATCGCAACAATCTTGCGGATCAAGCTTTTAACGCCTTCTCGGTATTCGAAGACAAAATGCCGGGCAGTATGGTGCGAATCGCACCCGATGAAATTAGTCGTAGAGGGCGGGTCCCCAAAAACGGCAGCGTGTTTTTTACCATCTTCCAGACATTTATGAGCGGAAGATCCGCTGATGGCAAGCCATCCCCATACTTCGGCGAGTATCCGCCGGACTTTTTTGACTTAATTATCATTGATGAGTGCCACCGTGGTGGCGCTAACGACGAGGGTAATTGGCGTGGAATTCTAGAATATTTCGCGCCAGCCGTGCAGCTCGGTTTAACTGCCACACCCAAACGCAAAGACAACGCCGATACGTATGTTTACTTCGGGGATCCTGTTTTTGTGTATTCCCTCAAAGCCGGCATCAACGATGGTTATCTGACCCCGTTCAGGGTTAAGCAAATTTCGACCACGATGGATGAATATGTCTTCACCGCCGATGACTTGGTGGTCGAAGGAGAGGTCGAGCAAGGGCGACTTTATACCGAGGCAGATTTCAACAAAATTATTGAAATCAAGGAGCGTGAGGCCAAGAGGGTGGATGTCTACCTGAATGAGGTGGATCAGAAAGAAAAAACCCTAGTCTTTTGCGCTACTCAAATTCATGCTTTAGCAGTACGTGACCTGATCAACCAAAAAAAAACAATCCAAGACCCTAATTATTGCCAGCGGGTTACTGCCCATGATGGTGAGTTGGGAAACCAGCATTTGCGAGATTTTCAAGATAACGAAAAAAATATCCCTACTGTTCTAACTACATCGCAAAAACTGTCAACTGGTGTCGACGCCAGGAATGTCCGTAACATCGTCCTGATGCGGCCTGTGAATTCAATGATTGAATTCAAGCAAATTATTGGTCGTGGTACCCGACTGTATGACGGGAAAGACTATTTCACTATTTATGATTTTGTTAAAGCACACCACCACTTCAGCGACCCCGAGTGGGATGGTGACCCGGTTGCCCCAGAAGTCTGTGAGCGATGTGAAGCATCACCTTGTCAATGTGTAAGAGCAGAACCAAAACCCTGTGCAACTTGCGGGCAATCGCCATGTAACTGCCCGCCTGAGCCATGCGAAAAGTGCGGAAACATCAAATGTACTTGCGTCAAAAAAGCGAAGGTCAAACTCGCAGATGGCAAGGCTCGCAAGATACAGCACATGATGTCGACCAGTTTCTGGCATCCGGACGGCGCACCCATGTCAGCGCAGCAATTTATGGAGACTTTGTTTGGAAAGCTTCCTGAGTTCTTTAAAGATGAGAATGAACTACGCGCTATTTGGAGCGCGCCCGATACGCGTAAGCAATTGATGGAGGGGTTGGCTGAAAAGGGATTTGGTAAGCCGCAGCTACTTGAGATGCAGCGCATTATTGATGCTGAACAAAGTGATTTCTTTGATGTCCTCGCACACGTTGCCTATGCAATGGAACCGCTAACGCGACAGGAGCGCGCAGACAGGGCTATGGCAGCCATCAGCGAACACTTTAATGCGAAGCATCAAGTATTTTTAGACTTTGTCTTGTCGCACTATGTGGCGGAGGGCGTGGATGAGTTGGACCAATCGAAGCTCACGCCGCTCTTAAGACTCAAATACAACGACTCGATCACCGATGCAGTAAACGATTTAGGGGATGCGAGGAATATCGCAACTGTCTTCAGCGGATTCCAACGGCATTTGTATGAAGAAGTTGTCTAAGACTGTTGCGATTGGGGCTGCCCCCCCCGATCGGTTGCCGACAGATTACCTTGGCGTTTTTACTGTTGAATCGTGGCGCGAGTTTCTAAGCCACGGCGGCAAAGTGATGGGGTTCAATGAAAAGAAAGCCGGCATTGCCAGCCGCCTCTTTCCAGGGGATCGCATCCTTTGTTACCTATCGAAGGTTTCCGCGTTTATAGGGTGGATGGAAGTGGCTGGCCCGTCGTACATTGACGCCAAGCCTTTGTGGACGGATGGCCTGTACCCAGTTCGCTTGCCCGTAAGAGTTATGAAAGGTCTAGCCCTCTCAAATGCGGTGCCGATTAAGTCATTGCAGGCGGATCTGAGCTTTATGCGGGGGCTTGGTGGGGCTGGAGGTTGGAGCATTTATGTTCGTTCCTCTCCAAGGCGTTGGAGTGTTGCGGATTCTGCCGTTGTAAGGGATGCCGTTTCTCGCAATGCGGCTAGGGCATTGGTCGAGTCCAAGAAAAATGCGAATTTGCCGGAATTAGAACGTTTGATTACTGGAAAATCTGTCAAGGTGAACTTCAAGACAGATTCCCGTGTGATGCGGGTAATCAAAAAAACGGAGGCTTTACTCGCGCAAGAATCGGCGAAAGTGATTGGGTCCTATGACAAGGTGCTGTCTTTCAACAAGGTGACCGGTTACAGCGTAAACGTTCCGATTGCGTCCACCTGCCGACCGACTGCAACCTGTCTTCAAACCTGCTATTTCGCCAAAGGCGCGCCCTCTTGGAAAAACTCGTTGAAACATCAGGCGGCGGTTCAATCGCTAATTAAGGCTAACTGCAAAGCTTTTGCAGAACGGGTGGCGCTTGAATATGATCAGTCAAATCTATCATTCTTGCGCTGGAATGGCGGAGGCGATCTTTTTGCTGAAAGTGTTTCGGTCATCAATTATTTAGGGAGAATTCGCCCGGATATTGTTCTGTGGGTGGTCACACGTATCCCCGAGTTTGCCGCACAGATTGATGAGCTTAAAAATGTATTTATTCATTTCAGCCTCGACAAGCATTCTTTGCCGAGGAGGGAGCAATTTCTGCGGCTTAAGCCACGCAGCAAGAATTATTTCTTCTCGTACCAATGCGAGCCCGATGAACTGCCAGACCCACAACGACTTGGGCATGCGGCTGTTCTGTTTTTTGACAACTATCGGCCTACGGGGAGCGTTAAGCCTTACAAGAAAGAAATAGTTTGTCCGCTGAACGGCAAGGGCGATATTACAGAGACCTGCGTTCAATGCCGAAGATGCTTTGATGGCTCAGCTGTGGCTTATGAAAAATCGTCGTCACACAAGTAGACGAACGGGGGTTCTGATCGACAGCAACGGTGGGCGCAACACTACCTCCGCATCATTCACAGTTCGTCTGCGTCAACTAGACACGACGCTCCGATGCTCGAAGCACTGAAGCGGCTGAACGAGGAAATGATCCATTTGCCGGCCTGCGCCAAGGACCGCCCGAATCGGAACCGGCCTGCGCAGCGTTATGAACGGTTCAAGGCGGCAGCCTGACTTCGCATACATTTTTCATACATGAAGATCGAATATAGACGTGGAACCTCTCTTTAATCCTTGGCGATCGATTTGGCGTCATAGTGTCAATACTCAGTCATTGCTGGATCAACTTGACGCACTAACGGCGCTGAGATCAAACGGAAATCAAATACTGCCTGGTATCCCGAGGACGCTGGATCGATCCGCGATAAGAGAGACGTTTAAGGCAATGCATGACGCCTATGAAAATAAAAGTGCGCTGTCAGCAGAACAAATAAGTACATGGAAGAAGGCTATTAATCCGGTATTGGAGATTGAGCGATGGGGCCGATGGCTTCATTTGGAGCGTGCCTTTCAAGTCGCTTCGCGCAGTGGAGACTTGCTTTTTTCGGCTTTACTTCTCCGGTCTATGGGCGAGGAGACAATCAGACTTCTGGTGCTTGATTTCCCGAGCAAGTCGGAATATCTCCAATTCAGGAATCCCGATTCCGCATTCAAGGCATGGTTGGCCGGCGCTTTAGTAGCGGTCGAACCTCTCGTTCAATCGCACCAAAGCGCGATCGCACCGCACACGCCACGTTATTTTTCGATTGCGCTCGGAGAGAAAGCAAATTCTTCAATCAAGGACGTGAACAAGTCGCTAAATGACTACGTTCACCCAAACTTCGGGAGTCATGTACTAGGGTGTTTCCCCGAAGAATCCAACGGTATTACCGCAATCCTTTCTGCCGCAGTATCCATCTATTCGGCGTTTTTGAGTATGGCATGGGCGCGTGAGCAAGTAAGAGCAGATGGAAATCCGCTGCCCGAGACTTATCTCACGCAAATGCCGAATTTACAATGGCGAATAGAGCAGCGGGTCTTAAAAAGAATTCGGGATGTTTTATCTGTTCCAGAATCAAAAGATAAACTCGATGCGTCCTCATTCTTCGAATGGCTAAGGCAATCTGACGGACTGTCGGAAAGTGAATCAGCGGCGTTGGTAGACGAGGATTTTCTAAGCAATCTGCAGCCACTACTTCCAACCGACACTCAAATCAAAGCCCAAAATGCAACTGCTGCCTTAATACGGTCGGCTAAGCATTATGAATTTCCTCTGAGGTATAGGGGCGTGTCAGTCTTGCGAAGTTGGTCAATTGCGCGGAGAGCAGATGAGTATCTGGCGGGTCAGCGTTCTGATTCGAACGGAAAACTAGAACTGGGCACGGCTGAGTGGCTTCGATTTACCGCCTATGCATTGCATCTTTCCATTAGTACATCTCTTTTGAAGCTTGATCTGTTGATCGGTCAGACGGCCTTTCAGGTTGCCAGTAGCAATCCACTAGGTGCGGTATTTTGTGCCCGGTCAATTTTGGAAATACTGGCCAGTATTAATTGGCTAGTCGACCGACTCGAATCAAGTTGGGAGGAAATAGTTAGGCAGGTGCGGGACGGTAGTTTTAACAGCGTCGCGCTTGAACAAATCGACAGTGATCTCGCGCTTTTTCTTACTGGTTCCAAAGGGAGTCTGGAGCAGCATAGAGATTGGGGAGGGAGTTGGTCTGTCAGTGGGAAAGCCTTGCCAATTCTTGAAGTCGTGAATAAATCCTTCGGCGATCGGGCCGACATAAGAAAGATATACGATATTACGTCCGCCATGATTCACGGCAGGCTCATGCGTGGTGTGGAAATATTATCCACAGAGATTTCCAGCAAGAACTATTTGGCGAATCTGTTTCGTGGAATCTGTGTTGCAGATTTAGCGTGTGATGATGATACTCAGATGTCCCTGAGGAGCAGGGCTGCTCGAATGTCTTTGAGGCTCAAGTCATTGGAGGCTGCCATTGACGGGGAGGCCTCATCACCAGAAGCCCTAGAGCGAGCCACACTTTCCATGGATTCGCTACATGTTGAGAGGCATTTTTCCGGTACTGGCAGCAAGGATGACCCGATAAAGTTTGTGGATGGTATTCCCTATTACGAGGCGTTTTATCGATATTGTTCCCAGTTTAGCCTGGACGCGAACAAGAGACGTATCGAACAGTCTGGCACTGTGTTTTTGGATGCCGTCCAAGAGGGCGATAGGTTTGTTTATTTTCTTCCGCCGCCGATTCTTGGCGGCTGATCATCTTTGCCTGTTCGTGCCCGGCAGTCTGATGTGATTGTGTGGGTCTGGGGTTAGGCCTTCAGGTAGGTTTCTGGGCTGGCTTTGCTGCTTGTCTTATAAGGCAAGCTTGCGAAGACAATTTGTTTAGGTTACACTAAACAAAATGACCAAACCATCAAAACCGACGCCCATCGCCGATCCCGCCCGCAAGCAGGCGGTGATCTATGCCCGCGTGTCCTCCAAGGAGCAGGAGAAGGAAGGCTTCTCGATCCCGGCGCAGTTGAAGCTTTTGAAGGAATACGCGGCGGCGCAAGGTTTCAAGATCGCGCAGGAATACGTGGACGTGGAGACGGCCAAAGCGACAGGCCGCACTGCGTTCGGGGAGATGGTCGAGTATCTGAAGGCGCATCCATCTATTCGTGCGCTGCTGGTGGAGAAGACGGATCGGCTCTACCGCAACCTGAAGGACTGGGTGACGGTGGACGAACTCGATGTCGAGATGCACTTTCCCAAGGAAGGCGTGGTCTTGTCCCGGGAATCCCGTTCCTCTGAAAAGTTCATGCACGGCATCAAGGTGTTGATGGCCAAGAACTACATCGACAACCTGTCCGAAGAAGCCCGCAAGGGGATGCAGGAAAAAGCTGAGCAGGGGATCTGGCCGACCAAGACGCCGCTCGGCTATCGCAACATCACCGGCCCGGACGGCAAGAAGATCATCGTCACCGACCCGGCTGTCGCGCCGGTCATCGCCAAGCTGTTCGAGTGGTACGCCAGCGGTCAGTATTCGGTACGCGATGCGACCGTAAAGGTGCGTGAACTCGGGCTGGTCTACCGCAAGAGCGGCACCAAGGTCCCGGCCAGCACGGTCAACGCGATCTTGCGCAACCGGCTCTACTGCGGGCGGTTCGAGTGGAACGGCAAACAATATCAAGGCAGCCACGAGGCGATCGTTTCGGTCGAACTCTGGGAGCGGGTGCAGGGCGTGATGGACGGCCGGCTGGCGAAGAAGCACCGCCGCATGACACGCTACTTCGCGTTTTCCGGCTTGATCGCCTGTCATACCTGCGGCTGCGCGGTGGTCGGCGAGATCAAGAAGGAACGCTACGTCTACTATCACTGCACCGGTCACGCCGATAAGTGCCAAGGCAACCCGGCGACCTGTCGGCGCAAGTATGTCCGCGAGGAGGTGCTTGAGAAGCAGTTCACCGAACTCTTGGGCCGGCTGCACTTCGACGACGAGGTCCTGGAATGGGTGCGTGATGCGCTGCACGCCAGCCACGCCGACCAACGGCGCGAGCA
>CAIRSA010000264.1 GCA_903881085.1 uncultured Acidobacteriia bacterium
CTGACATTCACCACGAATTTCGTCGGTTGCCACTGGCCGAGCGCGCATCTTTGGACCTTGGCGGTTGAAGAACAATTCTAACTTCTATGGCCGTGCCTGTTCGTGTTTTGTCACATCGCCGCAGGCGGATACCGCCATGCCATGCTGGTGTAGATTTTCCCGCTTCTACTGGCACCTGTCTTCCGGGTGATGAGTTACCTGCATTGGCATCCGTCAATCCTCGGCCCGGCATTCACCCAGTATTCATTCCTGAACTACTGCGATTCATTGGCGGTGGGCTGTGCCAGCGCGATACTACTTGCTCGCAAACCCGGACTCGTCGAGTGGGCGTGCAAGACTCATTTCCTCCAGTCAACCCCGATCGCAATTCTGCTAATTCTAACACCATATATTTTGTGCAATTTCTTTATATTTGGCATCATCACGGTACCGTTGGGTAATGCCATGCAAGGGTGGGGCTTTGCCATTCTCCTCCTACAGAGTGTCATTTCTCCCGAACGGAGGTTTTACCGCATGCTTAACTGGCCATGGGTCTGCCAAATCGGTATTTTATCCTATTCAATCTATATCTGGCAGCAAATTTTTTGCACCAAGCCCGAAACTTTCGGGCTTGGGAGCGTCTGGTGGATGTCGTATCCAAGCTGGTTATTGGCAGTCATCGTTGTCGCTGCTATATCCTACTACGGATTGGAAAAGCCGATGTTGAAACTCCGCGACCGCTTCAGGGATTTTAACCGCAAACCGAAACTCCGACCTCCGACCTCCGACCTCCGACCTCCGACCTCCGACCTCCGACCTCCGACCTCCGACCTCCGACCTCCGACCTCCGACATCCGACATCCGACCTCCGACATCCGACCTCCGACCTCCGACCTCCGACCTCCGACCCCGTCCATGTCCGACACCTGGCCTGCAGTGAATCTACCGATCCTAGCGTATCATTATATCGACGCGCCAGGAATTCCTGTTACCTCATATTCGATGCCCGTGCGGCAGTTCGCATGTCAAATGGAGTTTCTTCGCAGCCACGGCTACCGCACACTGAGTTTTTCGGAGCTTTATGAGATGTTGAACGCGGGGCGCAAGCCTCCACCCAAATCCGTCATCATCACCTTTGATGATGCCACCAAATGCTTCCGTGAGTTGGCCTTACCCGAGTTAGTTTCCCGCGGCCTGAAGGCGACCGTTTTCCTAGTTGCGGCTGAAATAGGCGGCTTTAACCGTTGGGACAGCGCCCACCCGGTGCATGGCAAATTCAGGCGCGAACTGATGGATGAAGACGACATCAGGGAGATCGTGGCCAACCGGATCGAACTGGGTGTTCACGGTTATGCGCATCGTAATTTTCTGAAATGCACGCCTGACGAACTTCTGGAGGAAATTTTCACGGCGCGCAACGAACTTATTTCCAGATTCTCGCAACCCTTTGATACCTTAGCATATCCGTATGGCAGATATCGTGATAGCCATTATCAACTCCTGCAACAAGCCGGATATAACGGAGCCGTAAGCACGTTTAGCACGCATTCATCAGTGACCTCACAGCGTTATTCCATTAGTCGCATAAGCATCAGCGATGGAGACTCATTGCTGCGATTCCGCTTGAAACTGTCCAAATTATATTTGCGCTACAGCGCCTTCAGGAACCGCGGCAGCAAAGCACATGAGCGATGATTCCAGAGTCTCCATGAACATTTCCGTCGTCATTCCGTTATACAACAAGGCCCGCCACATCCAGCGGGCCATCCTCTCTGTATTGGCACAAACTTATCAGGACTTCGAGTTGCTGGTCGTAGATGACGGATCCACCGATGGAAGCGGCGAGGTCGTCCGACAAATGACCGACCCGCGCATCCGCTTGATCGCGCAGGACAACGCCGGGGTCAGCGCGGCTAGGAATCGCGGTATCCAGGAAGCCACCGGCGAATGGATTGCTTTTCTCGATGCCGATGACGAATGGTTGCCGTGCTTTCTGGAAACAATGATGGGCCTGCGTTACCGCCATCCCGAAGCGGGGATCTATGCCACCGCTTATCGGTACACTAAGAACGATGCCACCTGGCGGCCCGAATTTTCCCATTGTTGCACCACACCAGGGGGTGGGCTGTTGGATGATTATTTCCACGCCGCCATGGGCCCGCCACCGGTATCGGCAACGGCGGTGATGATTCCGAAGTCGATCCTTGCCGAGGTGGGAAATTTTCCGGACGGCATCAGGCGCGGCGAGGATTTGCAGACATGGACCCGCATCGCGCTTCGCTATCGCGTGGCATGGTCATCGGCGGAGGGAGCGATCTACCATCTATCTGCCGATAACCGGGCATGCAAACCGGACTCCGTGAATGCTGATTTTCCAGGCGCGGCGGAAATCGAGGCGGCTGTGGCTCTCGGACAAGATTCTGTTTTTTCTTGCCGTATGGCGGCGGAATATCTGGTGTATTGGCGCTTGCAAATCGCGCTGAATTGCTATCTGAATGGCCGGCGGCCGGCGGCGCTAAACCTTCTTCGCAAGACGCGCCATACCAGCCTTTTCAGAAGAAAAAGGCTCTTTTTGCGCATAGTGTTCAATATCCCGCCTGTCATGTTAAGAATGGCGCAGTCATTAAGAATCACACTCCGTCAGCGATTATGCCGATCCGGCCGAAACCCCGCATGAAATGCCGAATCAACCAAGTCACCGGATGAGCAAACAGAACAAGACACTAGCTACACGAGGGAATATGAATGGCACTGCGTCACCTCGCATGCCCGGGGTGGTGCGTTGGAGCATGTATATCCTCTTCTTCAGTCTTTGTTTTGAAAATTTTGATTTATTTGGCGGTTCTGCATTCTTTACGATTTCGAAGATGGCGGGCATCCTCTTTGCCGTCGCCTGTTTTTGGAAGGCGCCGCGCGTTTTCATCAGCCAGCATTGGACAATCCAGGCACTGACATGGTTGTGGCTGGTACTGGCAATCGCCACCATGATCGCGGAACTGTCACATCCCATACCCCGATCGGCTTTTGTGGGAGTTATGTTATCTCTCACCCAATGCTTCATGCTATACTGGCTCTGCGTCAATATTTTTCGTGATCGGCAGACGACGGCATACGGCTTATTGGCCTTTGCATACAGCGCGGCGCTCATGAGCCTTCTTATGAAACTGGGCATCGGCCGTCAGACCATCCAGGAAAGTGAGTTTTTTCAACGGGTGTCGTTTTTAGGAGCCAATTCGAACATGATTGCTATTTGGGCGGCTACCGGAATCATCATCGTGACCAGTCTGGTCACTGGCAACCAATTGCGTTGGGGATCCTGGCGCTATGGACTGCTGCTCTTCATCACGCCCATGCTGACGGTGATGACTGAAAGTGGGTCGCGCGGCGCTGCCATCAGCCTGGTGCTGGCCATGGTTTGTTTTCTTTTCGCCGGCGGTTCATGGTACAAGCGCAGTCTGATCGGCATCGCCGTGCTGGGTGTCTACCTCGGCTTGTTTTATATATCAAAAGACAGCGTGCTGGTGGATCGATTACAGAGGACAGCGAATACTGGCACCATGGCAGGCCGGGAAGAGATTTGGCCGTCTGCCCTGAAAATGATTGCACTGACATTCACCACGAATTTCGTCGGTTGCCACTGGCCGAGCGCGCATCTTTGGACCTTGGCGGTTGAAGAACAATTCTAACTTCTATGGCCGTGCCTGTTCGTGTTTTGTCACATCGCCGCAGGCGGATACCGCCATGCC
>CAIRSA010000265.1 GCA_903881085.1 uncultured Acidobacteriia bacterium
GCATGTTCTGGACGCTGCGCGGGGCCAACGCTATCATAGCCCTTCGCTGCACAACCCTTAATAACCGTTTCGAGGATTACTGGGTTGACCGGCGCGCTGCTTGATCCCAACTTTTATGTCGCGCACCCGCCGCCCGGGCAGTGGCCATGTGGTGCCGAACCGTCTTCGGATCGATCTCCAGCGACGTACGCTTTTCGATTGCCGTTTCATCCGCAGCCCAGTTCACCCTCGCCACTTGCGTCGCGATGTTGTCCCAACTGGTCCGCCGAAGAGGGCGTATATTCGCTAATAGGGAACGCCAGTTCTCCGTTTCACGCTGAACCAGTACACTGGTTTAACCTGGGTAATTCTTGAAAGGTTAAGGTTGTGTAAATTGTATTGATCCAAGCACTGCAAGATCGCACAATGGAAAAATGCTGCATTCCTTTCTTGCTCTCGCCGCGGTCGCGATGGGAAGCTCGCAACTCGTGGCGGCCACCAATTTCACCATGATCTTGGGGCAGCCAACCGACAAATCCATCACCGTCAACGTGCGCGCCGATTCCGCGGTTGAGCTGTACTTTGAATACGGTACAACCCCCACGGTTTACTCATCGCAGACAAAAGCGGCAACGGCAGGGGCCGATCCCAATTCGAACAGCTACTTCCTCTCGCAGGCCGTGCTGAACGGCTTGCAGTCCGACACGCAGTATTACTACCGCATGCAGTACCGTGCAGCTGGATCGACTGCAGCCTTTACGCCTGGCGCGCAGTACACCTTTCAAACGCAACGCGCGCCGGGGAGTTCGTTCGTATTCTGCGTGCAGGGCGATTCGCATCCGGAACGCGAAAAGTCTATGTTCGATCCGAAGCTGTATGCGCAAACCCTCACTGCGGTGGCGGCAGCGAAACCGGATTTCTACGTTACCAATGGCGACGACTTTAGCGTGGACACTCTGCAAACGCCATACACCACGGCCTCGGTGACTGGCCGGTACACATTGCAGTTGCCTTACTTCGATTTGCTGGGCCGGACTGCAGCGTTGTTCCTCGGGACGGGGAACCACGAAGAGACCTCGCTGTCGAACTACAACCTGCCAACCGACAACGCCAACAGCAACCAGGTGCCGGTTTGGGCGCAGAACGCGCGAAACCTCTACTACGCCGTGCCGGGACCGAACGACCCAATTACAGGAACTTTCTACACCGGCAACTCCGCGCCCCTGCAGAAAATCGGCCAGTTGCGTGACTATTACGCCTGGACTTGGGGCGACGCGTTGTTTGTGGTGATCGATCCGTACTGGGGATCTCCGGCACAGGTCGATACTGGGCTGGGCGGGCAGAGCAGCTCGACTCCCAAGACTTCGGACAAGTGGAGCGTAACCCATGGCGATGCCCAGTATCAGTGGCTGAAGCAGACTCTCGAATCGAGCAAAGCCAAATGGAAGTTCATCTTCGCGCACCACGTGATGGGCACTGGGCGCGGTGGTGTGGAAATCGCCAACCAGAACGAGTGGGGCGGCGTCAGCGCCGATGGCACATGGGGCCTGACAAAGAACCGGCCGACATGGCCCATGCCGATTCATCAATTGATGGTGGCGAATAAGGTCTCGATCTTCTTCTTTGCGCACGACCACGTTTATGCGCACCAGCAACTCGACGGCGTGACCTATCAGAGCCTGCCCAATCCGGCCGACAACACTTACACGGCTTTCAACGCTGATGCCTATGCGAGCGGCGAGGTGGTCGCAAATGCCGGATTTACCAAAGTTTCAGTTGGCCCTGCCGCAGTGAAGGTGGAATATGTGCGGCAGTGGCTGCCGCAGGACGAGAAGCCGCCGGCGCAGGTCAGCGGACTGGTTGCGCATTCCTATGCGATTCCCGCGGTTGCCGCCGGCTCTCCCACGCCGATTGTGACGAAGGTGATTAACGCCGCGGGCGGCGCCGCTACGGCTGCGCCCAATACCTGGCTTGAAATCGATGGGACAAATTTGGCGCCGGCGGGCTCAACGCGAACCTGGCGCGGATCTGATTTTGTGAAAGGGCAGATGCCGGTGCAACTGGACGGAGTCAGCGTTTCCGTGAATGGCTCATTGGCCTATCCGAGTTACATCAGTCCGACGCAGATCAATGTTCTAACGTCGCCGGATGCGATGAGCGGCCCAGTGTCGGTGCGGGTGACGGTGAACGGGGTTGTCAGCAGTCAATTTACGGTGCAGGCACAGGTTACCTCGCCCTCGTTCTTCGCTTTTGGCGGCGGTCAGTATATTGCGGCCACACATGCTGACGGGAGCTATCTTGGGCCAGCGACGCTGTATCCGGGCACGACCACTCCGGCCAAGCCAGGCGAGGCGATTATTCTATACGCAAATGGCTTGGGCGCGGCAGGCAAAGCGCTCAATCTGGGCTCATCGGTACAATCGGGGACGCTCGCCAAGGCCCCCACGGTCCAGATAGGCGGCGCCGCAGCGACGGTGCAGTTCGCCGGACTGATTTCACCGGGCCTGTTTCAGTTGAATGTGGCTGTTCCACCCCAGGCTCCGGACGGCGATTTGCCGATCGTGGCTAATATTAACGGCGTCAATACCCAGACGGGCGCATTGCTGTCGGTGCATAAATAATGAAGAGCGTTCCAATGACACAAAGTTGCATTCTTACTTTCGCGTGCGTGCTGCTCAGCGGCGCGGCCATGGCACAGACGGGCCCTTGCGGGGCGCAAACATTTCCGTCACTGAACACCTCACCCTGGCTGGGGCAGGAGATGCTGGGCCAGGCGGCGGCCACGTCCATCAACATCAACGTGGCGTTTAGCCAGGACATGCAGGTATATGTTGAGTATGGGACCGTCAGCGGAACCTATGCATCCAAAACGGCGGTGAAGACGGCGAGCGCCAATGTGCCTCTCAACATTCCGTTGACAGGCCTTACGGCAAACACCCGCTACTACTACCGCCTGCAATACGCCGCACCGGCAAGCACCACCTTTACCGCGCGGACGGAGCACACCTTCATGACTGCGCGCCCGGCGGGAGCCGCTTTCACATTCGTCGTCCAGGCCGATCCGCACCTGGACAATAATTCCGACACTGCGGTCTATCAGCTGACACTGAAGAATGCACTGAAGGACAACCCCGATTTCATGATCGATCTGGGCGATACCATGCTGACCGACAAGCTAAATACTTCCGGCCAACCGATCGGGACAGGCGGACCGAACTGCGGCGGCGGTCCTACTGCGGACGGCGTATTGACGCGCACGCAGTTGCACCGGTCGTTCTACGATTTGATTACCGGATCGGTACCATTGTTTGAAACGCTCGGCAATCACGAGGGCGAATGGAGCAATAATCTGAATGGCACCTCGCAGAACTATGCGATCTGGGATACGCAGTACCGCAACATGTACTTCCCCAATCCGGCGCCGGACAGTTTCTTCTCGGGCGATACACAACAGTATGATCAGACAGGTAAACTGTGCACCCCGAGCCAATCCTCGACCTGTGGATTGGGCCAGCGCAAAAGCTACTACTCCTGGACGTGGGGCGATGCGCTGTTTGTTATTCTGGACCCTTACTGGAACCAGACGCCAGGTGCGACACAGACGTCACTGGGAAATGGGCAGAATTGCTGCCAAAAGGGAACCAACCAATCAACCACTTCACCGAATATTGCGACGGATTGGTCATTGACGCTAGGCGATGTGCAGTACAACTGGCTGCAATCCACGCTGGCAGGGAGCAAGGCAAAGTACAAGCTAGTATTCGCCCACAATCTGGTGGGCGGTTGGAACTTTAACGGGACAGGCGCCATGCGCGGCGGGATTGAGGCGGCGAAATACTCGGAATGGGGCGGCTATAATCTGGACGGTACTTACGGCTTTAACACCTACCGCCCGAACATGGCCATGCCGATTCACCAGCTGCTGCTGAAGTACAACGTGACCGCTTTCTTCCACGGCCACGATCACTTCTACGGGCATCAACAGTTGGATGGGCTGCATTACCAGGAAGTGCCGCAGCCGAGCGCCAGAAACGGGACGAACGAAGCAACCATCGGCACTGACGACGGCTATACCCACGGCACCAATCTCAATGGCAGAGGATATGTCCGTGTGAAGGTCGATCCCACGGTGGGCGTGACCACGCAGTTTGTCCAAACCTGGCTGCCTACAGAGGAGAAAGGAAGCCTGACCAACGGCATGGTGGCCGATACATGGGTCGCCGCGCTCCCGGTGGTGGGTAGCGCTTCCGGGCCCGCTGTAACGTCGGTGACCAATGCCGCCAGCGGGAATGCAGCCATCGCGCCTAACACCTGGACCTCAATCAACGGAGCCAATCTGGCGCCAACTGCAAACTCGCGGAGTTGGGCGGCAAGCGACTTCATCAACGGCACCCTGCCCACCAGCCTCGATGGTGTGAGCGTCACCGTGAACGGCATCCGCGCCTACGTGAGTTACATCAGCCCGAAGCAGATCAATTTCCTGACGCCTCCTGGTACGTTGACCGGATCGATTCAAGTGCAAGTTACGGTAAACGGAGCGGCGAGCACTCCTTTCACCGTACCCGCGCAGCAAGTCGATCCGGCATTTTTCGGGTGGGGCAACAACGTGGTAGCGACTCATGCCGACAACACACTGGTGGGGCCAACTACGTTGTTCCCGGGCCAGAGCACGCCCGCAAAGCCAGGAGAAACGATCACGCTGTGGGCCAATGGCTTCGGCGAGACATCCAAGCCTGTGATTCCCGGAGCGCCCACGCAATCCGGCACGCTTACGCCTCTGCCTGTGATTCGCATTGCAGGCCAACCGGCGGATGTGAAGTTTGCAGGCCTGGTGCAGGACGGACTGTATCAGATCAACGTCACCGTGCCCGCCGGCACGGCAAACGGCAACCAAACGATTTCGGCCACTGCCAGCGGTGCTTCTACTCCGGTGGGGACTCTTCTCAGCGTTTCGAATTGACGGATATGAATTTGTACCACGTATCGTCGCGGGGGGGCTGAGGGCGCGAATACTAAGGAACCGCACAAAAATAACTTCACAGCCATCGACGTGGCGCAGAGTGTCACTCCAATGTCGCTTACATTGATTAGAACGACGCGTCGCATTTGGGGTCTGACACCTTTTTTCGGCCGAAAATTGGCTGTCTGACCCCAATTGCC
>CAIRSA010000266.1 GCA_903881085.1 uncultured Acidobacteriia bacterium
GCGCATCCACGCCCTCGTGCAGGGTGCGGCGGTTTGGACAGGCCAGGCGGTGAGTGAGGCGAGTCTCGCCTATCAGGAATGGCGCGAGCCTTTGCTGCGGCTGGCGATGGCTGTCGCTCCGAGCGACAATGAGGCTTCCGTTCTGGCTGTGCTTATCCCGGACATCGGTGAAATGCTGGGACGCCCGGTCGCTGCGGCGCCGGTCAACGGACCACAGCAATTTCAGGAAATGTTGTTGGGCACGATTCAGGCGCTGCTGGCGCGGCTTCGCGATCCGGTGATGATTCTGCTGCATGACCTGCAATGGAGCGGCGCGGAAAGCTTTGCGGTTCTGAACCGTGTGAACCGCGCTATCGAACATTTGCCGGTCATGCTGGTGGCCACGTATCGCGATGACGAAGCGCCGGAACTCGCCTCCCGTCTGCCAGGCATGCAAGTGCTCAAGTTGGGGCGGCTGGCGGAACCTGCCATCGCCGACTTGAGCGCATCGATTCTTGGGCCCCTGGGCCGCCGGCCCGAGGTGCTGGAGTTCCTCCAAAAGCAGACCGAAGGCAACGTTTTCTTTCTGGTGGAAGTGGTGCGGTCGCTGGCCGAATCCGCCGGACGCCTGGACGAAGCTTTTTCGGGCGCACTGCCGGAACAAGTGGTCACTGGCGGCATCGCGCGCATCGTGCGGCAGCGTCTGGATCGGGTTCCCGAACCGGATCGGCGGCTACTGGAACTTGCCGCTGTCGCCGGACGCCGCCTTGACGTGGATTTGCTGCGCGCTCTCGAACCCCAGCGCGACGTAGATTCATGGCTGCGCGTCTGCGCAGATTGCGCGGTGGTCGATCTTGCGGAAGGCGAGTGGCAGTTCGCCCACGACAAAGTGCGTCAGTCCGTGCTGGCGGACCTCACGCCGAATCGCAAGATGGGCCTTCATCATGAGCTCGCCGGAACCATCGAGAACTTATATCCGGAAAATGTCCGCCCCGCCACCGTGCTCGCTTACCATTGGCGTCAGGCGGGCCAGCCTGAGCGGGAGTTGCATTGGGCGGCAGCCGCTGGCGCAGAAATGCTGCAGACCGGCGCTTATGCACGCGCCATTGAGTATTCCCAGCGGGCGCTGGAACTGCTGCCCCACAGCGCCGGCCCTGCTGAGCGCACCACGCTGGAGATCGCCCTCCAGCTTAGCCTTGGCACCGCCTTTCTGGTCACCAAGGGCTTCGCCTCCACGGAGATGAAGCGCGCGTACGATCGCGCCGGCGAATTGTGCAGGGAACGCGGCGACGTGTCACAACTATTCCGCGTGCTGTTTGGACAATCCACTTACTACCTCTTCCGCGGTGAACTGGACTCAGCGCGCGAACTGGCCGCGCAATGCCTGCAGTTGGCCGAAAGCGCTGGCAACAACGATTTGATTGTGCAATCGCGCTTCGCCATGGGTAACACGCTTTATTGGCGCGGAGAGTTTGACTCGGCGGAAGTTCAATCCGCCGGGATTCTCGCGCTCTACCGCCCGGAGGATCATGTCCGCCATCTCACCCAGTTTGGGCACGATCCGCGGCTCACCTCTCTCACCTTT
The DNA here is from genome assembly GCA_903881085.1 of uncultured Acidobacteriia bacterium. Lineage (GTDB taxonomy): Bacteria > Acidobacteriota > Terriglobia > Bryobacterales > Bryobacteraceae > CAIRSA01. Next base: position 1,565 of record CAIRSA010000266.1, read on the forward strand.
ACGGCGTGGGGCCGTTGGGCGCGCGGGTTTCCCGATCAGGCCCTGGCCTTGGGGCACGAAGCCATGCAGCTTGCTGATCAATGGTCCCATGGATTCAGCCGCGCAATAGCCATACAGATTCTAGCCTTCACGCACCAGTTCCGCAACGAACCCGCCGAAACGCAGCGATACGCCGAAAAGTTGCTGGAGATGGCCTCCGAATTTCCTACGTATTTAATCGCCGGCCGGATCCTGCGCGGCTGGGCAATGGTGGCTCAGGATCAAGTCGACCAGGGCATCGAGGAAATCGAGCAGGGTTGGGACATGTGGCGCGCCATGGGCGCGGGGCTGGCGCAAGGCTATTATGCGATGCTGCTGGGCGAGGCTTACGGACGATCGGGCAAGACTCGGGTGGGCTTGGCGTTGGTGGAGAGCGCGTTGGTTGACACTCGCCGCCTGCACGAGTTGCGCCATGAATCGGAATTGCTGCGCTTGCGCGGCTTGTTGCTTCAGGCTATGCCCGGCTGTTTAGACCAACAAGGCGAGGAGAGCCTTACGGAAGCGATGGAAGTGGCGCGGAGGCAGGGAGCGAAGGGCCTGGAACTGCGAGCCGCACTCAGTCTGTCGGATTTTTGGGCCAGGCAGGGCAAGACGAGCGAGGCCAGAGAATTGCTGCAACCTATTTACGCACAGTTTCGCGAAGGCCACGCGACGCCAGATCTGCGGATGGCCAAATTCAAAATCGAGGAATACTCATGAGGACTCTAAGCTCGCAAGATTTGAATGACCTGCTGAACGGCGCCTGCATTCTCGGCTCAGGAGGGGGTGGTCCTCTGACCATCGGAGCCGAGATGATAAAGGACATTCTTAAGATTTCGAATACCGTACAATTGGCGGAACCGTCTGAAATTGACGGTTCCGCGCAGATGGCGGTGAGCGCTTATGTTGGCTCGCCAGATGCTTCCAACTCGGCGGACCTTGATTTTGCAGTCGGGGCCAGAGCCTTTGATATTCTGGCGGATTACCAGAAGACCACGCTCAGTTATGTGCTTCCCGGAGAAGTTGGCGCCGGCAACAGCCTGGCTCCCATGACTGTCGCCGTGCGCAAGGGGATTCCGGTGGTGGATGCCGCCGGCGCGCGCCGCGCAATCCCGCATTTTCTGCAATGCACCTACGCCAGCAACAAAATTCCCATCGAGCCGATGGTCGTTGCGAGCGCCACCACGCAGGTGGTTCTTTCCCAAATGCCTAATACGCTTGCCGAGCCCATCTCGCGCGGAGCGATCCAGGGGGTGTTTAACGACATCACAGCAGTCGCCTTCTGGTCCATGACCGGAGCAGTCATGAATGCGGCGGCAGTGCCTAACACTACCAGCTACGCCATCGGCCTGGGCGCTGCGCTGCGCATGGCTCTAGCCAGCGGTGACGACCCGGTAAAGACCGTGGTCGATTACCTGGGCGGCCTGGTTCTTTTCCAGGGAACTATCTCCGACAGCGGCAGTTCCACCAAGGGCACCGTCGACTACGGCACTGTAACGATGACCAACCCCTCGGGTGAGCTCGTGACGATCTTCAACCAGAACGAGAATCTGATTGCCTGGAGCAACAAGAAGGATCACCCTTTGGCAATGGGACCCGACCTTCTGTGTTACCTGACAACTACCGGACAGGTCTTCTCTAATGCAGATTTCGCCATGCTGCCAAAGAATGCGCAGGTGGCCCTGATCGGTGTACCGTCGATCCCCGCCATGCGCTCGCCCTTCATCATCCAACAGTTTCTGAAGGCCCTGGCCGTAACAGGATACGCCGGCAACTACGTTCCCATCGAGAAACTGCATCCAGCCGCCCTCGCAGCCAGGGCCTGCTAAAAGAGGGGTTATCGCACAGTGGGCTGCAGCGCACACCAGCGCTGCAGCAACCTGCGCTTGCCGTCTGAAAGCTCCCGCGTTACCGGCATGTAGAGCGTCGAATTCCAATTGCTTTTATCGACGAACATCTGGAGCACCGGCGCGGCATTAACCACGGCCTGCTCGTTGTTCAGAAGAATATGGCTGTCCATAGTGGGGTATAGCCGGTAGTAATAACGCAGCACGTTTTGGTAGATGTAATCGAACGTGAGCTCGGAATCGGGAACCGAATCGTATTGTGAGTCGGCCGGCAGCACACGCACGTTGATGTAGAACAGGCTGAACCAACTGATCAGGTCAGCGGGTTGAGGATCGGGAGGGTTGTCCGCACCCGGCACGAGCCGCAGCATACCCACTCCGGGCAGGATGCCGTTGATGGTGAATGTGCCCACGCCATCGGCATCGAGCGTCACTACTTCGGGCGAAATCGTCACAAATGGGAGTGGGGAGTTTTGTGCATTTGGCACGCGCGTGCGCAGGCTCTCCGGCCGCGATGTCTCCGGGTCGTCCGGATTCAGCAGAATCTCCGTGGTCCGGAATTGCTCTATGGCCACGGTGAAGGGCGCTTTCGGCGGCGCGCCGCGCTCCCAGGCGCGGAAGCTCACGGTGATGGATTCTCCGTCGTTCACGTACACGCAATGATCGTCGGTCTCGGCCACCGCTACCTGTTCGCTCAAGACGGGTGACACCGTAGCGGTTGCGCAGGAGATGCGCAGCGCGCCCGTTTCTATTTGCGCTAATTGGCCGTCCGTATAGGGCACTTCCACGATGCCTCCACCGGATATATAAGTATCGGTATCGTAAGCGACAGGGCCGATGTCCGTCACCGAACCGGTGGAACCCACCGCTTGAAGTGTGGCGGCCCCCAGGTCGATCTTCGCAAGATCGCGCGGACCGGAAACCAGACTCTTGGTTACCTCGGGAAACGCGGAGACCAGGTCCAACACCACTACCTTCCGCTTCGTATCCACCATCGCCATCGCCGGCGACAGGGTGTATTGCCGTTCGTCCTTCCCGCTTCCGAACTTCATCTGGGTAGGATTGGGAATCAGCATTCGGCCCGGCGGAAATGTTCCCAGTTCATCCGCGCCCCATACGCCAAGGGTGCCCAGAATTATGCCCGCGCTCTGATTCAAGGGAAAGTCACCCTGCTGGAAAAACTGCGCCATTTGGGGGTCGGTGAAGTGCCGTTGGAAGAAATACGTACAGTAACGCATCTCCAGCCCCATGCCATTTGCCGCCATGGCCGCCAAGGTTTGCAGAGTCTCCGAGTTCCGCGCATTATCGAATGTGAGGTTGGCATTGGGCAGCGCATGCTGCCAGATAGCGGAAAAGGTGGCGTCGGGCGTCTCCACCAGGTTGCGACTCAGAATATAGATCCAGCGCGAATAGGCGCGCGGCAGCGGACTGCCTTCGCCGCTCTGGGCGCTGATCATGCAACCAGGGCTGCCGATCAGCATTTGCGAAGAAAAAATCTGGCTCGTCAAATCGCTGGTAGGATCGTTGTCCACCATGATCGCGGGCGTTGGCGTGTCTCCGAAGTTGTCGCCGAGCATCTGGATCGGAGCCCCGATGAGTGGATCCTGAGAGGCGGAAGTGATTCTGCCTTGGGGAGAGTCGATGGCGAACACAGCGCAATTTTTCAGCGTGATGCTGTTATCCCCGTAGAAATTCCAATTGCCGTTCAGCACCTCTACTTTATTCAGTCCGAGAAAACCTTTGAAGTCCTTCTCTTCCAACGACATCATCAGTTGCCGGAAGGTGGCGTCGTCCATCTGGTCGTAAGGCGGATGAAAACCCACGTTATCCGGATCCAACACCAGGTCATAATTATTGTTGTTGGTTGTGGGCGTGCTCACGCTAAACGATCCCATAAAGTGGACGCGGGGCAGGGAAAGATAGCTCATCGCACTTGCTCCTTGGATGTAGTGGTGGGATTCTTGGCGGCCGGGCGCTGGGCTTCGCGCATCGACCAGACATAGTCTAGTTGGGTATATTGCTGGGGCCCGGGTCCGAAAGGCGACGTGGGTGGCGCGCCGATGTAACCCTGGAAATTCTTAAAAAAGGCGAAACGGGCTCCGCCAGGATTGTTCGCCGCGCCAATGCTTGCCAGCGCGTGGCAGGTGATACAGGATGAAGAACTCTGAAAATTCGTCTCTATCTGGGAATTCGCCAGCAAGGTTGGTTTTCCCGCCGCCAGGAATTCTGTTTGATACCCGTCCATCATGTAATATTGCCAGAACGTTCCGCCAAGCAAGCGCTGCATTTTCGCGTTGCCGGCCGCCACATCCGGGGGAATCGGCAGGTTCAGTTTGGTCTTCGTTGTGGCGGCATTTTCGGTCTGTTCGAATGTCACCCAAAACCACTTTGGCAACACCTTGCTGGCAATGTGCAGACCAGTCAAGCCTACTACCAGTTGCAGTTTGCTGCCGTCGCTGCCGGTATAAGTCACGCGCTGCGTCAGGTAGTGACTTATTCTTGTTTGGTCGGCAACCGGATCCAGTATCCGCCAGGAAGCCTTTACCTCCAGCGCGTCCGAAGGAAAGCGAATCTGGCTGCTGATGTTATTTCGTGCCGCTTCCTGGCCGGCAAAGCTGTATAGCTTCTGGCTGACCAAATAGTTAAAGGTTGGCTGGTTCATCAATACCTGGTACATCACCGGATTGTTGTTAACGTCGAGCAGGGTCCGCCCGTCGATCTCACCCTGCGCCAGCACTGGCGTCCCGGCTAACCCCAAGTTCCACGGCAGCGGGGTCTGGTTTGGCGCCACGTATACTTCTGGCGCGGTCTTCCATGTCTGCCAAACCACGGGTCCGGGCGCCCCGAACGGCTTCGATCCATCGGGCACGCCGCGTTGGCCGGCGAGGGACGGCCAGTTCTCCAGCACGAACAAAAGCCAGCCGAAGTCCACCGGAGAAAGCGTGGCCATTTGCCTGGATTTCTGCGCGTCTTTAGAGATCTGGGAAAGCCTGGCTAACTGCAGTTCCGGCGCAACAGGACGGGCCGCCGGTTGCTGCGCGCCAATGGAGAAGGTGAGCAAAGCGGTGCAAGCAAGCGTAACAATGATCGCGCGAAGGTCTTTGTTCATTCGAATGTTATAGTAGCAAAATGATTATCCCGATAAAAGATGGGGCTAGATTGATGGCGTTGTTTATCGGATTCGGATATTGTGGTCTGCTTGGGGCGCAGATCCGGATCGACACAGGGGAGATCCAGGGCAGAGTCAAGGATCCCAGCGGCAAGGTTATTCCCGGTGCCGATGTAAGCGCCACACTGGCTGGCCGCGGCATTGAACGGCACGCCCTTACCGATCAAGCGGGTGAGTATCGTTTCGCACTGCTTCCGCCCGGTGTTTACAGCGTGCACAGTTCGGCGGCCAACTTCATGGCACATACAATGGCGCAGGTTCAGGTGTCTCTGGGCGAGACCGTGGTGCTCGAAAGCCAATTGCAGATCGCCGGGGGCGCTTCGGAGATCACGGTGTCCGCCCACCCACCAGCGATCGACCCTGAGCGTACCCAGCAGGCGAACACCATCGACGCCGCCCGCGTCGAAAATCTGCCAATCAATCGCCGCAATTACTTGGATTTTGCGCTGCTTGCTCCCGGCGTGGTGGAAACAAGTACGCTGGTGGACAGCGCCGACTTCCGCCTGTTAACCACCCCTAATTCCGGCCTGAGTTTTGGCGGCAGCAACGGGCGCGGCAATAGCTTCGCACTGGACGGTGTTGAGAACTATAGCAATGTGGGCGGTGTGCGCCCGTCCATCGCCCAGGTGGCGGTGCAGGAGTTTCAAGTAAACCGCAACAGCTATTCGGCGGAATACGGCGGTGCACTGGGCGGCGCAGTCAACATTGTTTCCAAGAGCGGCAGCAACGAGCTGCATGGGGACATATTTGGCTATCTGCGCCAGTCGGCTTTGCAGGCTCGCAATTACTTCGATCCGGAGAAATCAGCGTTCACTCGCGTGCAGTCAGGCGCTTCCATGGGCGGGGCTCTCCACCGCGACAAGACGTTTCTCTTCGCCGGCTTCGAACGGTTGGACCGTCATGAGACCGTCTTTGTCCCGATCCTTCGGGACCAGGGGATCCTTTCGCGCCTCACCGCTTCCCAGCAAGAGATCGTCTCTTTCCTCCAAGGTTCAGGAAATCCGGAAATGGCCGCAACCGCCGGAATGATGCGCGGTCTCTTGATTCCATCCAATAACCCGGCTGTTAGCGCCCTTTTCCAACGTAACAGCGGAACTTTCCCTTTTGGCGCAGAGGGCACGCAGGCATCGCTGCGGCTGGATCACCGCTGGAACGATCGCCATACATCGTTTCTGCGCATGAACCTCACGCTCGACAACCAAAAGAACTCGAAATTCGGAGCGCTGCAAGGCTTGAGCCAGGGCTCTACCAGCGATATTCTCGATGGTACGTTTATGGCCAGCCACACTTGGGTATTGAATTCCCGCTGGTTATCGGTGTCGCGTGCATCCTTTGGATACGACCGTCTGACGTTTATTCCCAACGATGCCAACGGTCCGCAGATCGACATCGCCGGCTTCGGCACGTTCGGCCGCAACTTCTTCCTGCCCTCGGATTCCCGCGAACGTCACTGGCAGATGCAGCAGAGCTTTGCGTATGTATCCGGAAAACACAATCTGCGTTTCGGAGTCGACGTGAACCCGACTGTCAGCGTCTTCCGCGTGGAGAGTTACTTTGGCGGCCGTGCGGAATTCGCCGAATTCCTCCCGCTGGGAGCGTTGCTCAACATCGTCACCGGAGACGGTGGCTTCGCCGACAGGTTGGGTGGTTCTCTGGCAGCGGCCGGGAAACCGCAATTGGCGGCCAAAATAGGCGATCCGATCAGTTCACTGCAGGCCTTCTCACTTGGCCTCCCCGTCGTATATGTTCAGAGCTTCGGAAATCCATATCTCACCGGCTGGCAGAAACGCTACAGTGGCTTCGTCGAAGATGGCTACCGCCCGTTCCGCAACCTGAACATCAACGCCGGCTTCCGTTTGGAATCCGAAAGCAATCCCAATCTGCATACGCAGAACAATATAGCGCCGCGCATCGGATTCGCCTGGACGCCGGCAGGAGACTCGACCGTCATCCGCGGCGGTTATGGCCTGTTCTATTCGCGCATCGATATTCAAATGCTGGCCAGCGCTTACTTCATCGGGACGCCTTCGGTCAGCATCGTGGTCGTACCGGTTTCCGGTGTCCCCGGCGTCATCAATCCGCAAACGCGCCAGCCCGTCACCTCCATAGACATCTACCAGACTTTATTGGCGCAAGGGATTCTGGGCCGGCGGACGGTACTGCGCTCCGATTTGTCGCAATTCAATCTGGGGCCGAGTTTCCGGTTCCCCATCACCGGGGGCGTGGATCCCAATTACGAGCGTCCATATTCTCAACAGGCGAGCCTGGAAATTGAACACAGTTTCGGCGGACTGGCTTTGTCGGCAGCGTACAATTTCAATCGTGCCGCCCATTTACCCAAGGTGCTGGACCGTAACCTGGTGCAAGCCGGGCTTCGCCCGGACGGGTCGCCCATCTTCGGTGCGGTGAATCCTCAATTAGTGAGCAACTTCGTATGGGAATCGACGGCCAACTCTTTTTATCACGCACTGATCGTTCAAGCCAACAAGCGCTTCGGCCAGCGCGTCACTTTCAACGCCCACTACACGTTTAGTAAGGCCATCGACGAAGTCACGGACGCCACTCAGGACTACATGCCCAACAATCAAGCGGCCGCGCGGGCGGACCGTGGCTTGTCGCCCTTCAATCAGAAACACCGGTTCGTGGCCAACGCGGTGGCCCAATCGCCTTACCATGCCGGACACGGCAAGGGAGCGGTGTCAAACCTGCTCGCCGACTTCACGTTTTCTCCCATCTTCCGGGCGAATTCGGGGCGGCCCTTCAACCTCCTGACGGGCTACGATACGCTGGGCGACGGTCAAACCAACACCCACCGCCCGTGGGGCCTGGGGCGTGACGCCGGCCTGGGTCCTGCTTTCTTCACTGTCGATGCGCGCCTCGCCCGCACGATTCCCATTCACGACAAAGTTCGCCTGCGGCTGACGGTGGAAGGGTTCAATCTACTCAACAAAACCAATTTTCAGAGTATAAACAATATTGTGGGAGCCGTGCCTCTGGCGCAATTACCCCACTCGCTCATCGGCCGCCGGGGCGACCCCACGCAGCCGTTTTCGTTCACTTCGGCCTTCGATCCGCGGCAACTGCAGGTGGGCCTCGGAATTCAGTTCTGAGGTTGCGCCCGGCCCCATTCGATACTCCCTGCAACCGCGCTCGCCGGTCAGACATCCATGATCCTAGAAAAAGCTGTTGGACTGGGTTTGATACAGCGATCTTCCGCATTTGCATTCGATTGCGGATGAAGGCGGCGTAACCCATTGGGTGAGTGATTCATTGGAGCATTGCGGTGGAGGGCAATTGGGGTCAGACATCCCATTTTCGGCCGAAAACGGCCGAAAAAAGGTGTCAGACCCCAAATGCGACGCGTCGTTCTGGCCAATGTAAGCGACAGCGGTCCAGTTCCCTATTTTCCAGGTAGGGCGAAGGCTACCCAGGCGTCGCCCATTGGCGTCCCCAGTTTGCCTCCGCCGGTGGCGGCGATGAGGACGAACTGGCGGCCGTCGGCTTCATAGGTTGCGGGTGGGGCGAAACCGCCGAAGGGGAGCTTCGATTCCCAGAGTTCGACGCCGGTGCGGGCGTCGAAGGCGCGGATTTTCAGGTCGCGGGTGCCGGCACAGAAGACCAGGCCGCCTGCCGTTGCCATGGCGCCGCCAAAGTTTTCCGTGCCGGTCTTGGCGATGCCTCGGCGGGTTAGATCCTCATATTCGCCGAGCGGCACTTTCCACGCGATGCGGCCGGTGTTGAGGTCGATGGCGTTCAGGGTCCCCCAGGGTGGCTTCACGCCGGGGCGATCGTCCTGATCGAGCAGTTTGCTATAGCCATCGAACTTCACGATAGCTTTGCGTGTATCGCCGGGCGTGTCGCGGGTGAACAGGAACTCCACGAGCGCCGCGACCTCGGCGGGTGGCACCGGTATCGAAGGCATGGCTCCGCGGCCACCACGAAGGATGCCGGGGATCGATTCGGACTTTGAGCGCATCGCCCCGCTGAACAGGGGCGGGCCTGCGCCGCCGGAGCGGTCCGCGCCGTGGCAGCCGGAGCAGTATTGCAGGTAGGTCTTGTGGCCGGGGGTGAGGGGCTGGCGCGCGGCGGGGATTTCCACGCGTGAAACCTGGACGACCCAGGGCAGCTCATTGGCGCTGACGAAGAGGCGGCTGGATTCGGGGTCGAAGGCCGCGCCGGTCCATTCCGCACCACCGTGCATGCCGTAGAAGACCAGCGGAACGCGGTCGCGGAACGGGGCGAACCAGCCGAAGTCGGCGCCGGAGATCTTATCGAGCACGAACTTGCGTGAGGCGTCGGAGATATCGGTCACCTGGTCAAGCGAAAACTGCTGGCGGGCGAAGGGCTGGGGCAGTTCGACGGCGGGTTGCCATTCGGCGGTCTGCTCGCCTTCGAGGCGCGAGGCGGGGGCGCGGCGCTCGCGGTAGGGGAAGAGCGGTTGGCCGGTGAGGCGGTCCAATAATAATGTGTTGCCGATCTTGGTGACCTGGGCGACGGCGTCGTAACGGCGGCCGTTGCGCACGATGGTGACGAGGTTGGGCGGGGCGGGAATGTCGAGGTCCCAGATGTCGTGATGGATCTCCTGCCAGTGCCACAGGCGCTCGCCGGTTTCGGCTTTGATGGCGACCACGGAGTTGGCAAAGAGGTTGTCGCCGCGGTGGTTCATGCCGAGGTAGTTGGGGTGGGGCGAACCGGTGGAGATGTAGGCGATGCCGCGGGCCTGGTCGAGCGCCATTCCGCCCCAGGTGTTGGCTCCGTAGCCGGGGCGGGACCAGGTTTCGACGCCGAATTCGCCGCGCTGGGGGACGGAGTGGAAGGTCCAGCGGGGTGCACCGGTGACGACATCGAAGGCGCGGAGGACGTTCCAGCTGGGGATCATGACGATGCCGCGATAGATGGAGGGGGCGACGGTGCCTCGGGCGGTGACGCGGCCAGCTTCGCCGAAGCCAGCGGAGGCTTTGCCGGTAGCGGCGTCCACGGCGTAGAGCCAGTCGCCGGCGGTGAAGTAGACGCGGGGCTTGTGGGTGGGGTCGCCTGGCCAGTAGACCAGGCCTCGGGCGGCGGGTTGGGCTGGGGGCTTGAAGCGCCAGATTTCGCGACCGTTAGCCCCGTTGATTGCGACGAGGTTGCGACCGGCGGTTGGGGCGTAGATGATGCCGGCGACGATGACGGGGTTGCACTGGATGTTACTTTTGCCGTCGGCGGAATGATAGGTCCAGGCGGGTTGGAGCTGGTTGACGTTTTCGCGGTTGATGGCGGTGAGGGTGGAGTAGCGGTTGGAGGTGTCGCCGCCGTTGGAGCGGGACCAGTCGCGGCCGGCGTAGGCGGTTGCGCCCGGATCGGCGGGGGTGAGTTTCGAGGCAACGGGGATGGTACGGTAGTCGGAATCGGCAGCGAGCGCCATCGCCAGGGTGAGGAGGCCGGCGAGGTGGTGGAGGCGCATGCGGCGGGTCATTTTTGAAGTGTATTGTGTTGGGTGGCGGCAGTCAACGCAAGGGGTTCGACCTTTGCGGCCGTCAGACAATGCTTGCTTCGGTGTAGGAGCCCCAGACTTCACGCAAAGCGTCGCAGATTTGGCCTGGCGTGGTGTAGGCGCGGACGGCTTCGATGATGTGGAGCATGGTGTTTTCCGTGCCGGCGGCGGCGTGGCGTAGAGCCGCTAACGCGGCGGTGGAGCCGGCTTCGCGGATGTGATATCCGTTGATGGAGGTGGGGTTGAAGCGCGGCTTGTGTTGGGCGATGTATTCCTTGAGAATGTCGTTTTGCAGTGTGCCGGAAAGCTGCGACCACGCCCTGCTTTTCGGCGACGGCCAGGTACATGGGCCAGAGGATGGGCACGTGGGAGTTGATGGTCATCGAAACGGTGACCTTGTCGAGCGGGATTCCGGCGAAAAGGATCTCCATGTCCTCTAACGATGAGATGGCGGCGCCACACTTGCCGACTTCGCCGAGGCTGGCTTCGTGGTCTGCGTCGTAACCCATTAGTGTGGGCAGGTCGAAGGCGACGGAGAGACCGGTCTGGCCCTGGATCAGCAGGTAGTGATAGCGCTTGTTCGTCTCCTCATGCGTAGCGAAGCCGGAGAACTAGCGCATGGTCCAGAGGCGGTTGCTGGTTCATCTGGATTGATTGTATAGGAGGGTTGGGGCTGCGGGGATTCCTATTGTCAATTTACGTTTTACAGTTTGACGATGATCGATCGCTTCAAACACAAGGGCCTGAGCAATTTGTTTGATCAGCACGATCGGCTTAAGCTCTCAACCGATCAAGTTGACCGCCTATGGTTGATCCTTTCCGTGCTCGATCAGGCTGGTGACGTGCAAGATATGAACCAACCGGCGTTCCGATTGCACCCCTTGCAGGGCGACCTTAAAGGCGTTTCGGCAGTGACGGTAAGAGCCAACTGGCGCGTGACGTTCCGCTTCGAGGAAGGCGACGCCTTCGACGTAGATTTGGAAGATTACCATTGGGACGGACATTACGATGTCAATGAAGAGCCCCGCACACCCAGGCAAACTTGCCAAGACTAACCTTGAGGAGCATAACTTGAGCGTGGCTGAGGCGGCGAAAACCTTGAAGATTTCGCGCCAGCAACATCATAATGTGACGCAAGGCAGAAGCGCTGTCACACCTAGGATTGCGTTGCGCTATGAACAGGCATTTGGCGGCAGCGCGGATATGTGGCTCCGCATGCAGGTGTCGTATGATCTTGCCCAGGCACGGAAGGACGAAGGCAATATAAAGATCCCGCGGCTTGCCGATCAGCCATCACTTTAGCGGCGGCCCGTGAATCTAAACAACAAAGCTAAAGTCACTATGAGAAAATCCTGCGGGTTTCGGACATTCCGCGTGATTGAACTCGCCTTTTATTAATCACTTGGCAAGTTGTCCGAGCCGGAGCTTACCCGCAGATTTTCCTGACGAACTCTTAAACTAATTGACGTGCTGTTTAAAACCGGACATCAGCGCGTGGGGTGCGACACGAAACGACCGCCGAGATGTTGGTAACCCGCCGCGAAGGCGACTCGGGGGTCATCCTCTAACGATTCTGACGGCCCACTTTCGACCCATTGTAAGGGCCGCGACACCGATCCCCATCAAAGCCACGGACCCCGGCTCCGGAGTTGCCGCCGCCGGCCCCGGCCCCAACGCATTAGCAATACCGGGACTCATCTCAATCGAATACAGCGAGGCATTGGGCGTAAGCGGATCGATGCTGAAGAGCGGGTCTGCGAATGCGTATCCGCTTCCTCCACTAAGACTCTCTGCAAGAGCAGAGATGCGGACGCCAATTTCCGTACCGGGGATCCCCGTCACGCTGAATCCCGAGTGCAGTGCTTGACTCGAACATTCGTTAAAGCAATCGAGCACTGCAGAATTGCTCGTATACCCATCTACCGTGATGCCCGCAGTTGCCCGCCCGTATCCTCCGCCTCCAGTTGCCTGGACTATCAGATTGAAGGACACCAGCACGTTGAGCGGCGCTTGGCCGGGACCATTCACTCGTAAGAAATAGTTCACCTGCCCTGTCGCCCCCGAGAGTTCGCCGTCAGTAGTGCCCGAGGCCTGCGCCATGATTCCCGCGTAGGGATCAGCGGTTGAGGTACCAGTTGCGCCGTACATTGAAAGATTTCCAAAAGTAGTTATCGCCACGTTCTCTGTGTTGTACTGTGTGCAATAAATGCAATGGGTGATAGTTATATTCGTAGTCGGCTCTATGAGCGTCGCCTGCGAAATAGCCGCCGACGCCAATGCGATTGTAAATAACAAAGATAGTCTTTGTGTCATGTCGATTCCAGATTCCTTCGTGCCCCGCATTCTCAACGGAGTTAGCCTATAAGACGGAATCCGGAACCGGAACCCGCCACACAAAATAGAATTGTTTTTATGATCGCTCCCCCTTTGTGGCCAGTAGGCTTGATCGCGGGGGATACTTCCGTTTACCAAGCGGCTTGATAGTAAACGAGAAGATACCTCCTCAACCTAAGAAAACTGCGATCCAAGGGCACGGGCACTACATAGATTGGTAGTGCGAGCCCACGCCCCGCATTCACAAAATGGCGATGCTTGGCTACGACTTGGAATTGCGCCGGGATCGGAAAGGATAAGAAAGCATGACACAAACAACGATCAACTGGTCGGAATGCCCCGAACTGGAAAGCATCCCCGGCAAGGTTAGCGGCACGCGCGTGCCGGTGTCGGCCATCCTGAAAAACCTCGAGGATTTGAGCATAGACGAAGTGGTGCAGGAATATCCTTCGATCAAGCGGGAACAGGTGCGAAAGGTGCTTGACTTCGTCGCGCGGAGTGCAGACCCGATTTTTCCGTACTTCTATGCTCGTCTTGCTGGATGAAAACTTGCCGCACCGATTGCGGTTGCTGATTCCAGGCCATGTTGTGCGCACTGTGGACTATCGGGGCTGGAAGTCGTTAACCAACGGAGCGCCTTCCCCCAACAGGCAGCTACGCGCTCCTTGCCTGGCAGGAGTGTGCCGAGCAGGACCGGTGTTGCAGGCTCGGGAGCAACCGCTGTGGCGTAGCCCGAAGTTGTCAACCACTTACCTCCAAATATTCCGTGCCCGTTGTTGACTGCCTCGGTTCCGGTAAACGAGCCGTCCACAACGATGATTCCTACCCCGATTGACACGGGACTCGCGCTTCAATAGACTGTCATGGGGATTTGTGAAATGAAATATCAGAAGCTTTTCTACTGCGCATTGCTAGCGGTGTGCGCACATGCACAGGAGACGCGCGCGATTATTAGTGGCACAGTGACCGATCCGCAGGGGTCGGCGGTGCCATCGGCCAAGTTGGAGATACGGAATGTGGCGACGAGCGTGGTGACCACGACGTCCACGAACAATTCCGGGGCTTATACTGCGCCGCCGATTAATCCGGGGCAGTATACGATTTCCGTATCGGCGCCGGGCTTCAAGATTGCGGTGGAGAGTGGGCTGGAATTACGCAGCTCGGATCGCAAGGCGGTGGACTTCCGGCTGCAGGTGGGCGCGGCGGCGGAGACGGTTTCGATTACGGCGGAGGCGCCGTTGCTCGACAATGTGACAGCTTCGCGGAGCAACACCATCAACCAGAGTCTGGTGGAGGCGGTGCCAACTTATGCGAAAGACGTGTTTCAGCTGACGCGGTATTCGGCGGGGTCGACAGGCGGGACGACGGTGCGGCCGTTTGATGGCGGCGATAATTCGGTGAGTATTCTTGGCGGCAGTAATAATGAGGTGCTGCTGAACGGGTCGCCGAATACCTACCGCGAGAGCACGGGCGCGGCGAATACGATTTCTCCGCCGCCGGATGCGGTGGGCGAGGTGAAGATTATCACCAATGTGTTTGATGCGGAGTTGGGGCGTACGGGTGGCGGCGTGATCAGCCTTTCCATCAAGAGCGGGACCAACCAGTATCACGGATCGGTGAGCTGGCTGATGCGGAATCCGGCGCTGAATGCGAACACGTTTGAGGCGAATGCGACGGGCGCGCCGAATTCATCGTTCCGGTCGAATGAGCCGGGGATTGAGGTGGACGGGCCGTTCCGCATTCCGAAACTTTACGATGGCCGGAACAGAACGTTTTTCACGTATGCGCAGGACGTTTACCGCGACAGCAGGCCGACGGGGAACACGCTGACATCGCCGACGCTGCTGGAGCGGCAGGGCGATTTTTCGCGTACCTTTGTTTCCGGCACGAGCGGGGCGACTGTGGCGATTTACGATCCGATGACTACGCTGCAGAACGCCGATGGCAGTTATGTGCGGACGCCGTTTGCAGGTGGCGTGATTCCTGCGAGCCGCATTAATCCGGTGGCGGCGAATATTGCGAAGTTCTATTTGAAGCCGACGCAGATTGCGGCGCGCACTAATCCGAACGTGGGCGTCTATCCGAACTACGACCATGAACCGTTCAATTCGCATGTGTTCCGGTTTGACCACAAGCTGAGCGATAAGCAGAACGTGTTTGTGACGATCATGCGCGATTTGCGCGGACAGACGAATGGTGGCGGCGCTGGGCTGCCGGCGTTTCAGGCGCAGGGGACTGACTATGCGTCGAATTCGTTTTCGCATTACCGGGGCAACATTGCGGCGAGCTTAAATTTGACGTCGGTGATTTCGCCTTCCACTGTGAATTCGGCGCGGGTGAGCTGGAACCGTCACGTATTTGGCATTACGTATTACGCGGTGGGTTATGACCCTGCGCAGCTGGGCTTTCCGGCGGGGTTGACGAAGCAGTTGCAGACGGTGGCGTTTCCACAGATTTCCGTAGGGAATTACTTCACGCTGGGCGGCGGCAGCAGCACGCTGAACTACAGCAACAACTTTGTTGCGGGCGATACGCTGACGAAGACGATGGGGAAGCATAGCTTGAAGTTTGGGGCGGAGTTTAGGAATTTGATGAACAACCAATCGAGCCCGCCTTCTTCGTTTGTGGTGAGTGCATCGGCTGGGTTCACGCAGGCGAATCCTCTGGTGGGAAATGCGCAATCGGGCGATTCCATGGCGTCGTTCCTGTTGGGGTACCCGAGTGGCGTGAGCAGCAGCTTCAATGGATTTCCGGCGCAGGGACAGCATTACCTTTCCGGATTTGCGCAGGATGACTGGCGCATTTTGAAGCGGCTGACGCTGAATTTGGGGGCGCGGTGGGAGTATGAATCGCCAATCTCAGACCGGTTTGACCAGGCGATTGGCGGGTTTGACAGGACGACCTCTTCCCGGTTGAGCGGGACAAGCGGGCCTAGCGTAACGGGCGGATTGCTGTTTGTAGGGCCGAATAACCGGCTGCCTTACAAGCGCGATTTGAACAACTTTGCGCCTCGCGTGGGCTTTGCGTATCAGGCGATGGACAAGATGGTGGTGCGCGGCGGATGGGGCGTTACTTTCACGCCGACGGCGGATGTGAGTCCGACGACGGGGTTCAGCTATTCGACGGCGCCTTCCACTTCCGTTTCGGCGGCGGGGGTTGTACCGCTGGTGGCGGCGGGCTGCAGCGGGGCATCGTGCGGGATGTTATCGAACCCGTTTCCGACGGGGATTCTGGCGCCTCCGGGACGGTCATTGGGATTGCTGACGAACGTGGGCCAGGGCGTTTCGTTCATTTCGCCTGACCGCGTGATGCCTTACAGCCACACGGTTTCGATCGGGGTACAGTATCAGCTGCCGTTCCGGACGGTGGTGGAGGTTTCGTATAACGGACGCTTTGGGCGCGATCTGGCGACCTCATACAACCGGAATTCGGTGAGTTTTGGGCAGTATCAGCAGTATGGGGCGGCGTTGACGGGCACGAGCGTGCCGAACCCCTACGCGAACCTTCTGCCTGGCACGGGGTTGAATGGCGCGACGATGACGCTGCAGCAGTCGTTGCTACCGTACCCGCAGTACACAGGGGTGACGGAGACGAATATGCCGTTGGGGACGAGCAAGTACAACTCGATTGTCTTCCAATTTGAGAAGCGGCTTTCGCACGGTCTGTCTGTTTCGCTGAACGCTACATTTGGTAAGAGCAGCACGTATGCTTCTTATTTGAATAACGGGATGGATGCTCCGGGGCAGTTCATTACGCGCGATGGCGGCACGCCGCCGCATACGGTCAACCTGATCTTCACTTACACGGAGACGCTGTTTAAGCACCAGAACAAGCTGGTAAAGGCGGCGTTGAACGGATGGCAGGTTTCGGGGTATACGCAATGGATTTCAGGCGGCTTGTTGAATGTGGGCGGTGCGTACACGACGGGGCTGAATCCGACGATTGACAATCCAACGTTTTCGCGCTGGTTCAACACCTGCACGTTGAATTTGAACACCAACACTCGGCAGGGTTGCGCGAGTGCGACGGAGCCGGTGGCGTGGCAGATTCAGAAGCCGTTTACGCTGAATACGCAGCCGGTGCCGCAGTGGAGCGACTTCCGCGGGCGGGCGGTGCCTGAGGTGAGCCTTTCGTTCTTCAAGCGGTTCAAGATTGGGGAGCGGGCGTCGCTGGAGCTGCGTATGGATGCGGACAATGCGACGAACCAGGCGACGTTTGGATCTCCGAACACAACTGCGACGAGCAGCTTGTTTGGGGTGACGACGCTGGTGCAGGGGTTCAGTTATTCGTCGATTTCGCCGCGGCAGATTCAGTTGGGGGCTAAGGTTAGTTTCTAGCCCCGCATATTTGTTTTAAATATTTGCAAGGGAGGTTAGCCGTTTCGATCTCCTTTGACACATACCTAGATGAAGGCGATAAACCGCCTATCTCAAACAAACTCGGAGGCAAGAATAAAATGACTATCAAGACGAACGTAAAGGCCGGCGGAATCAACCAGAACCACAACCAGAGCGGTATGAAGGTGAAGTCCGCCATGAAATCCGGTGGGATCAACCAGAACCACAATCAATCGGGCCTGAAGGTGAAATCGGCAGTGAAGGCTGGCGGAATCAACCAGAATCACAATCAGGGCGGTATGAAGGTGAAGTCCGCCATGAAATCCGGTGGGATCAACCAGAACCACAATCAATCGGGCCTGAAGGTGAAATCGGCGGTGAAGGCTGGCGGAATCAACC
>CAIRSA010000267.1 GCA_903881085.1 uncultured Acidobacteriia bacterium
CGCCGCAGCCCCGGCCCCGGCCGGCCGTGCCGTGCCGCAGCGCGACGAGGCGCCCGCGCGCATCACATGGTCAGCGCGGGTAGTCCGAACAGCAGAGCGGTCTTGTGTGCGGGTCTCATCTAAGTTTTGGGGGCAGAACGCTCAAGTCCGCCGATGACCGGCGGTTGGGCTGTGGTTGGATTGGCGTTTGTGGAGCTTATCGGGCATTCGGCGCGACGCCTTGTTCTGCGGCTATTCACCTATCCTACCGGTTCTCGTCATGGAGGAACCGACTTTTGAATCCTCATGGATAAAGTGGTCATAGCAATGGCTACTGGCTGCATCGTGCAGAACAAAAAAGGATCTCGTCGGGTTTCCAAAGTTACCGAGTAAGTGAAGTTGAATGGGTTCATCCCCATAATTGGGCTCATTCCGCCTATACCGGACACTGCCGGACTTACGATTCAGGACCCCCTCTATTCGTGCTGTCGTACCAAGCTGATCTTGAACCTCATCGAATGTGAAGTTGACGTCACCTTCAACTGCTCTAATCACCTCCAAACGATCCTGAAGTTTCTTCGGCGTCTGTATCGGCTCAAACTCACTGGCACTTGGATCGATACATAAATCACTGGGCCTCACGTAGATGGCCTGGAGAAGTCGAACGGCCTGATTCCGTTTCTCCGCTTGAGGCTCCGGTAATGTAGACATTTTCCTTTGGGGTTCCGGCAATGAAGATGTTTGCGCTTGTGGCTCTCGCAATGGGGATACCCGCTCGTGACGCCGGGCAACCGAACAAGAACAGGAGATCCAAACGGCGAGTATGGAGGCGCTTGCAGCAATATGGCTCATTTCTTTGCAGAATGTTAAGGTGTGCCACCGGCGGTGCCGGGTTCTGGCTTCAGGACAACAGTGCCACGCCGGCTAGCACCACTGCCTGGTTCGGCATTTGGCAGGCCACGATGGCTATTTCGCCATTCATCAGGCCGTTCTATAGGTTCCTTTCTCGACTCAAGTAGATACGGAGGTCCCACAATTCGAACCTCCTTGGCTTGCCCCCCCTTCCCGGACGGGCCGTCAAAATACAGTGTGTTGGGAACTGCCAGTTCATTCTTTGGAACTTTGAAGGTTCGCTCAAAATCCTGCCAGAAGAACATGGGAAACGGAGGGAAGTAATGTTGGTCAAAATAATGGAATCGTGGGGTTGAGCCCTTGTAATGAAGTGACTCTGTCCACAGTCCCTCGGTATTCTGAATGCGCAAGGCCTCACTCGCGCTTCGAACGGGCGTGCATGCGATAAGCGCAAGCCATGCAGCAACGCACAGGATAGACCGTGATGTGTTCATAAAGTTCTTCATCGAGTGGTTGCTAGCCATGATTGAGTTCACGAGTGCACATTGGAGAGTCACTTCCGGGACGGTTCAGGTTCTATGGGGCGGATTCTAGCCATCATTCCAGTAACAATCTTCTCGGCGAACTTCTGCGCAATCCGAAGGTCAGTAAGCGTTCCATGCTCTCTTTTCCCGTTTTCGATTTCTGTGACTCGCATCTCGGGCGTTGAGGAATCGTGCAATAATGCATCCAATTCGCTTTCCGTTAGCGCCCGGCCATCTAAGCGCATTACCCTCTTGTCGTGGTCGAGGTATAACCCTTCATGCTGGGAAGCGCAACCTGCGCAAACCAGTGCAAAGACTAGGATCGACGGAATTCGCATCTTACTATTGCTCTCAATGTGGTGTGGTCGGCGGAATGCTGCCCTGTTGTGATTTGGCTCTCCGGACCCCTACCGGATCAATATACCAACGTGGAGGGTCATCAACCCGCTCACTCAACATGTCCAATGCAAGGCTGGGTGTGATTCCTTCCACAGTGTAATAGTGAACACTACTTTCAGTTGATTCCTGGAGGCCATTCTCATTCAGGTATAGGCCCTTCGCAAGGCGTGACCAATCAATATTCGGAGGTTGAAGGTCTGATGACTTGCAGCGATAGGACACCACAATATCTTTGGTTCCGTCGGTGTTGAGAAGGCACTCGACCCTCAGCGTAGTGCCCTTTAGGGAACCCTCAATCATTGCCGGATAATCGATCTCACCGATAACATGGGGCGCAGTTGCAGTTTCCGCGACAGACTTGACAGACTCCTTCCGGCATCCTGTGACCAAAGCCACTATCAGGAGTAGTCTGACTGTCGATGCTAGTGATAGGTGAAGCCGTTTCATGTTTGCAGAACGTTTGCTGTGATACCAGCCGCGATGTTGAGGTGAAGTTGGTTGGTGAAAGGATAGGCTCCAGCGGCTTGGCATCCACGACTTGTTCTGCCTGCGGTAGCCTGCAACGAAGGAGAACGAGCAGGAATCTACGA
>CAIRSA010000268.1 GCA_903881085.1 uncultured Acidobacteriia bacterium
CGGCTGAATCGACGGCGATAGGCCCGCGCTCGATGCGTGCGGCAAGGGTCTCGCCTTCCAACAGCTCCATCACCATGAAGCTGACGCCGTCCTGATTGCCGATGTCGAACAGCGTGCAGATGTTGGGATGGTTCAGCGAAGCCACGGCGCGGGCTTCGCGTTCGAAGCGGGCTTTCAGGTCGTCGCGAGTGGCGATGTGGGCGGGCAGGACTTGGACAGCCACGGAGCGGTCAAGGCGCGTGTCGCGGGCTTTTTACACTTCGCCCATGCCGCCCGCGCCTAACGGGGCGGTGATTTCGTAGGGACCGAGCCGGGAACCTGCGGTGAGTGCCATGGGATTCTTACCATGCTACCGCAAGATTTAATGCGGCACTGCATCCCGGCTATTGCCACAATTCTACCTGGTCTTCGGTTGCGCGGCTTTTCGAGGCGGCTTCACAAGCTTAGAAGCCTCCAAGACTACCCGCAGGGCTGCATTGACCGCTGCGTCATTAGGAAATGCCCGCGCGAGAGCAGGTTCAATAAGCACAAGGTTCGTTCCGGCGCGATACTGCTTAGTATACTTACCGCGCACCCCGCCCTGCATGGAAGCGAAGTCGTATTCGGGACGGATGTCGTCCTTTGGTGATTGGCTACCCCTCTTCATAAAACCTCCTTTCATGCCTTGTGGCAAATCTTGCGGTAATAATTCGAACTATCATATCCTGCTATGTGTGGCAGACAACTAGCAGACGTCCTTGATTTGACAACCCAATTGTCACAAACCTTTGTTCGGTTGGGCGCGAATGATCCGGATCTGGAAACGTTGTCGCAAGCGGATCATCGAGAACAGTGGCCGCTTCGTAGAAATCCAAGTCATGCTTCTTAATATTGGCAGCGGCCTTTCGAGGATCCCATTCAATATCCACTTTTTCAGTATACGCCGATAGGTGCTATCTGGCTCCGTAGACGATCTCGTCGATCTCCATACTCAGGCGTTCATTCCCGGCGGGATATGGCTCCGGACGCAATTGGCGCAGGCTGGATGTGCGGCTGATGGATGGTCGCGCGAGGTATGCTGCGATGGCGTCATTCATCAACGCGTCGACTGACCGGCCCTCCACAACTGCGCGAGCGCGCAATGCGTGATAGGCAGCTTCGTCCAGGTTAGTAAGCGTGGCATCCATTTTTACTACTTGTAACACATTTCCAGTGATTCTCTTCAGCCCCTCGGCCGGTCGGTTATCCGTGTCCATCCGAGTGCATCCGTGGCTCAAGCCTTTGAAATCAACCACCGATCCACACAGATGGACACTGATAAAAAACGATGAGTGATTAAACGAACAGTCTGGTAACCTTGAATCAGTGGCACGTCCTGCGATCCGCACCGTAAAACTCGCAAAAAAATATACCTCTGGCCAAGAGGTTTTGACCATATTTGCCGATCTGAACCTAGAAGTCCATACAGGGGAGCGGCTGGCCCTGGTCGGGGAGTCGGGAAGCGGAAAGTCTACATTGCTACATCTATTGGGCGGCCTAGACAGGCCAACGGACGGTAAGATATACTTCGGAGAGAGAGACCTACGGGCACTTTCCGAGGCTGAACTGGCGGATTTCCGCAACAGGGAGCTGGGTTTTGTGTGGCAGATTCACTATCTGCTACCGGAATTCACAGCTCGCGAAAACGTCATGATGCCGTTGCTGATCCGCGGAGTATCGGAAGAGGAAGCGGCCAAGGTTTCCAATGCGAGGCTGGATGAAGTCGGATTACAAGCCCGCGCACATCACCGGGCTGGTGAACTTTCGGGTGGGGAACAGCAACGCGTCGTATTGGCCCGCGCACTGGCGGGCAACCCTAAGTTTCTGTTCGCCGATGAGCCTACCGGCAACCTCGACGCCAGGACGGGCGAGATGATTCAAAACCTGCTCGCTGAACTGCACCGCAATCATTCACTGACATCCATCTACGTTACACATAATCCGGCATTTGCGCGGTCCTGTGACCGCGTTCTCAAGCTTGAAAACGGAGGGTTGACGAAAACCTATGTTTGAAAGATATACAGAAAAGGCGCGCCGGGTGATCTTTTTCGCCCGCTACGAAGCGTCGCAATTCGGAAGCCCTTACATTGAAACGGAGCACTTGCTGCTGGGTCTTATCCGTGAAGATAAGGCGCTGGCAAACCGTTTTCTGCGTTCCCACGCCGCTATCGAATCCATCCGCAAGCAGATCGAAGCGCACACTACTATGCGCGAAAAGGTCTCGACCTCTGTCGATCTGCCTTTGAGCCACGAGTGCAAACGAGTGCTCGCCTACGGAGCGGAAGAAGCGGAACGTCTCAGCCACAAGCACATCGGCACTGAGCATCTGCTGCTGGGTCTGCTGCGCGAAGAGAAATGCTTCGCCGCTGAGATTCTGCATGAGCGCGGCCTGCGTCTGAGCCAGGTGCGCGAAGAGATCGCCCGGTCGAGCTCTGAGAAAATGTCGTCCAGCCGTCCCAAGGAAAGCTCGCTGCTGAATGAGTTCAGCCGCGATCTGACCCAGGCCGCCATGGACAGCCTGCTCGATCCGCTGATCGGCCGCGATTTTGAACTGGAACGCGTGGTGCAGATCCTGTGCCGCCGCACCAAGAACAATCCGGTGCTGATCGGTGAACCGGGCGTCGGCAAGACGGCCATCGTGGAAGGCCTGGCACAGAAGATCGCCGATGGCGACGTACCCAGCTTTCTGGCTGACAAGCGCATTCTGGCGCTTGACCTGAGCCTGATCGTGGCCGGCACCAAGTATCGCGGACAGTTCGAAGAGCGCCTGAAGACCATCATGAAAGAGTTGATGGAAAACCAGAACGCAATCATCTTTATCGATGAGTTGCACACCCTGGTTGGCGCTGGCTCGGCGGAAGGCTCGCTCGATGCCGCCAACATTTTGAAACCCGCGCTCTCACGCGGCGAAATTCAGTGCATCGGTGCGACGACGCCTGCCGAGTACCGGAAGTCGATTGAGAAAGACCGTTCGCTGGAACGCCGCTTCCAGGCCGTGAAGGTTCCGCCACCAAATGAACTCGACGCGGTGAAGATCCTTTACGGAATCAAAGAACGCTACGAGAAGTTCCATGCCGTAGCGTACACGGACGAAGCGATCGAGTCCTCAGTCTACACTTCCAGCCGCTTCATTCCGGACCGCTTCCTGCCGGACAAGGCCATCGATCTGATCGACGAAGCGGGCGCGCGCGTGAAGCTGCGCCAGACCACGTTGCCGTCCGATGTGGCCGACATCCAGAAGCGCATCAAGTTCATTGTGCACCGCATGGAAAACGCCATCGCCAATCATGAATTTGAGAAGGCGCGGTTCTATTCCGACGAAGAACGCAAGGAGCGCGAAAACCTGCGCCAGTTACGTGAAAAGTACAACCTCGACGATACGTCCACCGGCGTTGTCACCAAAGACGACATTGAAGACGTAGTCGCCCGCTGGACCGGCGTGCCGATGACTTCCATCAAGGAAGAGGAGATCACCAAGCTCCTGCGCATTGAAGAAGAGCTGCATCGCCGCATTGTTGGGCAGGACAAAGCGATCAACGCGCTGGCCCGCGCCATTCGCCGTTCGCGCGCCGGCTTGAAGTCGCCGAAGCGCCCGGCTGGTTCATTCCTGTTCCTTGGCCCCACCGGCGTCGGCAAAACCGAAGTCGCCCGCGCGCTCGCCGAATTCCTGTTCGGCAGCGAAAAATCGCTAATCCGCTTCGACATGAGCGAATTCATGGAGAAGCACTCGGTTTCGAAGTTGATCGGTTCGCCTCCCGGCTACGTGGGTTATGAAGAGGGCGGCCAGTTGACCGAGCGAGTGAAGCGCAATCCGTATTCGGTCATTCTGCTTGACGAAATCGAAAAGGCTCATCCGGACATCTACAACATCCTGTTGCAGGTGTTTGAAGACGGCCAGTTGACCGATGGTTTGGGTAACACGGTGGATTTCAAGAACACCATCATCGTGATGACCTCGAATCTCGGCGCGAGGTTCCTCGATAAGAAGGGCCAGATGGGCTTCTCGGCGCCGTCAAACACGGGCATCCCGGTGAAGATCGAAGACCAGGTGATGGGTGAAGTGAAACGGGCGTTTAACCCGGAATTCCTGAACCGCCTGGACGAAGTGATTCTGTTCACCTCGCTGGTGGACGAAGAACTGATCCAGATCATGGATCTGCTGGTGGCGCAGGTGAACGTGAACCTGGCAGCCAAGCAGATACACATCAATCTGCAGCCCGATGCGGCCAAGTACATTCTGGAAAAGACATGTGCCGACCGCAGCTACGGTGCGCGTCCTCTGCGCAGGGCGCTGCAGAAGTACATCGAAGATCCGCTGTCGGAAGCGCTCATTCAAGGGTCGCTGCCGCGTCCGGCCGAATTCGAAGTCTACCTTAGCGATACCGGCATTATGTGCCGCCAGATCAAGAAGGAAGAAGAAGTCGGTGCAACGGTCGGGGCTCCCGAAGAGATTGCGGCAACTGTGTTGTACGCGTTTTAGGTCATCAAGCGGACGGAGCGATGCTCCGAGAAGAATGGGGACGGAGCGATGCTCCGAGAAGAATGGGGACGGAGCGATGCTCCGAGAAGAATGGGGACGGAGCGATGCTCCGA
>CAIRSA010000269.1 GCA_903881085.1 uncultured Acidobacteriia bacterium
ACCTGATCCATCGATTGGTGGCGCTGAGACGGGAGAGCGCTAAAGCGGCGAATTGATTGGGCGGCGGTTTACTTTCTGGGCGAAAATTGACCTGTCGCCGTTTTAGTCAAAAATACCCAGGTTGTAAATCTGGTTCGGTTCTATCTGCTCGAAAACCGGCCGGCTCGAATCCAGGGAAACGCCCGTCTCGGAAACAACCACCTCAAAGGGATGCCAGGATTGCAGCAACCGCAAACACTCCACCGGGTCCGATCCTGTCCGCTTACAGACTTTGGGGTGCGCTTCCAGTCCGATGACGACGCTCTTGGCTGATTGGATAGTTTGCGCGGCGCCGCGCAGCACTGCCGCCTCCCCGCCTTCCACGTCGATCTTCAAACACACGTTCGCGCCACGTATTTGGTAGGCGTCGAGCGTGGTAACGCGGATTGGACCTTCGTTGGATCGCTGCAGGTAGTTCGCCGCATAATCCCCGCCTTCCGGAGTGACCAGCCGGGCGCCGCCTTCAAAATCAGCCACTCCGAGGCACACCGCTTCGGCGGGAAGGGGCAAACGGGCCAGATTTCGCAGCAGCCAGCTATATCCTTCCGGATTGGGCTCGAAGGTAATCATTCTTTGAATGCCCGGGCACTTCGCAAACATCTTCAAAGCGAAAATCCCAATGTCGGCGCCAACGTCGATAAAGGTGACTGGAGACGGCAGCTTTTGGGCCAACGCCGCGAAACTGGCAATGTATTCGATTTCGTAGTTGTCGAGATCCCGCTGATCCCAAGGGGTCCGCGCGAGTGGAAATTCAATTTGAAGGGAATCCGAAATCGCGAGCAATGCCGGTCGGTCCAGCATGCCCAATGCGCCTAACAACCCGATGAGCCGCGTACTGCCGCGCACATGCTTCCGTTCCATTCCACGGGCAAGCTCGAATAAAAACGGAGCGCCCTGGCGGGGCTCCAGAATGGGAGTTCTTTCGTCTGGCCGCATAAAACATTCCTCCACATCGTCGCCGTCATCCGTCAGCTAGGCCAGCGTATCCGTCTTGATCTTGGACTTTAAATTCCTAGTTAGCATAGCATAGCGACGACCGCCGATGAAAGAAAATATTCCGGTTTCGTATACGTTCGAAATAAGCAGCAGGGCTGCGGCGCGGCAGTTACGTGAGCAAAAATGCATGGAGACGCACGCCTTCGGCCTGGAGCAATCTTTGCGGTATGAGGATTATCTGCGTACGGAGCCGGACCGGCACATTTCTGGAACTGTGGGGACCGAACAGTTCGCAACGATGGTGAGGGCCAGTTTACAGGCGTGCAAAAACATATCCGAATGTTCCGCCAGCGGCGTTGACCGGGATTGCGGAATCGTTCGTGCGGCGGGAACTTCGTGAATCCCTTCCCGTGTTGAGTTTTGATGAGTTCCGGCGTGGCTTTAAGCAACCGGCACTGTTCTAGAAGAACTATCCAGGCGTTGATTGAGGTTTCGTTTGAGCCAGTAATGCATAGGCTCTTCCACAAACTTGAAGGCTAGCGCACATGTTGCCACAACGGACGAAATGTAAACGGCTTGCCACACTGGACCGCTGGTTTCCTGCAACAGAAGCCGTCTCCATAAGATGCTCAACCAGCCGTAGATTGGTACGTGAAGGATGTACATGGAGTAACTGGCGTTTCCCAGAAAGACTGCGGCCGGGGTGGACAACCAGCGTGCCACCAAGCCGCCGGAAAGGGCAAACCCAAGTATAATGCACAGGTAAACGGGCATGAGCAAACCGTTGTGGAAGAGTGGATAGGGAATCCATTGTGCCGAGGCCGTAAGCAAGAGTGCCAGGGCTAGTCCAGGAAGATAGAGCCAGTATCCGCGCCCATCCAGTCGTGTGCCGTTGATCTGGAGCCATTGGAAAAGGCGGCCCAATAGAATACCGGCGCCAAACTCCGCCAGCCGGATTAGGGGATTGTACCGGACAACGTAGGACCATAAAGGAACCGGGGGCATCAAAGCCATGTCGGCCGTCACATCTCCGAAACCGGGCACCTGGCGCCAGATGGCCCACGCCGGCGCAAGCAGAGACAAAGCCCATAGCCCTGCCATCCAGGCGATGAAGCCGCGCGGAGTGGAAGTACGCCACAGCAATACTCCCAGAAAAGGGAAGCTCAGATAGAAGAAGGCTTCGTTCGACAGTGACCAGCCCGGATCATTCCAACTGAGGGCGGTTTGCGGGAGCCAGGATTGCAGCAGCAGGACGTTTAACACTCCAGCGAAGGCTTCGGAACCAACCTCACCAGGTGAAAAGTGTCGCGTCATCCGGTATGCCAGCAGCGGAGCGACACACAACAACCCCAGAAAGTAAGCCGGGTATATGCGTGAAAAACGAGCGATCGCAAAACGCCAGCGTTCACGCTCGGTCCAACGCGCGCCCAAATCGTAGTTATATGCCAAAACAAAGCCGGAGAGGATAAAAAACATGCTCACTGCGGTATAGCCGGTCCGGAGCATGGACATGGCCGGCTGGGCCAGATGAAGTTGTTGGAACCAGAGCGAGTCCGTACCGGTTTGATGATAGACAACCACCCACAGGGCAAGGAAAAATCGAATGCCTGTCAGAGGTGGCATCTGCCGTTTCTTGATGCTCATCGCAGTCCGGCGGTGCTGGGAGCTAATGAAATTCTGGAAGGAACTGTCCGCTGAGCGTCCTTGAAACGGCCTAATTCAGCTTGCGTTAGCCGTTCGACCGCAACTGCCGCTCCTGCCATGATAAACATATAAGGATGGGTCTCCATCGTCATAAAGAGTGCCGTAACCGCGAAAAACACCAACGCCAGTTCCAGATAGGAAGCCATCTCAAATCCAAGCTCCAAACCGGGAGTAGCTTTCGAGGCGGCGGCTTTTCTAACTCTGGCTATGGCTCTGTATGTGGTCCAGACCCAAGCGAGATAGAACAATAATGCTGGAATACCACTTTCAACCGCTACTTGTACGTAAGTATTGTGCGTCTTTATTCCGGCTTTCGGGCTATCGCTAGTGCTGAGCGCACTCCACCGGTAACTTGTGAACTGGCCGGGTCCCACTCCCCAGATCGGATATTTGAGAGTAGTCTTGAGGCCATCCATCAGTAATTCGCGCCGCATGATTGCGGAGCCTGAAGCTTCGTCGTCTGCCGCACGTAGCCTATCGGTGGTAAAAGCTTCGAATGTTGTTGCCAATCGGTCTCGAACGGACTGCGGTGCCGTGGTAATCAGCGCAATACTTGCAACGGCCGTAATCATGATTCCGGAAATTTTATAGAGTACACTGGTGCGCCAGAACCAGATTAAAAACATACAGAACAGCGAGATCAACATGGAGCGGGTTGCGGTCATAATAATGACGCGAAGCAGAAAGATCGTACCGGAAAGTGCGAAGAGCACACGCAGAAACATGGGCCAGCGGCTGGTCAAAAACAGCCAAAACGGGATGGCGAACCCGGCCAAAATGGCCGCATCGTCGGCATTACCGAAAGTGCCTTCCATGTCAAAGCGTATTTGATTGTCAAAACGGCCCGCAATGAGGATGTTGGCGGGCGCTGCAATTGCGATCACCAGATACAGCAGTTTTAGTTGACCGAAACTTTTAGGAGCGCAGGCGATGATCATATACAACACCACCCAGAACGCAACGAAATACGCGACATAACTGAGACTGCCGCCTCTCCAGTAACTGAGTGGGAGGATAAGGACCATCCAGATGAGCCATAAGGCTAACATCTTGCCGGGAGTTGTCTTGAACGCGGAAAGACAGCTAGCGACGGTCACGATGGCCCCCAGAACGCAAAGAACCGCGGGAATGCGCATGCCGATAAGAATATGCTCGAAAGGCCTGCCAAGATGGTTGACAAGCAGGAGCACAGCGAAGACCATCAGAATGGATTCAAATGGATTGGAGTAGTTGGAAGAAAGAGTGGATGCTGTGGACGCAGCCTTAGCGTTAAATGGCAGGCCAGCGCCAGCAGCAAATGCAGGAGACTGGCCGGGTAGCAGCGGCGTTTTGTTTATAGCCATACTTTTATATCCCCAAAACAGAACGCGGCGGACTCTTCAAAGGCTCTGCTCATATAAGAGCGGATTACCCGTTCACCGAAGTCAGTGTTTTGGCGGAGACGTTGCCAGCGGCGGCCTGCCCGATCCGGCAACCGACGAGATCGATAACCGGCTTCCCGCTTGCCTCAATCCGCGCCGCAATTGCCGCTGGCGGATTCTGGGCAACAACAATGTGATCGGCCCATTCCAGCAATCCTTCCAGCTCCGGTTCCATTAACCGGGCGATGTGAGGAATCGCATTGAGAATGAAATTCCGGTTGCTGCCGAAAATGGATTCCAGCCGGATATGGGGATCGAACACCTTAATGTCTCGCCCTTTCCCGATCATGTTCTCAAGCAGCGCAACCACGGGGCTTTCGCGCAGATCGTCCGTGTTTTCCTTGAACGCCAAACCGTATACTCCGATTCGTGCTTGAGGCAAGGACAGAACTTCGTCAATGGCCCGGCGCAGGTGGCTCTGATTGCTGTCCAACACCGATTCAAGAAACGGCAACTGCAGATCAAGCCGAGCTGAGCGGTACGTGAGAGCACGCAGATCTTTAGGCAGACAAGAACCGCCGAAGGCGAAACCCGGTTTCATATATGCCGTTGAGATATTCAAGCGCTTATCCTGGCACAGTGTCTGCATCACCTCATGGCCATCAATGTCCAACCGGTCCGCCAAAGCGCCGATTTCATTGGCAAAGGAAATCTTCACCGCATGGAACGCATTGCAGGCATACTTGATCAACTCGGCCGTGCGCAAAGAGACCAGGCAGCATTCTACACCCAGCGGAGCATAAAGCATCGCCACGGTTTCAACTGCAGCTTTGTTCGAACCACCCACCACAATCAGGGATGGCTCCACGAAATCGCGCACAGCTGTGCCTTCACGCAGGAATTCAGGATTGGAAACCACCGATATATTGCTGTATTCCTTGAACACAGGCATCACAACCTCTTCACAAGTGCCTGGGAAAACCGTGCTCCGAATCGCTACAACCAGTGGTTTCGTACGCTTGGCGGAATGCTGAGCAATGTCTTCATTGACCCGGCGCATTTGATCGAGGCTGAGATTGCCGTTACGCTCCGATGGCGTGCCGACGCAGATCAACGCGACATCGGCATTGGCGATCGCCTCGGCCGTTGAGGTTGTGCTGCTCAGCCGGCCGGCGGCAACTTCTGCGCGGACAATTTCATCCAGACCAGGCTCATAGAAAGGAGCCGTACCGGCTTGGATGTTCCGCACCTTAATTTCGTCCCGGTCGGCGCCGATTACGTTATGTCCCAAGCGCGCCAGGCAAGCTGCCGTAACGCAGCCTACGTATCCTAAGCCTAACACTGCTACAGTTTGAGTTTGACTACTCATGATTGCTCTCTAGCATTATCCCACGCGGAGTGCTCATCCGCCATGGTACCGTCGATCCAACCCTAACTTAGCCGCAAGGAATATGCAATTAACGGTTCTGCCGGGGGCCCCGCTTACGGGCGGAGAAAGATGCCGGATTAACCGAGGTGAAACTCAGTTTCATGCCTGCATGGTAACTCCGTTTCGACTTGCGCCACGGCAACGGGCGCTGGCTCTCGAATGCCAAGTGCCGGAGAACGCCAGCCGTATTGGCCGCCTTCTTCCCATGTTACTTTCAAGCCGGGGTCCAGTCGAATGATCCGTTGGGCCTCGCCGGCGGGGATGCCGAAGTGCCAAAACCAGGCGACCAGATGTTTTCCGGGAGGGCCTGAAATTTCATCCACAACGGTTAGCAACGATGGATCTTCAAACGTCACCGTCCGCCGATGCGTGAATCCGGAAAAACTGCACGACGCCTGAACCATGGTGGGCTCAAACGAGATCAGCAAGGCCGAAGGGCGGCTCAGCCACGAGAACGGCCCGCCGAACTCACCCTGATGCAGGCCGTCAATGGTCACTGTGTTGTGAAACGCCGATCCGCGAAAGTGATTCCGCCAGACGGGATCCCCCATGTAGGTATAGCTGCCGGGATCGATGAGGATTTCCTCCGCGCCGCGCCGGATAATCAAACTGAGCGTATCGGCGTGGCTGTGTCCGGCCGTTAGCGCGCCGAATTCGCCCACGTCCATGAGAGCCTGGCAGTTTGCCTGAAAAAGCGAGGCCATCCCAGTTTGCGGGAAAAGCGTGGAAACAAATGTCCTTGGAGGCGTCTCTGCAAGATCGAAGACCCGTGGTCCCAACCACCAGGCCGCCATGGGATACAAATCCTCACGTGCTCCAAGGTATTGGCCACCATTTAAGAAAGCGCTACATGCGGCCAATGTCCCGCGTCCGAATTCCGTCCGGGTGCCGTAGGGATGAAACATGCGTCCGCCATCGTCATCTCCAAACAGTGGCAGGATGCGGCTCGGACCCATGAGGTGATCGAGATAGTCCGCCATGCGTGCGAGACGCTGCAGATATGCGCTATCTGGCTTCGCCAGCGACGCGAAGAACAGGAACATGTCGGTTGCGTACACATGATAGTAGGCCGATTGTTCGAAGTGGGCGCCGTCTTCCAATACCTGGTTGCCCATTTCCCGGCGCACCCAGGATGCTCCGGTTTCCTCCCAACTCCTGGCCCGGGGCAACTGCGGCATCAGACGCCCCAACGCGTAGAGAGCGAGCGCCTCACCGAGTAAATGCGTATTGGGAGAGAAGTAAACCGAAAGGTTGTATTCCAGATACAGGCCGTGCTGATTGAGAGCGTTCAGAAACCGCCGCCGGAACGCGGTTGTCCACTCACCGCCGATGAAATGATAGATCCAAATCCACGACAGCGCACGGAAGCCAACTTCCAGGGCGCTGGTCCAATTGATGCCCCGTTGAAACGGGTTGGCATCCATCCAGTTCTCAAGCTGCCGCTGTATCTCTGTCAGATATTCCGGAAGTTGCTCGATCAGATACGCCTGGGCAAGCAGGACCAGATGCTGGTGGCGGCTCATTTCCCAGATTATTTTATGGTCTCCGGTGAGGGAGGGATCGAGATAGGGAATGCGGCGGAAATACACAGGATGTGTTTCTATGCCGCCAACATAGTCTTTGCGCCACCGGATGTCTTTACCGATATCCAGTCGAAGCCCAAGCACGGGGAGTTGGCCCGTAACGATCTGCTGCGCCAGTTCTACAACCTGGCGGGCGTAGGGCGTGCCCTGCAGCCGCGCCGCAACCGCGCATGGTTCCGGGAGACCGGGTAAGGGAGTAGGGATTTCGACGTCTCCAAGACCTGGTTGTATCACCGCCAGTGCGGCATTTGCCAGCTCCTGCCGGAGCCGGAATGTGAGTTCTGTCAGACTTCGCATGTCGGGGTGGCGGTAGGATGGGGAATGTCGGTCAGAATGGAATCCCGAATGCCTCGGTGGCGGCAAATTCCAGTTTACTACAAACGCTGTTTGCCTCCGCCAAAGAGGCCGCTGCTAGCGTTTGGGCTGTGTGGTTGTTGGCTTCCACAGATCTTTCCCCGAACCTTGAAACAGGATGCGCGAAGCAACGATGGTGGCGATCATGAGCACGAAAAATGTGCGCAGGATGGAAGTTACCCGCTTGAAGAGTGAACCATCCGGCAGCAATGGATCAGCCAGCGCCAGCGCATACATAAGGGACTGACCGCCGACCGCAGCCTCCCGCCAGGGGGCCGGGAGTCCGAAACTGGCAACCGCGATGAGCAATACGGCCACTGGGAGCAGCAGGCGGCCGAACTTATAGGAAATGTAGTGGAACCACAGACGGTTCCGTGGTCCGAGTAAGCCAGGATAGGCGGCGATGATCTCGTAGTTGCCGGCCAGCGTTCGCACCTTGCGGTGAAATTCCGCTTCCGGGTTGGTTGGATAATCATAGATCCGTGCGCGGTCATCGGCGATAAGCCGGTATCCCCGGAAAAACGCCGCCAGGGGTTCGTACATGTCATCCAGAAGAATCCCGGCCGGGATAGGCACTGTCAACTCGCGGCGCATGGCATAGCAGGCTCCAGTTGCCCCAAAGAAAGAGTCCAGCCGGCTGAGCTGAGTACGCAACCAGAATTCATAACGCCAGTACATCCCAACGTCCTGCTCGCCGCGCGATGTTCCATCCAAGATCACTAGCTTTGCACTCACCACGCCTACTTCCGGATCGGCAAATGACTCCATCAGATAGCGCAGGCAATCGGGGTCGAGTTTCTGACGAATGTCAGTAAATACGAAGATTTCGCCGCTGGCAACCTTCATCGCCTCGGTAAGCGCCACGGCTTTGCCTCCGTGCGGCAAGGGCAAAATACGCACACGATTGCCGCCCACGCGGCGGGCTATCTCTTCGGTTGCGTCCGTGCAACCGTCACAGGCCAGGATCACTTCCATTTCGCTGGCCGGATAGTTCAATTCGAAGATCGACCGCAGTTTGTCCTCAGCGAACCGCTCACCATTATGGACAGCGATCAACAGCGACAAGCGCTTTATGGAAGGTTCGCGCCGTACCGGTTTGCCATTCCGCGATGCAAGAATGTATAACAAAACCGGATATCCAAACAGGATATACAGAACGAAGGCAATTCCAAGTGTAAACAGAACTATCCAGACCATTGTGTTTTGAAGGCGAAGACGCTTGCATGTATGCTATTTCGATCGTTTGCGGAGACGGCAGCGTACATAGGATGTGAGAAACTCCTGGGTGAACCGGTTATGAAAGTTCCGAAATTTCCTGATCGGTACAAGCTCCAGGGAGGCGAATTCAAAGGGGCTTGCTGCGACCACCTTTTTGAACCTTGCAATGGTCATCTGATTCAGTCCTCCGGACGTCTCGGCAAAACAGGTTGCCCCATCTGAACTATAAGTAGCCCGCCAGCGCATAAAAGCTTTCTCGGTAAATAGCAGGTGAGACCACGGAAAAACCGAGTAGGAATGGCCACCCAAAGGGTGATACCAGGTTGGGCCGAAGCTAGCCAGCACCTCGCCTTGGGGCTTCAAGAGCGAGTTTATAATATTTAGGATCTCCCCTGGCTCAGAGAAATGCTCAAACGCGTCCAGTGAAACAACATAGTCGGCAAGTCCGGTGGTCGAGGTTGCAAACACACAGTTGTCTGTAACGCCAGCTTGAGCCGCCTTTTGTCTTGCTACCGTTAAAACGCTCTCCCGAATATCCAGACCAATGACCCTCTTGGCGCCCTTCTGCGCCATTTCCACGGTATGTTCGCCATCGCCGCAGCCAAAGTCGATAACAACTTTGCCTGTAATCGTGGAGAAGATGTCACTTCCCAGTAGAACAGCCAGTTTTGACTTGCCTATGTAAGCGCTTCCATCGCATAACATCGAACCCTGCGGAGCGAACCACGTTAGAATCCGACATTGAAGGGAGGTAAACATTAACCTCGATTTTACTACATCTTTTACTGGGCCATGGCCTATTTCCTGGTGACGGAGGCACCCGAATCATTCCACCGGCCTTATCCGTGGAGGGCGGGGTGACAAACGCGCAAGTGATACCAACGTATGACTTTATGCGACAGGTTCAGAGGAGCTCGCTGTATAACTCATACAATTCGTCGAGACCTTTGCTGAATGCCTCAACGGCAGTCTCTGCGTTTGGCTTAGGGTTTCGCAAAACATCCAGTACTTTGAGTACCAGTGCTTCGCGATCACCAATGGGGAAGAGGTGCAGGCCTGGAGGCCGCATTCCATTATCGCTGACAATGGAGGGAATGCCGATTGCCAGCGCCTCGCGCACGGATATGGAGTCACCGTCATAGAGAGTCGTACGCAGAAACACATCCGCCTCGCTTAAAGCCCGGAGTGTCGACCCGTGAGGAATGTCCCCGGCCAAAAGGATGCTCTTGGCATACGAGCTGGATTCAATGAGCGCCCGCACCTCTGCTTCCCGCCTGCCCGAACCCAAGATGGCCAATCCGGCTTCTGGATGCACGGCCAGAATGTCTTCCATCGCTTTAATTTGAAGGGGAAGATCGTATTCCGGCTCCAACCCGGAAACGGTAATCAACAAGGGGCGATGGGCGGCGTAGAAGGAAGCCAGGTGGGGCGGCAAGGGGATCTGAGCATCGAAGCGTGCGTCAGCAAAGGGGCAGATGACCCGGATTTTGCGTTGGGGAACTCCAAGCTTCGCAAAAAAAGCAGCGAGTTCCTGGTTAACCCCGACAAGGCGGTCGAGGCTTCGTAGTGCGATTCCAGCGAGCGACCACGGTTTAGTTTTCCTGCCTAAATCAGAGGATGGATAGCCGCCGGAGTGGAATGTCAGGACCGAACGCCGGCCTGGCAGCCAACCAATCACTAGCGCCAGCAGCAGCATTCGAGGCAGCAAGTCTCCGCCAATGTGCAGATGTGCAATATCGTAGTCGAGCTTCAACAACAGTCCGATGACTTCCATTCCACTATTTGGAAAGTATATGCCGTCGTGATTTTGCCGGCGATGGCGTGTCAGATTGACCACTTGGCACGAGATCTCTCGTGCTCGCAAGTATTCCCGAATTGCGACGACATTTATCTCCACGCCGCCATGTGGAGGAGGATAAGGCCCCAACAGAAGAACTTTCATCGAAAATACCAGTATCTGTCACTAGGGTAACGTGACGCAAAACGAAGGAGTGTCATTGATCGATCCCCGGAGGATAACTTAAGCGTGCGCATGCGGCTGGAAGTGCTGTTTCAGGCGTAGTACAGGCTCTTCCAGGAATTGGTGCGTAGCTAAGGCCGCCTATCGCCAGAGTTCTCACGAATACCGCTCCAACTGCGCCAAAATGTCAAACTTCATCGCGTCGTAGCTCAATCGGGTCGGAAGTGGGTTCTCCAAGCTGCAGCGCGATGTCATGAAACACAAGATCTCCGCTACATCCGGCTCTATCAGCAGACCTCCAAGAAGCCCTTCCGCCGGAAATACTCCGATCCCCGTGGTAGCGATTGGATGAAAAGATACGAAAGCGCTTTTTCTAGGCGACGTTGGGTTTCATGGCCCGCAGATGCCGAAGGATCACTAACTGTGGGGACTCTAGTTCTGCTGGTATCAGTCCGTTGTTTTGATCCGTGTGCAGGCGGGGCAATCGGGGCGAGTACATGCGCCATTCCGGAAAACGTTTGACCAGTTGCTTGCAGGTTTCCTCCCCAGCCGCTTTGGCCGCGCAGTACTCCGCCATATGAGCGGGAGGTTCATCCAAAAAAATGGTCGAGGGATAGAGCACGTCTAATTTGGGGACACCTTGTGACAGCGCAAGCAAGGTCTGAACAAAGTTGGTTACATAGTGCCGGCAGTATTCCCCGAATCGCTCTCCCGAGAAGACCACTGTTTTGTCCGCAGCGATATGCGGCGTCGCGAAGTAGTACACGTGTGTGGGAGGCTGTGGCAATCCGATCGGCACTGGCCGATTGGAATCGAACTGCGCGACGCCGCATTTTCCGCCTGCGGCTTGGATCTCCACAGCAATCGCTTCGGCATCCTGCTTTCCCCGGTGATAGGTGATCATTACCTCCGCGCCGCCCAGGGCCAGCAATTTTGCCGCTACCTCCCCCAACCCGCGAGAGCCGCCGATCACTATGGCCTGTTGTCCTGAAAACTCGCCTGATTGCACCAGATGGGCCAATTGGCCAACCGTCGCCTGACGGCTGGGCTCAGGCCGTACAATCGCTTCCAATTCCCCTAAAAATCCGGGTCCCTGGACTTCCATAAATAACGCACCGGAGCGGGAATGAACCACCTGGTAATTCAACCGAGGCGGACCGCTGGCCTGCTTGTCGAACGACAAATCGAACGCAGCGTATATTGAGTGAAGGCCGGGGCACTCCATCCCCACCAGCCTGGTGGTCGCCAACAATGCGGCCAACTGAAACGGCGGCAGAACCGCGGTAAGTTGCGGGAAGATAAGGCTCGCGTCCGCGGCGCAATAGGATAACGGTAAGCTTCCCGCGGCATCCGGTATATCGGCGGCGTCCATCGCCCGGCACTCGACCGGCTCTAACCCAGGTAGGGTCTCCGGATACACAACGGGGGGGCCCAACTTGCCGCGAATGGACACCAACTCGGTTTGGCCGCGCTGAATTCGTAAATGCAGGCCGGGCGCGTCGCTGAGGGCGATGACGCGTACGGTATCGCCTACCAAAGTACCCCCTTTGAAACTTGCCGACAAGCTCTCTAGCGCCATGGCTTCGCGGCATGTCCCCAAACAACTTTCCAGAGCCCAAAGCACCAGATGGACTCCATGGACCACCGGAGTGCCGAAGACCGTCCGGCGTGCGGCCAGTTCATCCATGTGCAGGGGATTAAAGTCTCCCGAAAGGGCCGCAAAACCGCTTTGATCGGCAAGCGTAAAGTCCCGTTCAGCTAAAATTTTCATGGGTGGGTGCCTGGAACCGCCTATTGAATCGAACTGACCGCAGGTTTGGTTGCCGCAGTCGCGAATTCCGATGATTTTACGGTCATGGGCGCGCCTGGCACGTCCGCACTAGCTACATCCAGCGTCCAAACGGTGCTTCCGTCGTCGTGCTTTTCGATTAAACTAAAGCCCAGTTTCGGATAGTGTTGTTCGACCAGCTTGTTACGGGATGTGGGCAGGTAAGAGCCCACCAGATTCCGAATGCCTTTGCGTCGGGCATGTTCCAGAATCTCTCGTAGGACCATGTTTTCCACGCACCGGCCCAGGACCCGGCAACTCATCAACCACAGATCTATCTCCCATTGGGAGGCCGATGTTTCGTGGCAGATGACCACGCTAATCATGCCGTTGTCGCCAAAAATATCGGCCAGCCGCACTTGCAGCGTGAAATACTCCGGGCTGGCTTCTACGCGGGCGACCTCCTCCTCCGTATATCTCTTGGTGGTTAAGTTGAACTGGTTCGATTTATTAATAAGTTGTGCGATGCGAGCGCGGCCGACCACATTGAAAGGCTGGAATGCAATTTCCATCTGGAGCGAAGCCAGATATTCTTTGAGATCGGTGGTCTGTTTCAGCAACGTTGAACGCCGGGAATTGCCTTCATAGTAACCGGCGCGGCTCCGATCCTCCTCAGAGAAGACCAGTGATTCAAAATAGCCAGCCGCGGCCAGCGTGCGGGCATACAGAGCGGGGTCCTCCGGCATCTCGGGAACCGCCAACTCTGGCAGGCTCTTGCGCACCAACTCTCGCTCGAAGGGGTTGTCGTCCACGAACACCAACGAATCCAGCCCCAGCGACAACTCTTCTGCTATGGCTCGAATGTTGGATGGCTTGTCGTTCCAGTTGGCCTGAAAAACGGCGAAATGCTCTTCGCGCAGGATCATTTCGGGATGTTGGCGAAACGGCGAACGAGCGATCTCGTCTTCGTTTTTCGAGGAGACCGCTAGCACTACTCCGCGTTCCCGCAGCGACAAAGCATACCGTTGCAGGGCCAGATAGGCTTCCCCGGTGGCGTCTCCTTGGGCGATCTGAATGCCGCCGAGCCCGTCATCGCCAATCACTCCCCCCCACAGCGTATTGTCCAGATCCAGAATCAAGCAGCGCCGGGTAGTGCCGCGCAGAGCCGCCAAAACGCGGCACACCCACTCGGCATATAGAGGCAGATAATCCTGAGAGAACGGCAGTTTCGCCATGTTCCATTGCCGCGGACAGTGCCAGTTGGCCAAGCCCACGGTTTCCGCGATGCCGGCGACGTCGACAACCACCCCTGCAAAACTTTGAACCACATCCCGGAGCCCGCGATTGACGGCATCGATGAGATAGCGGAGGGAACCTGGAAGCACTCGATCCAGCGATCCGAAAAGGTTTTCCGGCGGCGGCGCCAGCGTCTGAACGATGCAGGTTGCCTTCGTGTATTGCTGGATACCGCTGCAAATCAGACGGATCTGTTCGAGTGACGCCTCCACTGCCTTTTCGGCGCTCTCTGGCTCGCCGGGAGCAGGAATCAATGGTAGAGCTCGCCAATCCAGCGCAATCAAGACCCCATCCGGATCCGAGCGGTTGATGGCCGAGTCTGGATTCAAGCTTTCCTGTACCGCTTGATCATACCCGGCGGGGATGCATTCCAAGGCGATGCGGTGGCGGGCTGCGGTCGCTGTCAACGCCGCCGAAATGAAATCGGGCGTTGAATTAACAATCAAACCGAGCCGGTACGGAAGCAGCGGAGCCAATGACCGGGAAGCAGAACGGGCATTGACGATGACTTTTGCGAGCCGAACCAGTTGGTTGATATCTAGCCCGAAGGAAGCCAGGGCACGGATTTGCGGGGCGATCTCTTCTGTATTGTTCTGAATGGAAAGGCAGCGCGCATTGAAGTCGGCTGGCGGCCGTGGCAACCAGGCCAGATCCGAATAGAGCGCTGAATCCATCAATTCGCCTTGGTTTGAATAAGTTGGATCAGATCGCCGACCGTTCGCAGATTTTCCGCCTCCGTAGCCGTAATCCGGATACGGAATTCGCGTTCGATGGTGAGCAGGAGACGGACATGTGTCAGGCTATCCCAGCCCTCTACATCCGATGCTGTCGTGTCAGGCGTTATGACCAAGCTGCTATCGCCGAACACCTTGTGAAAAGTCTTCGTAAGTCTATCTTGAATTTCAGTCGGCGGCATTCGATTAAGGCACATGCCTGAAGGGAATCCTTCCAGGCGTACATGAGGTAGCATAACACTTCAAGTATCTTCAACGCAATCGTTTAAGGCGCAGCGCGTCATGTGATTCAGGGAGGATCGCGGTCCTCAAAAGGGGCGGCCGCAAGCTCCCTATTCCCGCATATTTCCGCACGCATTATTATGGCCCACCTCGCAACTGCCTGCTAGACTGGATTTTAGTGTTTTATGCTCTTCGATACACCGCTGTACCTATTGTTTCTCGGGCTCATTGTCACTGCTTACTGGCGGTTGGGATTCCGTCACCAGAATGTGCTGTTGCTGCTTGCCAGCTATTTTTTCTACGGGTGGTGGGATTGGCGTTTCCTGAGCTTGATCGGCATCTCGACTTTGGTCGATTATTACTGCGCGCTAGCCATCGCTGGCTCCTCCGATTCGGTAAAGCGTAAATTACTGCTTACCTTCTCGGTCTCAATTAACCTCGGATTCCTGGGATTCTTCAAGTACTTCGGCTTCTTCTCTCAGTCGCTGCACACGGCTTTGGCGGCTTTCGGCATCGAGGTTCCGCAACTGGTTTTGGATGTCTTGCTTCCTCCAGGAATTTCTTTCTATACCTTCCAGGCGCTCGCTTATATCGTCGATGTCTATTTCAAGCGGATGCAGCCGTCCAAGAATCTCATTGACTACGCCTTATTTATCTGTTTTTTCCCCCACTTGATCGCGGGCCCGATACAACGCCCTTCGCACTTGTTGCCGCAAACTCAGAACCCACGCCACTTCGACGGCGAAAAAGTTTTCTCTGGCCTCCAACTGATCTTTTGGGGCCTTTTCCGGAAGTGCGTGGTGGCCGATAGCTGCGGCCTGTTGGCAAACGCCGCTTTCGACGGGCGCCTGGGGCCGGCCAGTCTGCCCACGCTGTTGATTGGCATGTACGCGTTCGCTTGGCAGATCTACGGCGATTTCAGCGGATACAGCGACATCGCCCGGGGCTCCGCGCAATTACTTGGGTTCCACTTCATGGTGAACTTCCGCCAGCCATATTTGTCGCGCAGCCTGCAGGAGTTCTGGCGCCGCTGGCACATCAGCTTGAGCACATGGTTTCGCGACTACCTCTATATCCCGCTGGCCCTCACCGAAACAGCGCGCCGTATCGAGAACATCTCCCTAGTGGAAACCATCATTCTGGTCTTGACTTTTCTGTTCAGCGGCTTGTGGCATGGCGCTAACTGGACCTTCATTGTGTGGGGTTTAATTCACGGAGTCGGACTGGCAATGGAAGAGCTGATGTCGAAGTTTGGATGGCTGACGATCACCAAGCA
This sequence comes from uncultured Acidobacteriia bacterium, assembly GCA_903881085.1. GTDB lineage: Bacteria > Acidobacteriota > Terriglobia > Bryobacterales > Bryobacteraceae > CAIRSA01. The sequence goes on from CAIRSA010000269.1 coordinate 15,881, forward strand.
GCCCGAGCGCAATGCCTTATCTTCTTCTCAAGCGTGGCTGAAACGCATTGTGGTGTTCCATTGTGTTGGTATCGCGTTGGTATTTTTCCGCGCCCCATCGGTGAGCGCCGCATTCCAATTCTTGCAGGGCACAACGGTATGGAATTGGCGGCCCGAATATGGGTCAGCCGCAGTATATCTGGCGTTCTTTTCGCTTCCGCTGTTCTTTTTGGATTTGGCGCTCGAATCGCGCCAAGAGGAATATCTGTTTGAGCATACCGCCGGTTGGCACATCCGTGTAGCAGGTGCCGTCGCGGCAAGTGTAGTGACCTTGTTGTTTAGTGCGAATCAAGCCAATGCCTTCATCTATTTCCAATTCTAAGAAAATTGGCGCCGCCCTTCTCGGAAAGCCAACGAATTTCATCCGCGCCAGCTTGATCCTGCTCTTGATTCTGGTGGCGGTCGTCCTGGGACTGGAGTGGACGTCACTGACTGTCGCCACTCACTCCAGTAGGATACTGAGCCGGAGCGCCCGGGAGCGTGAGGAGGTAAAGGGTTTTAGACGCAAACCCGGGGGTCCGAAAACCGTGCTGCTTTATGGCAACTCCCTGTTGCTGGAAGACGTTGAATTCCCTCGCTTGCACGACCAACTCCAGTCGGGCGGCTGGGACGCCCGCAGTCTAGTCGTGGTGCAAACCTCCTACCTCGACTGGCATTTCGGCATGCGGCGGCTCTTCGACGAAGGTTGCAACCCGGACGTTTATGTCATGATTCTTACGCCCACACAGATGGCAGTGGACGGATACGCCGGTTCCATCTTTGCATATTATTTAATGCGCGGGCAGGACATTTTCGAGGTGGCAAGCGCCACTCACATCCACCCTACCGAAGCTGCCGGTTTGCTATTTGCCCGGTATAGTTCGTTTTACGGATTGCGCGCCGACCTGCGTAAGAACCTCTTACGCTACTTCATTCCAGGGCTGAACGAATTGAGGGCCCATCTCATTCCGCTAGCGATCAAACCGCCGCCTGCCGACTTAGTGAGCCGTGAGGTGGAAAAGCGCATGCGCGAGGAGAGAGCGAACATTGAACAGCGGGGCGCGAAGTTGGTGGTTGTGATTCCGCCGGTGGCCGATCCGAACGACCATTCCGATGTCGCAATCCAGGCCTGTCAACGCGCTGGTGTGGCCGTACTGGCTCCGGTTAGCGCTGGGGAGTTCAGCCCGGACATGTTTACAGATGGCTTTCACATGGGCCAGGCCGGCGCGAAGATTTTCACGGACCGATTGATTCCGGAACTTCTGAAAAAGATAAACAACCAGGAAACTCAATAGGGTACCGCCAACGGAGAAACCGGTGCCCGTACACTCAAACACCATTCTTCCCTGACTGCTTGTTCACCCAGTGTGATCTGGTATCAAGTGTTGTTTCCTTCCTGATCGAGAGTTTTGCCGCTGCTTGTGACTGTCGTTATCTGTTCCCGCTCTGATCACCGTGGATCTGGGCTGGAGTCTGAATGAATCCGATACACGCGTGATTAGCCGCCCTGGATCGGTGGGCTGCTGTTAAACTATAGGAAAAGAATGGCTATGACTGAAAGGCAAGAAGCATGAGCATCAATCCGATGACTTTGCAGGATCGTACGATCCTGGTAACGGGAGCATCGTCGGGCATAGGGCGGGAGACTGCCATCCTCCTTAGTGAACTTGGGGCCAGAGTGATTCTTGCCGGCCGCGACCGGGACCGTCTGGAAGAGACACGGAACCGGATGCAGAACGGCGATCATCGCGTGGAGTGTTTTGACCTTTGTCAGGCGGATTCTATTCCGGAATGGGTGAAGCGAATTGTTTCGGAAGTGGGACCGCTGCATGGACTGGTGCACAGTGCGGGCATTCATCGAGCTGCGGGCATACAAATGGCCAACACCGCAAGAATCGACGCCGTAATGCACAGTAATGTGACCACTGCAATCATGCTGACTAAGGCGTTACGGCAGAAGGGATGTGCGGCGCGCGGCGGCAGTTTAGTTCTGCTCTCGTCCGTTGCCGGGCTCGCCGGACAGGCGGGCATATCCATTTATTCGGCTAGCAAAGCAGCTCTCATGGGATTTGTGCGCAGTGCCGCTTTGGAATTGGCGCCCGAAGGGTTGCGTGTTAATTGTGTCGCTCCGGGATACGTCGACACCGAGATGGCCCAGCGGTTTCGTGAGGTATTGACGGACGAGCAATATCAGGCAATTCAGCGGATGCACCCGTTGGGCATTGGACAGCCTCGAGATGTTGCCAATGCAATCGCATTTTTGCTTGCTGAAACCGGACGTTGGATTACCGGGTCAACATTGGTACTGGATGGCGGTTATACAGCTCACTGAGGCGGCGGCGAAGCAGGCTCCGGCTTCTTCTTTTTCCTCGCTGTGCTCGGCAGGCCAAAGTTTCGAAGTATGATCTCAGCGGGATTTCCCATCGCAAGCGTATAAGGCGGGACATTCGTCACGACGACACTGTTTGCTGACACAACGGCGCCTTCTCCAATTGTGACACCCTTCATGATGTGGGAACCGTTCCCAATCCAGGCATGGCGGCATATGCGGACAGGACTTATGTCGTTTGGCGCAGGACGGGCCCCCGCAGCTCGTAAGTCGGCCTCCCGGCAGTGTCCGTCACTGTCAGAAATCCGGCAGTCGTAAGAAACGATAACATCTTCTTCAATGATCACTTCCTTGTTTACCGTGATCACCGTGCCCCAGCCTACGGCGGAGCGGTCTTTGATTACAAGCTGCGGGTGCTCGAACGTGCTTCCTGCGAAAAACGCAACTCTGCCTCCGATATTCACGCTATTTCCGATGTGGATCTCCAGGTGGCCGCTAACGAACGGGAGTCCTTCGATTGAAACATCGCGTCCGAAGCTTTCACAACGGGACTGAAACAGGGGATTGCGATAAAACAGGGTGGTGAGAGCCCGCGTCACAATGATGATCAGGAAATGAGCTTCGTAGACCAGACGTAACGGGAGCAGAATTAGCCTGGGCAGCGGCGGCAGTGTAGGTTTCCCGACTACCTGTATACATTTCTTGATGAAACGGAAAAACGGAGAATTTGTCCGTTTAATCCGAAAAATAACCCGATTGAAATAGCTCATTCTCGCCGGGAAACTGTCAGACTGCTATGCCCACCAACTTGGCGAGATCGTCTACTGTTTCGCAGGCGGCAAATTGCCGCGGTGACAACGTTTTGTTGAAATGTTCGTCGGCAAAGGCGAGGAAACCGATCATCGCAACGGACGTCAAGCCCTCCAAGTCCGCCAGTTTCATAGTGCCTTTCAGCTCACCGGCAGACATCTCGAGGATCTCGCTTAAGTGATTCAGAAACTCTTCATGAGACATAGTCGTTCAAAAGTTTACCATACAACTCAACAAGCCCGCTTGCCTTCCGCCATACAAAGACACGGCACAAGGTTAGCGGCTAGTTCCCGCGGGCGGCTTGCGTCACAAGACCGGTTTTCCCTTGTTGGCTCATCTCCCTGGAAGGTATGATCCTAAATAGAGCAGTCGAAGGCAAATTCGGATGGGTAGCGAGACTGCGCAAACAGGGGACAGCCCGCATG
>CAIRSA010000270.1 GCA_903881085.1 uncultured Acidobacteriia bacterium
ATGAAGTGGCGGTAGCTAAGAAGAATTAGTCTTTGCACAGGCGAATCGCCTGCGCCACCCACGGAAACGCAGTGTTTTCAAGGGTGGGGCGGGCGATTCGCCTGCCCTGGACTTATTCAAAAAGAGCGCTAACTTGCCAGCCTACGGCCGGTTCAAATACTTCTGATACAACTTGTAGTGCTTGCTCTCCAAATCCACCGGCTTGCCTGCAATAAACATCTGCTTGATCTGCGACTTGGTTTCCAGCAAATCCCCATCCGTTAAAATCAAATCAGCCATCTTGCCTTTTTCAATGGAGCCGATCTGCGCAGCGACGCCCCAGATTTCGGCAGCATTGATAGTCACCGCCTTCAGTGCTTCATCGTAAGGCAAGCCGTAAGCGACCGCCGTAGCAGCCTCAAACGGCAGGTTGCGAACAAACTCAATATCAAACGTAGCAAAGGCGAATTTGATGCCGGCCTTAAACAACTCCGCAGGCAAAGTGGCGGGGGCGTCATAGACATCGTCCTCTTCCAACGGCAGGGCGAGTGTCTTCCCCAAAATCACAGGAATGTTCTTCGCCTTGATCTCCTGCAGCGCCTTGCCTGGCTTGCGAATACCCGCCAGCACAATGCGGATCTTCTGTTTGTCAGCGAATTGAATGGCGGCGAGAATCTCGCGCTCCTTCACAGCGTCCACCATCACCGGCAACTTTCCTTCCAGCACCGGGATCATCGCTTCGAATTTCAGATCCTGCTTGTCGTGCCCCTTCTGATAGCGGCGCGCCGCTTCGAAAAAATCATTCAGATCTTTCAGGCTCTTTTCGTAGGCACGCTTGAGTTCGGCAAAGGACGGCGGAGCTGCGCCACCGCGGAAGCCACGGCCGGCGCCTCCTCCGCCCGGCACGGGAAAGCGCAAGTGCAGCGCCGCGGAGCGCTTCACGGCCATCTCTTCCCACGTCCAGCCATCGGTGTGGATCAGCGCCGCCTGGCCTGAGATCACGGTACCTTGGGGAATCGTCATCACCGTAGTAATGCCGTTGGCGCGCACCACCGCGAAATGTTCGCTGGCTGGATTCACTGCGGCCACGGCGTGCAGTTGCGGGTTGAAGTCCCCCAACTCGGTGGTATCGGAGGTTTCGCGCACGGCGCTGATTTCAGTGAGGCCGACCTCGGTGGCGGAGTTGATCATCCCCGGATAGAGATGCAGCCCCTTGCCGTCGATGACGCGAACACTCTTAGGCTTGGTGATTTTCACGCCGATCTCGGCGATTTTGCCGTTTTCAACGTACACGGAGGCGCCCGCCATTTCAGCCGAGGTGACCGGATGCACGGTCACATTCTGGATCAAAAATGTTTCGGCGGCGGCGAGAGGCAGAAGGCAAAGCAAAAACGATACCAGTCTCATGCAGGCCTCCGGGATACGGGCGTTTTTTTCTGTTCTTTCTTCTGCTCTTCGCGCTGCTTATCGAGCAATGCTTTCTTGCGGGCAGCAGCAACGGCGCGTTCGCTGAGGTCCTTATCGCGATCGAAATACAAACTGCCGTCGATGATCACCTTCTGCACTTTCGTGTAGTTCGAAAGCGGGTGTTTGTCGTAGAGCACCATGTCCGCGTCCTTGCCCACTTCAATGGAGCCGACGCGCGAATCGATGGCCAGTTGCTTGGCCGGGTTGATGGTGATGGTGGCCAGCGCCTCCGTTTCCGTCAGGCCGCCGTAGCGAATGGTCTTGGCCGCTTCGGTATTCAGATGGCGCATCAGTTGCGCGTCATCGGAGTTGAGCGAAACGGTCACGCCCTTCTTCATCATGATGGCCGCGTTGTAGGGGATGGCATCGTAGGCTTCTATTTTGTATGACCACCAATCGCTGAAGGTTGAGGCGCCGGCGCCATGCGCGGCAATCTCTTTCGCCACCTTGTAGCCTTCCAGCACGTGTTGCAGGGTGCGGATCTTGAAGCCGAAGTCATCGGCCACGCCGAGCAGCATCAGAATCTCGTCTGCACGATAGCAATGCGCGTGCACGAACCGCTTGCCTTCCAGCACTTCCACCAGCGGTTCCAGCCGCAAGTCGCGGCGCGGCGCCATGGTGCCCTTAGCCTTGGCGTCCTGAATCTCTTTCTGGTACGCCTTGGCTTCGGTGAAGGCTTCGCGGATTACATCTTCCACGCCCATGCGCGTAGCGGGGTAGCGCAGCGTTGTAGTGCGAGCCTGCGGTGTGGGATTGCCCTGCCGCTTGGGGTTTTCGCCGAGCGCAAATTTGATGCCCGGCGTGGAGCCTTCAAAGACCATCGCCTTGCCATCTTTGCCCCAGCGCATTTTGATGACCTGGCATTTTCCGCCAATGGAATTGGCGCTGCCGTGAAGAATGTTGGCAGTGGTTACGCCGCCGGCCAGCGCTCGGTAGATGGCGATGTCATCGGGGTTCAGCACGTCTTCAATGCCCACCATCGATGAGACGGAGACCGCGCCTTCATTGATGCTTTCGGCGGCGATGTGCGAGTGGCAGTCAATGATGCCGGGCATCAGATACTGCCCACCGGCATCGATAATGCGCGCTCCTGGCGGGATCATAACCTTTTCGCCAAGCTCTTTGATCTTGCCGTTCTCAATCACCACGGAGCCTTTGAACGATCCTTTGGTGACCGTCAGTACGTTGGCATTCTGAATCACCGTGACTTCGGCGGCCAGCGACAAAGGCAGCAGGAAGTAGAGTAGTCTTCTCATTGTTGGGTCTCCTGCGCGGGCGCGGCCGCCGGGGTCTCGGGCGTAGGTTCCATTTTTACTCCGTCGATGAATACGTACTTCACTTGCGTGCGGTCCTGGAACAGATCCCCGTTGGTGATTACCAGGTTGGCGATCTTTCCTTTTTCGATGCTGCCCATGCGGTCAGCCACGCCGTAGATTTCAGCGGGCGAAAGCGTGAGGGCGCGCAGTGCATCCTCAGGCGAAAGTCCGGCATCGATGGCCTTCTTAACTGCTTTGGGAATATCGCGCGCGGTGTCGATGCCGCTTGCGTAGAACGCGAATTTCACTCCAGCCTTGGCCAGCGCCGCGGGCGATGAGGCGGCCTTTTCGCGCAGTTCCAGCGTGCGCAGGCTGTCTTCCAGATCAGGATCGGAATCGCGCGGCTTTTCCGGCCACTTCAAATTGACAAGTACAGTGGCGTTTTGTTGTTTCAGCATCGCCGCGGCTTTATAGGCTTCGTGGCCGCCGTAGAGAAGAGGCTTCGACTTCAGATCGGCCGAAAGGCGGATCATGCGTTCCAGTTCGCGCACATAAGTTGCCGGCAATAGCACCTGCGGCGCTTCAATCAGGCCTTCCAGCGCGCGATCGTATTCGGGGCGCTTCTTGCCGGATGGGCTTTTCGCATAATCTTCTTTGGCGGCGCGGTAATAATTGGCATCGATGTAGATCTGCCGGATGTAGGCGATGGTGCCCATCAACGAAGCTGGGAAGCCTCCGCCGAGGCCGCTGGTGGAAAGGGTCAGATACATTCCGGCGGGCGATGCTACAACCATCTGGCGCTCGCGCTCACCGGCGAGATTGACGACTGCACCTTGCCCGGCGATGATACCGCGGGATGGAAAAACAACGGCCGATGTGAAGCCGATGTTGCGCGCGCTTTCGATGCGCCGGTCTGTTGTTTTGATCAGATCGGCGGCGCGAAGCCAGCTGGTTGTCATGGGCCGGTCTTCGGGTCCCCGTGCGGGTGGGGCGACGTCAGCAGCAGGCGTTGGTGCAGGTGCGGGCGTAGGCGCAGCGGTGCGTCCAGTGCGGCCAGTTGGCGCGGTAGCAGCCTGCGGGGCATCAACGATGCCCAGCGTGCTGAGCGAATCGATGAGCCCCGGATACACTGTGAGCCCTTCGCCTTCGATCAGCCAGGCATCGGCGGGAATAACCACACTTTCCCCCACCGCCTCGATCAATCCATTACGAACCAGCACGGTGCCCTTGGCAATGACAGGGCCATTCACCGTTACGATGCGCGCATTGCGGATGGCAAGCGCGGAAGTTGGGTCCGCCGCAAACGCGGCGAAACTCAGAAGTAGACCGCAAATCAACTTTGGCATACAGTAATCGCTATTATAGAGGTTGGCGTTCCCTTTCCAATGAAAGTTACAAAATCAATCAATTACAAAGACGCGGGTGTGAACATAGATGAAGCCGACCGTGCGGTCGATTTCATAAAAAAGCACGCACGCAAGACCTTCACTAGCGCAGTGATGACCGACATCGGCAGTTTCGGGGCTGGCTTCAAACTTGCCGGCTGGAAAAAGCCGGTCCTGATCAGCTCCGCCGATGGCGTGGGGACTAAGCTCAAGGTAGCATTTTTGACGGGCCGGCATGGCACCATCGGCGAAGATCTGGTGAACCATTGCGTCAACGACATTATGGTTCAGGGCGCCGAACCCCTGTTTTTCCTCGATTATTTCGCAGTCGGCAAGCTCGATGCCGATGTTGCCGGCGCAGTGGTGGGCGGCATTGCACGCGGCTGCAAGGCCAACGGATGCGCCTTGATCGGCGGCGAGACGGCGGAGATGCCTGGCCTTTACGCCGATGGCGAGTATGATCTGGCGGGCTTCATTGTGGGCGCCGTGGAGCAGAACAAGATGCTCGATGGCGGCAAGATCGAAGCCGGCGATGTGCTCATCGGCTTGCCTTCGACGGGCCTGCACACCAATGGATATTCGCTGGCGCGCAAGTTGATGTTCGAAGTGGCGGGGTATGCCCCCGATACATTTATTCCTGAAATTGGTTGCACCGCGGCCGATGAACTGTTGAAGGTGCATCGCAGTTACGCCAAGGCAATTCGTGCGGTGCGCGGCATGTTGCTTGGCGCCGCACACATTACAGGTGGCGGGATTACCGACAACACTCCACGCATGTTGCCAAAGTCGCTCGCGGCCGAAATCAACCTCGACAGCTGGACGGTTCCTGTTGCGTTCCAGCATCTCTGTGCTTTAGGGAATGTGCCTGTGGATGACGCGCGTCGCACCTTCAATCTTGGCGTTGGCATGATTCTCGCGGTCTCGAAAAAGAACGAGAAAAAAGCCTTTGAACTGCTGAAGAAAGCCAAGGAACCGGCGTTCCGCATTGGCACCGTGATCCCCGCGGCGCGCAAAGCAAAGTCGCGCGTGAGCTATGTAGGCACGTCCGCGAAATGAAACGCCTTGGAGTGATGTTATCGGGCCGCGGCTCGAACTTCGAAGCGATCGCCGATCGAATCGCCGAAGGAAAATTGGCCGCGGAGATCGCAGTCGTCATATCTAACCGCCCTGACGCACCAGGCCTTGAGGCGGCACGGCGCCGCGGTCTGAAAGCCGTTTCCCTGCCCTCGCGCGGACTGGACCGCGAAGAGTATGACCGCCAGACGATTGCGGAGTTGAAGGCCAACAACGTCGACTTCGTAATTCTGGCCGGCTACATGCGCTTGCTGAGCGCCACGTTTATCCGCGAGTTTCCGCTGCGCGTGCTGAACATTCATCCGTCGCTGTTGCCCGCATTCACGGGGCTTGATGCACAACACCAGGCCTTCGATTACGGAGTCCGGTTCAGTGGCTGCACCGTGCACTTCGTCGACGAGCACCTGGATAATGGCCCGATCATTTTGCAGGCTGCGGTGCCAGTGGAATGTGACGACACGGCGGAGACACTTTCGGCGCGAATCCTGCAGCAGGAGCATCGGATTTATTCTGAAGCGATCGGGATTGTAGTCAACGGCAAGTTCCGCGTGGAAGGCCGGCGCGTCGTACTCAGTTAGTTCAGTTCCAACAGCCCTCCCATTCCAGTTAAAAACAATGTAAAGTGTAGTCGTTGCATTGAATTCATATGATTGAAACCTGTGAACGAGGAGCCGCAATGAAACTTCGCACCACGCTGTGCCTTGCCACTATCCTGTTAGCCAATAGTGGCTGGGGACAGACCAACACTACCGCAGCCATTAGCGGCATAGTAAAAGACCAATCCGATGCGGCGGTTCCGCAGGCTAAGATCGCCATCACCAGTCACGCTTCAGGACTAAAACGTGACACAACTTCCAATAGCCGCGGCGAATATCGAATCGCCCTCCTGCCGCCGGGAACCTATGAACTCAATGTAGAGGCGCAAGGCTTCTCGCCGCTCTCCAGAAGGAACGTGACAATCACGGTAGGCGAAGACTTGGAACTGGATCTGAAGCTGGTGGTTGGATCTCCAACGCAAGTCATTGAGGTGGACGCGGCTGTCCCATTGATTGATACGGAAAAGTCGCAACAGGCGAACACAATTGGCCAACACGAAGTGGACAATCTACCCATCAGCCGTCGTGATTACCTTACCTTCTCGTTGTTGGTTCCCGGCGTGAGCGATTCCAAGGCGCTGGCCGACGCCACCAGTTTTCGCGTGAAGCAAACACCCGATAGCGGACTCTCCTTTTACGGCTCGAACGGCCGCGGCAACTCCGTCGCCGTTGATGGCGGCGAAGTGAACGACTCCGGCGGCGGCGTGCGGCCCACCGTGAGCCAGGAGGCAGTGCAGGAGTTCCAGGTGAACCGCGCCAACTACAACGCCGAGTACGGCGGTGCACGCGGCGGCGTGGTGAACATCGTAACCAAGTCTGGCTCCAATGGAGTGCACGGCTCCGGGTTCGGATTCTTCCGCAGCCAGGGCATGGATGCGACCGACCCCTTCGCCGTCAATCTGGACAGCAACAACAAACTGGTCCGCGTGAAGCCGGACAGCAACCGGCAACAGTTTGGATTCACCATCGGCGGGCCGATTGTGCAGGACAAGACGTTCTTCTTTATGAGCTATGAGGGGCTGCGGCGCAGGGAGCAAAAGGCAGTTCCGGTGTTGACGGATCCTTCGATCTTCCAACCCACCCCAGCGCAGGAGTCGATCCTCAAGGCGCTGCCCGCGGCCGCCGCTGCGCAGTTGCGGCCTGCGTTGACCAGCCCGCAATCCACCATCGATATGTTCCATCAGAACAGCGGCGTTTTCCCGTTTGCGTCCGACGATCATAAGGGATTGCTCCGCCTTGATCATCGCAAGGGCTCGCACGACGTGTTCTCATTCCGTTACAACGTGACCAACGATTATGAGACCAACGAAGGCATAGGCGCGCTGGTTGGGTTCTCTCGCGGGTTCGTGCAGAACTTTTTCGACAGCAATACGCTGGCCAGTTGGACGCACATCTTTTCCCCCAGCGTAGTAAATGAATTTCGCGGACAGTTCAATTATTACGACTCCTTTACCGGCAGCGTGGACCAGTATGGACCGGCGCTTGAAATTGCCGGCTACGGCTTTTTTAATCGCGACCGCTTTCTGCCAAGCGACGTGATTCAGCGCCGCTACGAAATCACTGACAACTTGAGCGTGACGCGCGGCAGGCATAACTACCGCATTGGCGGCACCATCCTACCGCGTGTGAATCATTCCGATTCAAAGACGTTCATGAGCGGCCGCTTCACCTTCGGCACCTTGCCTGGCGCGTTCGTGAACGCGGCGTTTGCATCCACCACCATTACTGCGTTGCAGGCGTTCAATCTGGGCCTGGCTCAGAGTTATCAGCAAGGGTTTGGCGATGGCGTGGTGAAAGCGATTCATCCATCGTACGCACTGTATGCGCAGGACAACTGGCACATCGCGCCCAATTTCACATTAAATTATGGGGTGCGCTATGAGGCGGACATGCGCAAATCGCCGCTGCCGTCGCAGAAGAAGAACTTCGGCCCGCGCGTCGGCTTCTCGTGGGATCCGTTCAACGACAAGAAGACCACGATTCGTGGCGGATACGGAATTTTCTATGCGCCGATTGATTTCCAAATCGATTATGTGGTGAATGCACTGGGCTCGGTAAACGGCTTCCGCCAGATCGCGCAGGTGCTGACCACGTTGAGCGCCGCGAATCCGCTGGCTGTGAACGGACCAGTGAATATTTTCCAGAAACTGCGCGCACAGGGCGTGATTGGAGTGCCAACGCCGCTGAAGACGATTCAGGCTTCGGACCTGACGCAGTTCGGCATCAACGTGAGCCAGACCGGCGCACTGCCTCCGTTGACGGTGCTGTTTGAAGCCTCGCCTGATTACCGCAGCCCGAATACACAGCAGGCCAGCTTCGGCATCGAACACGAACTGAGCCCGGGCCTATCGCTGGCAGTGAACTACGTGTTTGTGCGCGGCGCACATTTGACGACGTCGCGCGACATCAACCTGAAGCAGGCGGCGATCAATCCGGCCACAGGCATCCGCGATTGGGGCGCAACTGCGGAAAATCCAACGGGTCTGAAATACTTCGTGAATCCGCTGATCTTCCAGGACAATCTGTACGAGTCAACAGCGAACTCGTTCTATCACGGCGCTATGCTGGAATTGAATAAGCGCTTCAGCGCCACTGCATCGCTGCACTTTAATTACACGCTGAGCAAGTCGATCGATGAGACCACCGACTATAACAGCGACTTCCAACCCAACGACCAGAGCAGCCGGCGGCTGGAGCGCGCGCTTTCGAGTTTCGACCAGCGCCACAAAGTTGTTTTCTATGCGCTGCTGCAAGCTTCGGTGAAGAACAACGTATGGCTGAAAGGCTGGGTCTTCACTCCAATCTATCGCTATAACAGCGCGCGGCCGTTCAATCTGCTGGCCGGCACGGAGCTGAATAACGACAGGCACAATACCACCGACCGGCCGGCGTTTGCCGGACGCAACACCGGCATCGGGCCGACGTTTTGGACCGTTGACACGCGCGTTTCACGCAAGTTCCAGCTGAATGACCGCATGTCGCTAGATGGCATGATCGAAGCGTTCAATCTGTTCAACCATCTCAACTATGCAAGCGTAAATAACGTAGTAGGCGCCATCAGCGGCCCGTTCAATCTAAGCGGCCGCGACGACCGCGGCCCAAGCAGTCCCCTGGGCTACACCTCCGCGTCCGACACCCGCCGATTACAATTGGGCGTGCGGTTGACGTTCTGAGGCAAGAAGGTTTGAAAACGTAGCGCTCGCAAGCGAGCGGCCAGGCGGATCGCCCGCCTCACCCATCTACACATTGGATGTCCGTGGGTGGCGCAGGCGATCCGCCTGTGCGAATACTAACTCAAGAGGACTTCATGTCGAAAAACGAGCGACATTGGAATGGCATTCTGCGCGCCGAGTGCCACGCGCCCCTCCCAAACTAACTTAACGCAGTTCCTCAACAGGAATATTGAAAGCCACAGTGTTCACTTTCCCGTCCCGCTGAAACTGCACCCAAACCCGATAAATCCCCGACCGGGGAAAAATCAAATTAAACTGAATCCGCTTCCCACCCCCATCATCCTGAGGCGGATCGTCACCAAACGCAGGATGCGTATGAACCGCATCCACCAGATCCCCACTCACCGCCAGCATATGCCCCCAAGCCCCTAGATAAGGCTCCAGACCCACGCCAGGCTTAAGCCGGAAGAACATCATAGTCTTCTGACCCGCCAGCGGCTGCGCAGGTTCAGTCACCAACTCAACATCCAAATTCAAGCCATGCTGAACAGCCAAATCCGGCTTCACCCCTGCCGCAGGCACGACACTCCCACCAACAAATAAACTCCCCGCAACCATCTGCGGCGTCGCGCCAACCGGATAAAAATCATACAGCGCCCGATAATACCCAGCCCGAGGCAACCTCACCCGCAAGTGAAACAGCCCAGCAGCATCAACCTGAGGATGCTCGTGAGCGAAGAACTGCAGATCCTCGCTCACCAGAAACAGATGAAACAACCGCTCGTGGACAACCTCGAACCGCTTCGCGCGAACGCTCTTCCGCGGATCGATCACTTCCATCGTCAGCTCGACATCCGCACCCGCAACAACAGCCTTCGGAGCCGTTGAAAGACGGACCTTAAACGCAACGCCGTCCGGAATACCCGCCTCCAGCTTCATGCCGCAGCGCGTGCACTTCCCAGGCCCCTTCGATCGAATGTCGGGATCCATCGGACACACGAACTCCACCGGCTTCTCCTGTGCATGAAGCACGAAAAAGAAGACCGCCAGGATTCGCAGCCAGTTTTTCATTTCGGTTCAAAAGGCCAGGTTGCAGTGGTAGTGTAGCCGCCATCGACAGGAATCACCTGGCCAGTGATGTAGTTGGACCCCGGCCCACTGAGGAAAAGCGCCAGCGGAGCGATGTCCTCAGGCTTGCCCGGATCCGGCGCCGCCTGCGCACCACGCAACCAGTTCAACATCGGTTCCGATTTCCACATTTCGCGATTCAGATCGGTGATGATAAATCCCGGCGCAATGCAGTTCACTTGAATATGGTGTCGGCCCCACTCAGCGGCCAGCACGCGGGTCAGGCCGGCCAAGCCGCTTTTGGTGATCGCGTACACGCTGAGATACGGCACACCCAGCACACTCATCAGGCTGCCGATATTAACGATCTTTCCGCCCTTGCCGCGCTTCACCATCTGCGGTCCAATGGCTTGAGTCAGTTCGACGATGCCATGCAGATTCGTCTGCATGATGCGGTCGTACTCTTCTTTGGAGTAATCCTCAAAATGCTTGCGCACATTGGTCCCGGCAACGTTGATGAGAATGTCGAGTTCCGGCCCCACTTCCGCGGCCAGCGCCTGGATGGACGCGGAGTCGGCTGCATCGAACTGGCGCGCTTCGGCCAGATAGCCCTCGGCGCGAAGTGCCGCTGCGTTCTCTTCCAGTTTGTCGAGCGATCGCGAGGCGAGGATGGTGCGCGCGCCGGCCGCTGCGATCTCCTTTGCAATGGCGAGCCCGATGCCGCGGCTTGCGCCGGCGATCAGGGCCGTCTTTCCTTTAAGTGAAAACAGAGCTTCGATAGACATGAAGCTTCCAGTTTACTTTGGTTGATAGCGGAAATTGGCGAACCCGAAAACATCCTTGCCCGGAATCAGCAATCCGAACTTGCCCTGCGTGAGATTTCGCCCCGCTGAGAAGTTGTCGATACTACGGAAACCTCCGCCATCCTGCAGCGCATGGCTGATGGAGTTCTGGTTGACATCGATCTGGAATTGATAGCTGGTCTGTTTATCCAGGCCATGCTCCACTTTCACTTCCTTCGACTTGTCGTTCTTTCCATTCACCACGTCATGACGGTAGAAATATTTCTTGTCCATCTGGAACAGCACGTAGTTCTTTGCGTCAACGTAATTCACATACCATTGAAGCCGTTTGCCGTTCAGCAGCGCCATGCGGAAAGTGAACGTTCCACTCACCGGCGTGCGCCCGAACAAGATGGTATTGCCGCCCTTGTGGGCTTTGAATTCGCCTTCGCTGTACCATTCGCCGGCGTTTTCAAAATCGTCAATGGTGCCTGCCCTCGCAGTGGGCGCCTGCTGCTGGACAACCACGCGATCTTTGACCAGCGCCAACTCTACCGTCTTCGTTTCCCCACCGACGATCTGAACAGTGACGGCCTTTTCCTGGTAGCCCGCGGCCCGGCCAATGATTGTGTAAGTTCCTTCGGAGACGTTGAGGCTGTTACCCTGCGCCGGCCGCGCCTGCGCCTCATCGCTGCGTTTCACCGTCAGCTTCGCATCGGCGGGCGTCAGGTTCACATGGATCGTCCCGGCGGCGCGTTCCAGAGTCACATCGGCGCCGGTCAACTCCACCGTCTCCCCTGCTTTGAACGAACGAGTGAATCGTTTGGAAACATGCTTATCGCGGCGGATCTCCAGTGCGTGTTCGCCCGGTTGAACATTGGCATGAGAGAAACTTCCATCCTGCGTTACCGCGCCGATGGTCTCCCGGTCGAGAACAATCAATGTCGCCGGAGCTGCGCCATGAACGCGCAGCGTGGCCAGGCGCGGAATGGCACGCATCTTGAATTCAACCCGCGCCTCTTCGCCGCGCTTCACTTCCACTTTCTGTGACGCTTCCTGATTGAAGCCGTCCTTTACCACTTTGATGTTATAGGTGCCCACGGGCATACCGGGAAGCCGCATCTGGCCGCTCTTCGTGAGGCGTTTGGTCTCGCGGTCGTTCACCAGCACCTTCACATTGTCTTCGCCTGTGTTGACGACGATGGTTCCGGCGTTGATATTCAGCTTCAGAAACGCCGTGACAGCCGGCTGAGCGCCCAAGCCAATCAGAACCTTTTGCTTGTCGTTACCCTCGCCCAGAGTGAGTTCGCGGTCACCGGCATTGAGGCTCTTTAGCTCCAGTCCCTGTTGGCCTACTTCACCGCTGGCAACGCCATCCACGCTGATTTTCAAATTCGTGCTGGCAAACACCTTGGCCTGCGTGATGAAGTTGCTGACCACCACCGCCAGCATGTTTGTAGCTTTTACCGGACCGGTGATTTCGGGCATCTTTCCTGGACCAGCTTCAAATTGAAATTCGGTCTCGCCCACCTGGGAAGAAATTCTCAATTTATGTTTGCCAGCAGCCACGTGATCGAGCACCAACTGGCCTTCCTGCAGATCCCCAGCCGGCTGGTCGTCGAGAAATACTTTGCCCGCCGAAAGATCCGTAAACATTCGAACCACTGGAGCCAGCGGTTGCAGGGTCACCTCCACCGGCTGCGCATCCTTGGCCGCGGTAATGGTAGTTGTGGACGTCTCATACCCCAGCAGCACCGCCTGGATCTGATAGGAGCCCGGCGTCAGTTCGAGTTTGCAGTTGGACTTGCACTTTTCCTGATTTTCAATGCGGATGGAAGCGCCCGCTGGATTGGTTCGAATCTCCATAGCCACCGACCCGGGGACCATGGTCTTTTCTTCTTTCCGCGCATTGCGCACGGTGTAGACGATGCCTGAGAATATTGCCGCGCCCATCACTGCGCCAACAATTGCGGTCCGCTTCCAGTTGAACGCAGCGGCGGGCGGCCGCGGTGCCGGCGGCTGGACAGGAGTAATGGGGGCAATGGGCGTCGTCTGGGAGGGTTGCGTGATAACCGCTGGCAGCTGTTGCGGCGGAGCCGCGGGTACCTGCTGCGTTGCGATCGGCTTGGCAGCCACCGGCGCCTGCTGCGTACCCTGCATGTTGATCAGCCGCTGGCCGTGCTGCACAAGGTGGGCCTTCACCGCGGCAATGCCCGCGGCAAGCTCTACGTCACGCGGATACTGCGTGGCTAGTTCTTCAATGCGAAAAAAAATCGGTTTCAGTTCGTTAAGATCGGTGACCTTATCGATCGACGCGCCCAGTCGTCTCAGCTCTTCCAGATCGGCACTGCGATTCAAGCGTTTTCCTCCTTTCCCATCAGTCGGCTCCCTTAAAGATTATATGCAGTAAAATACTTCTTAATTTCGAGGTCTTTCCGCTGCACCCAGGCGGCCTGCGCGCGGGGACTCGTCCACGGCCAGCAACATGACCAAAATACGGCCATCGGTCTTGAACGATCCTCCCGTGGCCGTTCGTTCTTCGCGCAGAGGATCTGGCGGTGTAATGTAGTCCAGCTTCGCCACCAGGCCTGTTTCATTCAGAGTCTGGCCAAGATAGTCGCGCTCGCCGTCGATTTCCGGATCGATCTTGTGAGTCACCCCGTTATTGCGCTGGTCCCTCTCAAAGCCGATGTCGTGCGTTGCGGCGCCAACCCACAATGGCTGACCGGCAATCTCGTAAGGCGACTTCCAAAGCCGCAAGTGATGTCGAGTCTTCACCACTTGCAGCGGCTCCGCATGGGCATAGCCGAAATCCTGCACCCGTCCAAACATCATCAGTTCGCTCATCGGCATCTCCACGTAAGCCTGTTTAGAAAGTGTCGACAACAGACCATGTAGAACCGCATCTTTCGGCGTCCTGTCAACCAGCACCCAGCCCGCGTTGCGATAGGCCTCTTTCACTTTGTCTTCCGGGCCGATGATAAAGAAGTTGACTGCATCGCCCTTGTTCCCATCCTTGTCGACAACCCGTCTGGAGAGTTGGTTCAAAATGTCGCGCGGGATCCGCGGAAGCTCCACATTCCTGGCAGCAGGCGCGGCCGCGGCAGGGGTCACCTGAATCTTCACTTGAAACTGATCGCTGCCGGAATCGTTCTTCGCCAGATTTATGCCCAGAAAAAGCCTTCCGGATCTTGGCGCCCGGAACTGTTTTTGCGCGCCGACCAGAAAAACGGCGGCCGTTTCCGTGTTGCCGATTCGTCCGATCAGCGCTCCGCGCCCCGCTTCATTCACCGGATAGGCCTTCACCAGGTCAGACCAGCCGCGCTGCGCCCCATCGGGGGAATTATCCCGGCCTAGAAATGAGATGGTGCCGCTGGCGTTGATCGTAACCGAATCTCCGGCATTCAAATCCACCGCCGTATCGGTCCAGACTTGATTGCCAGGCACCGCGACATTCACACTGCGGCTGCCTTGACCAAAAGTGACCATTACTCCTAAAAAAAACAAAGTACGCATATTTGCTCCACGTTCCTAACATGATCTCAAACGCGGGGTGGCATCGTCACAACCACTGCCTTCGATCCGTGTTTCGCCAGTCCGCGATAGCTGTGCGGCTCCGAAGAGTCGAAAAACACGCTGTCACCTGCACCCAGCAAATGCTTTTCCCCACTGAAGTGTAGGGCTACTTCGCCTTGCAGAACATAGAGGAATTCCGATCCATCGTGAAAGTGTTCACTCGCCTCGTCCTTAACCAGCTTGGGGAACTCGGCCAGATAAGCTTGCATGCCGCTGGTTTGCGTGGAAAGAGTGAGGCATTCGAAAAAGAATGCGGGCGATGGGTTGCCAGGCCGGTCCGGAAACTTCATCCGCTCACTGGCCCGCATGATCGAGAACAGCTTCTCCCCGCGCTGGCTGCCAAAGAAATGTTCCAGACCCACGCCAAACACCGTGGCGATACGCGCCAGCGTGGGGAGCGTAGGGATCATGTGTCCGTTTTCGAGCTGCGATAGCAATGACGCCGAAAGTCCAGTGTGTTTCCCCAGGTCCGCCAGCGAAACCTTCTTCCGCAATCGCAGTTTACGAAGCTTGGCGCCCAGCTCATGGCGGGACAGGATACGGTTGATGGTTTCTTCGCTTGTTTCCGTCATATTTCACTTGACTTCATTGTCACTAAAGATTTTGCCCCTGAATTCAGTATAACTAATCTTGATTTTATTAACACGAAAAATTCCACCAGGACGGCGTGATAATGGGAAGCATGAACACTTTCAGCGACGACGACCTAATCGAAATGGCCAAAACCGGTAACGGGGATGCGTTCGGTGAATTGATGCGGCGCAACGGCGGAGCATCGTACAAGTTGGCGCTCTCCATCCTCAAGAACCATCACGAAGCCGAGGACGAAGTGCAGAACGCCTATACCAACGCCTGGCGCCACTTCACTAACTTCAACCACGACGCCAAGTTCTCCACTTGGATCACGCGGATTGTGTTCAACCAATGCTTGATGCGCCTGCGCCAAAAACGCAAGGCGAACTTTTTATTCCTTGACGATGATAACGCCGAGGGCCGTGCCACCAAGTTCGAACTTGCCGACGAACGCCGTTCGCCGGAAACGCAACTCGGACAGAAAGAGATTCACAAGATGGTCGGCGAAGAGATCGAACGCATGCCGGCGCTGCTGCGCAACGTCCTGCTAATGCGCGACGTGAAGGAAGTTCCGATTCCCGAGGTAGCGCGCAACCTGGGTATCTCCATCACTGCTGCCAAGTCCCGCCTCTCGCGCGCGCGTCATGAACTGCGCAAGCGCCTGGAACGCCACTGCGGTATAACAGGCCCGGCAACGCTTACTTCATAATTACTTCGTGAGATGCTTCGTTTAAAGCCCCAAGCTACCGCTTGGGGCTATGTTTTTCAAGGGTGGGGCGGGCAATTTGCCTGCCCTGACTAACTTTAAAGTCACCTCGCCCTCACCAAAGTTGCCCGGGCGACCTGTGCGCAGTAGCCTTCTAATTACCGCACAACCACCTTCTCCACCGCCACATTATCGTTCTCATCCGTAACCCGCACAGCAACAGTCAACTCCCCAGCCGCCTTATCCAGACTCAAAACATAATCATGTTCCTTGGAATCGCTAAGCCGGGTAGTAGGTTCCACCACCGTCCAATCGCTACCATTCACTGAAAACTCCGCCTTGTCCAGCGTAGACAACCCATCAGTAGCCTTCCAACGCACCTCAACCTTCGCCCCACTCTGCGAAGCCCGAAGCCCCGCAATGCGCGGCGGCGTATTGTCAATCAGGAACGGATCGCTAACCGCGCTGGCCGTCAGCGCCTGCGCCGGAGGGTTGCTCGGCGCATCAGTAGCGGTAACGCGAAGCACATACTCACCATCAGGAAACGCCGTGGAATCCCAGCTCAGAAAGCGGTCCTTCGACTTATCCCGCAGCGGCTTCCATTCCGTCTCCGCAACGCCACGAATCTCCACCTTAAACAACAGCGTGTCGCCATTGTCATCGCTAGCCTTCCACCGAGCGCCCACATAGCCTTTGGCATAGTTCAGCGTCACTGAACTGTCGCTCGACGAACTACTGGAAGAAGTCCGCGCCTGACCGATGGGAGGCAAAGCCAACGAACTGCTTTGCGGAACATTCAGCGTGATAGTCGCCGCCGGAAACCGATAATTCAGCGGCGTAGCTTCCACCACCGAAACCACAGGCGCTATGTTTTTCGGAAGATATGCCGCTTCCACAGAGGTAAGTTCCGGTGAACTGCCACTCGGTCCGCTCGCAAGCGTGATGCGATACTGCAAAAACCGCGAAGCCGGCGATGCGATGCGATCAGTCACCTCAGCCCACGGGCTCCAGTTCTTTTGCGGCCGGTCAAGATTTCCGGTGCGCGTCTCCATCTTGATGCGCCCGCCATTCAGCGAACTCTTGTGCGAAAGCCGGCCCCATGAAGAGAACATCGAGGCATCCAGCGCTCCACTCTCAAAGCTGCCCTCTTTCTCCTGACCCGGGCCAAGTTGGTAGACCACTCCAATGTTGCCGGTGATGGCGTACAGCTTGCCACCAGTGCCCGAAAGCAGACCGGTCACCTGCGTCGGCGCAAGGTTCAACAGCCTAGTGGAAAGCAGGTCCGAATCGATGCGGTGCACATTTCCTTTATTGCCCGTGGCCAACAGTGCATGGCCCTCGGCATCAAACGCGATGGCATACACAATGTCGTTAGCATCGCTCCAGATGCGCTTGGGGTAGCCATCCGCCTCAATGCGGTAAACCTCAGAGCCACCTGACACTGATTGCGGTGCAGGCGATAACGTCGGCGGAGGAGCAGCAGCGCGCCCCACAACAACCATTGTGCCGCCGCCGCTCGCCGCCTGCGCGGGCACCGGTGGCGGAGGAAGATTGATCGGCGCGGAAACAGCAGCCGAAGGCTTGCCACCAACCGCGGCTGCATAGATAGCGCCATTCTTGTCCACCGCAACCGCCGTTACTTCGCGTTTTGCCGCCTGATGAAGAACAAATCCCTCGCCCGCCTTCGATACGCGAATGATCAAGCCACCAGGCTCCGTGCCCACAATCAGATTGTCCGCGCCATCCATGGTCATTGACCGCGCATGCGTCTCATCGGTCCTGAAAAACACACTGCCCGTGCCACTCGCCGTCACGCGATGAATCTCGCCCTTGTCGCCAGTAGCAACAAACAGGTCGCCATTCGAGGCGAAAGCCATAGCCCAGATGTACTTCGCCTTCGGATCGTAAAACACCGTTGGCTTGCCGTTAGCCCCAACGCGATAAATCTTCCCATCGGGCGAAGTCGCGGCGTACACCTGATCTTTTTTATCGATGGCGATGGCGTGAATCTCCAACCCATCAAGCTCGGCCAGCGTCTTCGACTTTCCATTCGCGTCAATCTGGAACAGCTTGGCCGTAGTGTTGTTCGGCCCGCCACCGCCCGCAAACAGATTGCCCTTGGAATCCTGCGCCACGGCCCACAAATAGGGCGTGGAAGCATCCAGCAGCTCTTTCAGCACAGGCGCCAGCGAAACGCGGCCATCGCTGCGCAACGATAGTTTCTTGACCGTGCCCTTCTCGTAATCGGCACGCGAATCGAGCACCCAGTTCTTGGTTTCGCCGGCATGGGCGGCCGGAACAATGGCCGCTATGGCCGAAATGAAGAGGAACGAACCTTTGATCATGTGATAGATGTCTTTACTTAATCGTGAAACGCAGCGAATAGCTGCCGCTCACCATGTAGTCAAACGGAATGGATGCTTGCTCGATGGCCGTTTCAGCCGTCGTGATGAACTGCCGCGTGGCGCTGCGTCCGCCCTGCATGATGTTCAGCACGGAGCCAGGCAGGCTCGGCATGGCCTTGTCATCCGAATAAACAGTGGGCTGCGATTCCACCAGCGAAACGTAGAGCCGGTTGTTGCTGCGCTCCTGATTGATCAGCGAGGCGGTCTGCGGCACATCGATGTAGCGGTTGGCCATGCCGGCCTGCGCCTGCAAGCGATTCAGGGTATCGGCATCGCTCAGCAAAATACGATGCTCGCCTTTCGCCAGACCAATCGGCAGCTTAACTTTGATGTTCTGTTCCAGCCGCTCTCCGCGATACGGCCGCAAGAAGACTTTCACCGGAATCTCGCTGCCTGCTGCGGCATCGGCGGTTGGCGTCCACGCATTTTCAATCGCCGCCACGCGGCGGTCGGGCAGCAGATCCACATTCACATTCACACTCTTCAACTTCGGATTCTGCACGGAGTTGAGGAACAGACGGTTGAACTTGTCACCCCACCAGCCGGCCAGCACCATCGCCGCGGGAGCAGGCGCCTCCGTCGCCGATTGAATCGTCGAAAGCGAAATGTCCGGAGCACCATCCATCTTCACTTTCCCGCTCATGCGATAAGTGGCCTCTTCCGCAAAATCGTTGATGCCGTTGATCGAGTTGTACAGCGTCACCATCATCAGATAGGGCGTCCACTTCTGATGCACAAAGACGTTGAAGTGCAGCTTCTTCTGCTTCATCACTTTGTTGTCTTCGCCAAAAGAGCGAACGTTGATATCCACCGGAATCATCGCCGCCTCATCGCCCAGCCGCCCCATGATGCCGCTGTGGCGGTCCTGCGTCAGCATGCCGACAATCTCCGTCGCATTGGCGAATTTATTGGGCTGGAAAGCCGACGAAAGCACCATCAGCACTTCGCCCTTGCTCATCGGCATCTCGACCGGTCCCAGGTTGAAGAACGGATGCCCGAAGGCCAGCACGCGCTTGCCGTCGTTGTAAGTAACGGTTCCCAAACCCGTGATGCCCATGTCGCCAGAAACCAGTACACCGGCCACCGCATCGCCCGGTTGCAGTGCGTTCTGCCAACCGGCAGCGGGTTTGCTTGAATTCAGCGCCGCACTCGCCCCGCCTTGTACCGCGGTAAAACCGAGCTGCTGAAACAACGGGCCGAAGTTTTGGAGTGTCCCGGGATCGAAGCCCGAAAAAGTGAGTGGCGTGTCGATAGGCGTCAGCATCGTCGAAGCGTTCTGTTGGAAATTAGGCGTGGCCCCTGCCGAGACAACCTGCGACAGCAGATCGCCCGGAATCGCCAGTCCAGCGCGAGTCTGCGTCTTGCCTGGCACGCGCGCATCAGCCGGTTTGGCTTTATCGAAATCGTTGATCTCAAGCATCAGTTCGATCGGCGTGATGCCGCAGATTGAATCCGGCGAGAAGACGCTCAACCGCAGCGCCACCGCGCCGATCAGCTTGCCATCAATATAGACGGGGCTTCCGCTCATGCCGCCTGCGACGTTGGTGCGCTGCGCCTGGCCGCCCATCTTGCCGATGATGACGTCCTGACCCGGGCCCCATGCGTTCTTCCACAGGCCGATGATCTCAACAGGAACGGCCTCAGGCGTGGACCCAACAAACACGGTCCACGCGGTGCCTTTCATACCGCGCTTCAGTTCTGCCGACTTCATGATCTGGACGGGTCCGGCTTTGGGGCGGACCATCTCCGCCGCGGCGCAAATCGAAGGCAGGATCGAAAGCACGGCCAGTGCAAGCCCTGTGCGAGAAATCATGGAACCTCTTCAAATGGAAAATCGTGCCTCATAGCGCTTCAGGGCGCTCGCGAGGCTAGTTTCCATTATCGTTGAAATCCCGCATGCGTGGATCTGCCCCCTTGTAAACACTGCGCTGCCATGTTCCCACACATTGAATCAGTTGTGTGATGAGACCACAAACAGCTTCACTGGTGTCTAATTTAGGCGCCGCGCAAAATTAACTTTGAAGCCATCGACGTGGCGCAGAGTCTCACTCCAATGTCGCTTACATTGATTAGAACGACGCGTCGCATTTGGGGTCTGACACCTTTTTTCGGCCGTTTTCTTGTCCGCCGTAGCTTTAGCGAAGGTGGATGCCGAAAATGGGCTGTCTGACCCCAATTGCCCTCCAACGCAATGCCCCAATGACTCGCTCA
>CAIRSA010000271.1 GCA_903881085.1 uncultured Acidobacteriia bacterium
AATTCAACGGGGACAATGCGGTCCGTCCCCTCCGTCCCCCTATTCATAGCGGATCCTTGGGTCGACCCAAGTGTAGGCGATGTCGACGAAGAGATTTGCCATCATTACTGCGATGGTGGCGAAGGCGGTCAGGCCGAGGATCAGGAAGTAATCGCGGGCGTTGGTCGCGTCAATGAAGTAGTGGCCCAGGCCGGGGATGGCGAACATGGTTTCCACGACAACCGCTCCGGTGAGCAGGTCGGCCAGCGCCAAGCCGGAGAATGACACAACCGGCAGCAGCGCGCCGCGCAGCGCGTGCACGGTGATGACGCGCCATTCGGGAAGGCCTTTGGCGCGGGCGGTGCGGACGTAGTCCTGACTCAGCACGTCGATCATGCTGCTGCGGACCAGTCGGGCGATGTAGCCGATATAGGCCATCGCCAATGTGATGGCGGGCAGCGCGATGGTGCGTAGCGTTGGAATCCGGAGGTAGCCCCATTCGAAGGCCCACTCCAGCCGCGCGGGCGGCAGCCAGTAGAGCGTCAGGCTGAAGAGCATGACCAGCAGCGGACCGAGGATGAAGCTGGGCAGCGCCACGGTGAGCGCGCCGAAAGCAGAGACAAGGCTGTCGACCCAGGAGTTGCGGCGGACGGCGGCGATGACGCCTAGCGGGCACCCGATAGCGAGGGCCATCGCGTAGGCGAGCAGTCCGAGGAACCCCGACACGGGCACGGCGGCGAGAATGATGTCGTTCACCGTGCGGCCCTGATAGGTGATCGATTCGCCGAAGTCGGGATAAGGATGCCAGTCATATTGTTTGGTTGCGCCATTGTAAGTGAAGCCGGCGAGGCGCGCCATGTAGCGCGCGAACTGGATGTGCTTGGGCTGGTCGAGGCCGTACTTGGCTTTCATACGCTCCTGCGAGGCTTCGGTGCTTTTCGCGTTGGCGAAGGGGCTGCCAGGCGCTGCCTGCACCAGAAAGAAGCTGATTGACAGCACAAGCAGTGTCAAGGGCAGCATCACGGCCAGTCTTCTGAGAACGAATCGTAGCATTAGTCAGTCTCCACCCAGGCGTATTTCATGCGAAGGACGCTCGCCACATTGAGTGGGAGCCCCTTCACATAGGGCTTGTATAGATTGTGGCGGGAATTGAAGACCAGTGGCATGAGCGCCATCCCTTCCATCGCCAGACGGTCGCATTCCGCCGTTTTGCGGATGCGCGCGGCGCGATCGACGGTACCCTTCGCTTCGTTGAACAATTTTGTAAAGGGGGCGGCATTCCAAAACGTCCCCGCCGCATTATCGCCATAGAATAAATCGAGAAGCAGCACAGGATCGGGCCATTGATTGGCGTCCGTGTGCGCCATGCCTTTGTAGTTTCCCTTGGCAGTCTCAGCCCAGAACAGGGAGGCCTCCATTTTGGCCGTGAGCAGTTCGATGCCCAGGTTTTCGTGCCACTGCTGGCGCAGCACTTCAGAGAGATCCTCACCCATGGGATAACCAGTTGTGTAGAGGTAGTCCAACCGCAACGGCTCACCATTCTGCTTTTTGCCACCCGGGAAGCCGGCCATTGCCAGCAGTTGCCTTGCTTCAGCGGGATCGTAGGACGTCACGTCGAAAGTCCGCCCCTGAACTGTCACTGGGACGTGCGCAGGTGGTTCATATCCCAGAGCGGGAACCCCAAGGGTGCGCGCCGGAATTTGATCGCCATTATAGACCTTGGCCACCTGCTTCTTGTCGATCGACATGTTTAACGCATAGCGAAGCAGGACGTTATCCAACGGAGGCTTGCTGGTATTGATGGTTATGTAGTGAGGATCCAACATTGGCGTTGAGCGATGATCACGCATCCTTCTTAGGCTAGGTATGTAGGCCGGCGGGATTTCAAGCCGGTCAGCCTCGCCAGCGCGGTAAAGGTTTACGTTTGTCAGGTTGTCGCTCACCGGCAGGAAGACAAGCTCGTCCAATCCAGGCATGCCTGGCTCCCAGTAGTTGGGGTTTCGCCGCACGACGATCCGCTCATAGGGATTCCATTCGCTCAACAAAAATGCGCCGTTGGTGACAATATGACGGGCGTCCATCCATGATTCGGGCCTGCCACGCGCCTGCGCCGCCTCAATCGCCTGGCGCGGGACTGTAAAAAATGGAGCGTTGTCCAACAGCACCGGAAAGAACTCCGTAGACCGGACGAGATCCACTTCGAGGGTCCAATCGTCGAGCGCCCGCACACCCAATTCCGATGGCTTCCGCTTGCCTGCCAGGATCTCCGGCGAGTTCCGGACATAGGCTGAATAGGTCGCAGGCACGGAGGCAGTTTTGGGATCATACAGGCGCCGCCAGGAGTAGACAAAATCGTGGGCAGTTACGGGACGGCCGTCACTCCAGAGCGCTGGCACGGAATCAGGTGGTGCGCGGTGACCTCTGGCTAGATCCTCATTGATCTTGCCGGAACGGAACTGCTCTGCCATGTCATTGAGGTTTGGCAGGCGGGTGCCCTTGGGGTGCGGATTACCGCGCAGATAGAACACAAAGCGCGTGGCATCCGCATTGCGTTCATAGTGGGTGGCAAGGTCGGCGGTTGGCTCCAAGGTCACTGGATGCAGACGAACGAGGGAAGCGAACAGGCAGTCGGCAATATAGATCTCATTCATGGAAAGCATGGTTTGCGGATCGAGCGTAGAAGGCTCGATGCTGTTTTCAAAGACCATGCGGCGGGCTGCGGGCTTCTTGACGCGGCCGAAGTAGCCGTCGCGGCTTTGGCAGGCGGTGAGGAGCAGGGCGGATAGCAGCAAGCAAGGCCGCGTCATTGTGTTTCCACCCAGGCGTACTTGAAGCGGAATTCCTGCATGCTGTTCAAAGGCAGCGCTTTTACATATGGCTTGAACATGGAGTGCCATACATTGTATACCAGCGGGATGGTGGGCATGCCTTCCATCGCAATGCGGTCGCACTCCGCCACCTTCCTCAACCGTTCGGTACGGTCCACTGTTGCCTTGGCCTCATCCAGCTTCTTGAGGAAGGCTTCCGGCTTCCAGAAAGTTCCGCCACCAACTTCGCCGTAAATCAGCATGTCGAGGAACGTGGCCGAGTCGAGCGATGACGTCCAGTCGCCCATGGCCACACCTTTGTATTTTCCGGCGGCGGTTGCCACGAAAAACTGAGCAGAATCGACTTTTGTGGCCGACATTTCAATGCCCAGATTATCCAGCCATTGGCGGCGCAAGACCTCGGAAAGTTCATCGGCAACCGCATATATATCGGAATAAGCGAAGTCGATTCGCAACCGTTGGCCGTTCGTCTGCAGGCCGCCGGGGAAGCCTGCCTTGGCGAGCAGTTGCCTGGCGGCTTCCGGATTGTAAGCAGTCACGTCATAATTGCACCCGTCAATCACCACATTGAGCGATTGGGGCGGCTGATAACCCAATAGAGGCACGCCAATCGTCTTGGCGGGCCTTTGGTGTCCGTTATACAGCTGGGCAATTTGGCCCTTATCGGTAGCCATGTTGAGGGCATAGCGAACCAGGATGCTATCGAGCGGAGGCACATGCGTGTTGAGCAGAAGGTATTGAATATCAAGGGCCGGTACTTCGCGATGGTCAGACATTTTCGTCACGGTTGGCACATACGCCGGAGGGACCACCAAGATGTTGCCGGCATGACCTGAGCGGTACAGATTGATATTCGTTAGGTTGTCCGTAATCGGGAGGAAGACGATTTCGTCAAGCCCGGTGAGGCCGGCCTCCCAATAGCCGGGGTTTTTGCGGACCGTTACTTGTTCATAAGGCCGCCAGTCCACCAGACGGAAGGGCCCGCTAGTCACGATGTGGCCGGGGCTCACCCATGACGCAGGCTCACCGCGCGCCTCGGCGGCTTCAATCGCCTGGCGAGGGACCACAAAGAAGGTGACCCAATCCAGCATTTTCAGAAAGAAATCCGAGGGGCCTGCGAGCAGGACTTCCAGCGTCCAATCGTCCAATGCTTGCACGCCTAATTCTGAGGGCTTGCGCTTGCCAGCAAGAATTTGCGCCGAGTTCTCAATGTAGGCGAGTGACGGGGCCAATGGCGAAGCTGTTTTGGGATCGTACATCCTGCGAAACGAATAGACGAAGTCGTGCGCGGTGACGGGCTTTCCATCGCTCCAGAGTGCGGGAGCGGAATCTGGTGGCGCGCGATGTCCACGCACCAGGTCTTCCTTGATCTTGCCGGAACGAAACTCCTCGGCGATGTCATCGGCGTTGGGCAGCCGGATGCCCTTCGGATGAGGATTCCCGCGCAGGTAAAAGACATATCGTGTGGCTTCCGCGTTTCGCTCGTAGTGCGTGGCGATATCGGCTGTCAGTTCCAGCGTCAGAGGGTGAATCCGCACAAGACTATCGAACAAACAGTCGGCAAGGGATGCTTCGTTGATTGTCTGCATCATGTGCGGGTCGAGGGTGGAAGGCTCCTGCCCGTTCTCGAACACTAGCCGCCGCGAGGTGGGTTTGTTCACGCGGCCGAAGTAGCCGTCGCGGCTTTGGCAGGCGCTGAGGAGCACGGACAGCACGACAACGGTTCGCGTCATTGCGTCTCCACCCAGGCGTACTTGAAGCTCAGGCGGTCAACGACATTAAATGGAAGGGCCTTGGCATAAGTATTCACCATGACGTCCCACAAATTATATATTAATGGGACCTACGGCATGCCTTCCTCGACACTACGCTCGCTTTCGGCCATCTTCCATAAGCGGGTACCGCAGGTGATTCTGGCACATCATGGAATTTCGTTTGAGCCCAAAAAACAGTTCCCTTGCGGTGGCGGCCCGATATCGGCTAGTAGAAATGTGCGGCTCTTACTGCTCCAATTCCGCCAACTCCCGCTCCAGCGCCCCGTGCAGTAACTGCTTGATATAAGTCTGGCAGGGCATCCCCTTCCGTCGCGACAGCGCCCTCGCCACTGCAACATCCGGCGCAGTCAGACGAATCGTCACCCCTTTCGTGACCGGGCCACAAAATGGATTCCGTACCCAACCCGTCTCCCCCGTCACCTCCGGAATGTCGCTCAGGTCGATCTCATCATCCTTCATGGCATGCAACCGCGCAATATCTTCGCGCACCTTCGCGGAGGCCTGCCGGCGGACAACGTCTTCCAGCGTCATCGGCTGCTTCTTACTCGTCCCAATCGCCTTTTTCATAGAGCCTGGGGGTCCCGCCGCGTTGCCTTCCGCGCCGAAATCAGTCTGGCCACGACTTCGACTTCCTTGTCAGTGACGGTGTGGGCGATCAGAATGACCAAAGTTCCGTCATCGAGACATCCGATCATCTGCCGCCGCTCTTCGCCATCGACCACCCGGTCCACGCGGGCAATCGCACTGGGATCGGCGAACGCCCCAACCGCCGTCTCAAATCCGATACCATGCTTGTTGCGATTCGTGCGGTTCTTGTTTTCGTCCCAGTCAAAACGCGTCACACACCTGCATTTTAGCGCATATTCCAGGCCGATCAGACCAGCCGCTTTGACGTTGGTTTCCTGACGCGGCCGAAGTAGCCGTCGCGGCTTTGGCAGGCGGTGAGGAGCAGCAGGGAGAGCACGAGTGCGATGCGCGTCATTGTGTTTCTACCCACGCGTACTTGAACTCCGTTGGCCTGTCATTAAACGGGAGCGCGTGAACATAGGGCTTTGTCATGCGCACCAGCCAGGAGTCACACAGAGGAATCATCGCCATGCCCTCCATGGCCATCCGGTCGCATTCTGCGAGCTTGCGCATGCGCATGGGGCGATCCGCAGTGGCTCTGGTTTCGCGCAGCAGACGAAGAAATGCAGCTGGATTCCAGAAGGTGCCGCCGCCATCGGGAAAAAGGAACATGTCAAGAAACGAGGTTGGATCCGCGCTTGCGCCGAAATCGCTCGAAGCCAACGCCTGATAAGCTCCAGAAGCCTCCGCTCCGTAAAGGACCTGAACTTCCATTGGCTTCAGAACGAGCTCAATCCCGAGGTTTTCATTCAACTGCCGCTGCAGCAGTTCGGCGAAACGGCTATCGGAGTTGATGAAGGCGAATTCGATGCGCAGGGGTTGGCCGTTGTGGACCCCCCGCGGAAAGCCAGCGGCGGCCAACAACTGCCGCGCCGCTTGCGGATTGTAGGAACGAACGTCATAGCTCTGTCCGTTCACCCTTACCGGCACGGAGGCCGGAGGAGTGTAGTCACGTCCTGGAAGGACGTAGGTTCGCGAAGGTTCCTGCCTGGCATTATCCATTTTCGCCACCTGCCCCTTGTCAATTGCCATGTTCAGCGAATAACGGACCAGAACGTTATCCGTGGGAGGGTGGCGGGTATTGCACAGAATGACGGAGATATCCTGCGCCTGTACCGTTTGGAAGTCGCGTAATTTTGAAAGGGAGCGGATAAAGTCGCCAGGAGGATCCAACGTATCGGCCTCGCCCGATCTATAGAGATTCATGTTTGTGAGCTTGTCTGCAATCGGCAAAAGCACGATTTCGTCTAACTCCACGTTGGAGGCTTCCCAGTAGCCGGGATTTCTTTGGAGGACAATTCGTTCGTAGGGACGCCACTCGGCAAGACGGAAAGGTCCGCTGGTGACGATGTTTTTCGGGCCGGTCCACGACGCTGGTTCTTTACGCTGTTCGGCCTGTTCGATGGCTTGGCGCGGTACGGCAAGGAGGCTCCAACTGGCGGCACGCTGCAGGAAGAAATCCGTGGGGTGCGCGAGTACGGCCTCCAGTGTCCAGTCGTCCAGCGCACGAACTCCCAGTTCCTCGGGCTTTCGTTTGCCGGCGAGAATTTCATCTGCGTTGAGGATATCTCCGCACATTGCAGGGGCGTACGGGGCCGCCGTCTTGGGGTTGGCCAGGCGGCGCCATGAGTACACGAAGTCGTGAGCGGTTACGGGCGAACCGTCGCTCCATCGGGCTGGGACTGAATCGGGTGGCGCACTGCGGTTCCTGGCATAGTCCTGACTGACCGCTCCTGATTGGTACTGCTGCCGCAGATCATCTGTATTGGCGAGCCTGATGCCGCGAGGTTGAGGATGCCCACGCAGGTAGAAGGTGTATAGGGTAGCGTCCGGGTTTCGCTCGTAGTGGGTTGCGATATCGGCTATCGGTTCGTTGGATTCAGGGTTCAAGTGGACCAACGAAGAGAACAGGGCCTGGGCAATGGCGCCCTCACTGATAAGGAGCGCGAATTGCGGGTCGAGAGAATTGGGTTCGTTGGAGTTTTCTACAACCAGCCGGCGGGCGGTGGGCTTACGGACGCGGCCGAAGCAGCCGTCTCGGCTTTGGCAGGCGGTGAGGAGAAGGGCCGATAGCAGGAGTGCGGTCCGCATCATTTTTTAGTCAATCAGGTTGTATTCAATCAAGCATACTTGAAGCGCCGATCAAATGCTGGGCCGAATGAAGCCACTTGTGAGTGATGGTAAGATTAGGCATGGACGTAGAGAAAACAATTGAATTTCTCCTGAGCAATCAAGCTGCCGCCGATGCCAGATTGACTAGCATCGAAGCCCTTACCAGGTCAAACGCAGAGGACATCAAGGGCCTTGCCGTGAAACTTGGAGAATTGGCGCAAATGAGTTTCGAGGCTGACCGGAAGCTTGGCGAACGCATGGATAGCCTTGCCAAACGATTCGACGAACAAGACCGCAAACTAGCCGCACGCATCGATAACCTGGTGAGCGGCATTGGTGAGTTCATGCGCCGGGACGTCCCACCCAGCACACACTAAGCCGCGTCATTCCGTCTCCACCCAAGCGTACTTGAACCGAAGGTCAAACCCCACATTCATCGGAAGCCCTTTCACGTAGGGCTTGATCATGTAGTCCCACGCGTTGTGAAAGAGGGGAACAAGCGGCATGCCTTCCATAATCATGCGGTCGGCCTCGGCCACCCTGCGGAGGCGCGTGGCGGGGTCGACGGTCGCTTTGGCCTCGGACATCTTTTTCGCGAAAGCGGGCGGCATCCAGAACATGCCGCCGTTCTGCTCACTGGCAAAGAGCAGGTCAAAAAACGTGGCCGGCTCTGGCGCGGGGACCCATGCCCATTGGGCCATGCCCTTATATTGTCCGCCAAGAATCATTCCCGAAAACTGCAAGGCATCCACCTTTGTGGCGGTTAGCTCGATGCCCAAGTTTTCCTGCCACTGACGGCGCAGCACCTCCGCCAGGTCGGACCCAACGGGGGTCGATGAAGCATATATATACTCAATTCGCAGTGAATTGCCATTGCTCTTTTTGCCATCGCTGTAGCCCGCCATCGCCAGGATTTCCCGCGCCGCTTCCGGATCGTAGGAGCTTACGTCGTAAACCCGTCCTTGAATGGTGACAGGAATCGTAACGGGCGCTTGATAGCCGAAGTAGGGAAGGCAGTACGTGCGGGCTGGCGTTTGTGCGCCATTGAGCAGCTTTGCCACCTGCCGTTTGTCCGTAGCCATATTGATGGCGTAGCGGACCAGCACATTGTCGAGCGGCGGCTGCCTGGTGTTCAATTCCACGTAGTACACCTCCAGTGCTGGCACCGAGATATGGTCGCGCAGGTTCTTCAGCAGCGGCACGTACGCCGGAGGGACGATCAGCGTATCGGCCTTGCCGGCGCGATAGAGGTTCAGGTTCGTCAGATTGTCGCCGATGGGCAGGAACACCAATTCGTCCAGACCGGTGAGCCCGGCCTCCCAGTAGTATGGGTTCTTCCTGACAGTCAGCTGCTCATAGGGCTTCCAATCCGCCAACTGGAAGGCGCCGCTGGTGACAATGCGGCCAGGCTCGGTCCAGGATGCCGGTGCGCCGCGGGCCTCGGCCGCTTCGATGGCGTGGCGTGGGACGGGGTAAAACATGCCCCAGTCCTGCATCAGGACAAAGAAGTCCGATGGGCGATCCAGCAGCACTTCCAAGGTGGAATCATCCAGCGCACGCACGCCTAGATCCTTCGTCGGCTGCTTGCCTGCCAGAATCTCAGCAGAGTTAAGCACAAATGCGCCCATTTGCCCGAACGGCGCGGCGGTTTTCGGGTCGAAAAGGCGGTGCCAGGAGTAGACGAAATCGTGGGCCGTGATGACGCGGCCGTCGCTCCAGCGCGCGGGGATGGTGTCGGGCGGGGCGGAGTGGCCGCGGGAAAGGTCCATCGGAATCTTGCCAGTGCGGAACTCTTCGCGCATGTCATCGGTGTTGGGCAGCCTGATACCGCGCGGCTGGGGATGGCCTCGCAGGTAGAAGACATATCGCGTGGCCTCGGCATTGCGTTCATAATGGGTGGCCAATGCTGCCGTGGGTTGAAGTGTTACGGGATGCAGCCGGACCAGGGAGTCGAACAGTGCGTCAATAATGAGGGCTTCATACGTGGTGGTCGCAAGCTGCGGATCGATCGAACTCGGCTCCAGCATATTCTCAAAGACCAGCCGCTTTGACGATGGCTTTTGAACTCGGCCGAAGTAGCCGTCGCGCTGTTGGCAGCCTGTTAGGAGCAGGAGGGCGAATGTGAGACAGCCTACGGAGTTGAAGACGGGTCTCGTCATGGTTGGCTCTGTAGAGTATAACAGTGTGATTCAGGCCTTCATCTGGAATCCATGATTAAATAAAGAGCGAGGCCCCCGCTTGCCAATCTGGAAAAAAGTCGCGCTGCTCGTCGTCCTGCTTGCGGCTGTAGGCCTTGCCCAGCGCCGTTTTGGCGGAGGCTTCGGCGGAGGCCGTGGTATCCCCGACCGCGATTCCGGCCCGCGACCGGAGTTTCCAAAGCAAAGCGAATTTCATTTCATCCGGCTGGAGTATACCGACCTGCCGCAGTTCCACAGGCGGTTCGGATTCGCATCGCGCAGCGGCCAGGGCGACGGCTGGTGGAGAGTGGATTGGCCTGACGCCGAGGATCACTTCTCTTCCGGCGTGCAGCGATTGACGCGAGTGCATACAGGGGAACCGCTGCATTTCCGATTAACCGATCCGCAATTATTCGATAATCCGTGGATCTATGCGACGCAAACCGGGTGGTGGGATTTGAACGACAGGGAGGCGGCGTTGTTGGGCGAGTATCTGCAGCGCGGCGGGTTCCTGGTGGTGGATGACATGTGGGGGCCGGATCCGACGCAGTGGGAGATCTTTGAATCGACCATGGCGCGGGTGCTGCCCGGGCACGATATTACCGACATTGCGCCGGGCGATGCAGTGATGCATGTGCTGTATGACATCGCCGAGAAAGACCGCACCTGGATTCCCGGGACGCGGCATATCCGCCTGGGCGCCGATGGTAGGGCGACGGTGATGCAGCCGCCGGGGACGCAGCCTGCGTGGCGCGCGATTCATGATGATAAGAACCGGATGGTGGTGGCGGTGAACTATAACACCGACATCGGCGATGCGTGGGAGTATGCGGATGCACCGGAGTATCCGGAGGCGATGACCACGCTGGCTTACCGGTATGGGATCAATTACCTGATTTATTCGATGACGCATTGAGGTTGAGGAAGAAGCGCAGGCGAATCGCCTATTGGCAGATAGTTTTTAAATTAGCCAGGGCAGGCAAATTGCCCGCCCCACCCTTGGATGTAGGATAGAGACAGTGCCTGTGCAGTCGACGTTTCGGGATTTTCAGGCGTCTTAGGAAATGAGATGAAAGTAAATTATTGGATGGCTGCCGTCCTTGCAATTGGCGTTTCCGTCACCGGCTACCGGTTGTTCTCGCAGGGCAAGCGGACCACGGAACTGGAAGTTCCGCAGTCGGTTACGTTTCGCGTGTTGTTCGGTTTGGCCGATACAGACCCCACGGTATGGGAAGGCAAAGTCGCAATCTCGGCCGGCACGGTGTTGAGCATCCAAGGCTGGCGCTTTTCAGGCGAGGACTCGAGCGACTACCAATCCACATGGAAAGTCTCCACTCGACAGGGCCCGGCACGGCCTGCGGCGGTGCGCAAGAAAGGCGGAGCTGCGCGTGGCGCGATACTCGACAACGGTGTGCTGATAGCCGCCGACCTGAAGGACCCCAACGCAAGGTATGAGATCTCCACCCCGCAGGGCACCTTTGCATTTCAGGCACAGGAGATTCCCTATGGCGAGGCAAAGACATTTCTCGATGGCCGGGTGCAGGTTGATCGCGTTCCCAGCACAGCCCAATTGAACACGTCCGACGAAGACCAGGATCATCCGGCAATCGCGCAGGTTGGCGACGATGTCCTTGTCTCCTATGTTGAATTCACCCATGGAGACCGCTCGAAAGCCGTACAAGGCCAAATGGCGGAGGAGCCGCGCAGCTTCGATTTCCTGGCGCGTCCGGTGGGCGGCGACCAGGTCAAAATGATGCGCTATTCCAAGAACAATCGCAAATGGAGCGCACCGGAAGAGGTTTCGACGGGCCAGCAGGACATTATGCGAACCGCGGTTGCGGTGGATGGCAAGAAGCGCATCTGGGTGTTCTGGGCGGCGAATCACGCGGGCAATTACGACATTCTGGCGAAGTATCAGCAGCAGGGAAAATGGTCCGATGAGATGCGGCTCACAACCGACGTGGGTTCCGACCTCAATCCCATGGCTACAACCGACTCCGAAGGACGGGTATGGGTGGCTTGGCAAGGCTTCCGCAATGGAAACCTCGAGATTCTGGCCGCAGCACAGGATGGCGACCGGTTTACGAAAGAGACGGTCGTCTCGTTTTCGAAGATGAGTGATTGGGACCCGTCGATTGCCGCCGGCAAGAATGGCGAAATCGCCATCGCCTGGGACACTTACGACAAGGGCGATTACGACGTCTACGCGCGGCGCATGAAGTTCGCGAAAGTAATCGCGATGCAGAAGCCGATAGCGATCGCGGCCAGCCGTAATTTCGAGGCGCGCGTTTCCATCGCCTACGACGCCGATAACCGCCTGTGGGCCGCTTATGAGGGGTCGGACGCGAAATGGGGCAAGGACTTCGGCGCTTATGAGACCACTGGCGTGGCGCTTTATCAGAACCACAACATCCGCATCAAATGCGTGGACGACAAAGGCGCAGTATCGACAACACCCGATGCCGTGGGCGACGTACTTCCAGGCGGAGTGGGCCGGCGGCGCAATCAGGCTCAGGTAAAGGGGGTGGCACTCCCCAATCCAGCCCTGGCGAAAAATCGCGCAAACAACGGAACGCCGCAGCCAGGCCCCACTCCACGCAACAGTTTTCCGCGCTTGAGCGTCGATTCCAAGGGCGGCATGTTCCTGGCCTTCCGCACATCAAGCGCCGCGCGCTCGCCCATAGGCACAGTGTGGAATGAGATGGTCACTTACTACGACGGCGAGCAATGGCAGCAGCCCATGCTGATTCCGCACTCCGATGGCTTGCTTGATGTGCGCCCGGCCCTGGCATCCATCGGCGGTGGGCATTTGCTGATGGTGACTGCCAGCGATCACCGCCAGTCGACACTGCCAGGCCCGAACATGAATGCACTGATCAATACCGACCTTTACGCCGCTGAAATCAAGCTCGAAAAGCTGGCCGTGCGGGCGAAGCTTGCTACAGTGCCGGCCGATGTCGCAACGGCCGGTCCGGATGTAAAGCCGGAGCTCGATCAGATCACACGTATGCGGAGCTATCGCGCCGATGCAGGCGGGCAGAAGGTTCAACTGATGCGCGGTGAGTTCCATCGCCATACGGAGATGTCGGTTGACGGCGGCAGCGATGGCCCGCTGATTGACGCCTACCGCTATATGATTGATGCCGCCTACATGGACTGGGGCGGATGCTGCGATCACGACAACGGCGGCGGCCGCGAATACTATTGGTGGACGCAGCAGAAGCTGACCGATGCTTATCATCTGGGCGATAGCTTCGTGCCTATGTTCAGCTATGAGCGCAGCGTGCGTTATCCGGAAGGCCATCGCAACGTGGTCATGCCGCGGCGCGGCATCCGGCCGCTGCCACGCATCGGGAAGATGGAAACCGATTCGGCGCCGACGAAAGCGCCGGACACGCAGATGCTGTATCGATACCTCAGGCAATTCGATGGCATTGTGGCCTCGCATACCTCGGGCACCGACATGGGGACCGATTGGCGCGATAACGATCCGATCGTGGAACCAGTCGTCGAAATCTATCAGGGCGACCGGCAGAACTACGAGATTCCCGACGGGCCGCGCAGCAATAGCGAGAAGGATTCGATCGGCGGCTGGAGGCCGCTGGGCTTCGTATCGCTGGCGTTGCAAAAGGGCTACCGGTTGGGCTTTGAAGCATCGAGCGACCACGTATCGACGCACATGTCGTACTCGAATCTATGGGTAACGGCACCTACGCGCGAAGGCATCATGGAGGCGTTCCATAAACGGCGCATCTATGGTTCGACGGATAACATCCTGGCCGACGTGCGCAGCGCCGGACACTTCATGGGCGAAGAATTTACAACGAGCACGGTGCCTGTAATTCAGGTGAAATTGTGGGGCACGGACAAGTTCGCCAAAGTGCATATCATCAAAGATGGCAAGTACGCTTATGCGGTGGAACCGAACAATCGTAATGTAGATTTCACATGGCGCGACACGGCGGCACAGAAGGGCGCAACCAGCTATTACTATGTTCGTGGCGAGCAGGCCGATGGCGAACTGGTGTGGGTGAGCCCGATGTGGATCACCTACAAGTAACCCGCTCGCACCAGCCCGCGTCAACTGAATTAAGGGAAGAAGGCTGGTTGCCGGTTGCAAGGGATTGATTCCCGGCGGCCGGCAGCCGGCTTCATCATCATGTGCTCCATAGTGGGCTAAACTAGGCAGTGAGGCCCGTTTGAAGCCATTTCTATTAATACTCCTGAGCTTAGCCGTCTGTCCCTCCGCATTCCCCGCGGAGCAGGGCCAGTTGGATGGAAACATCACGCTGTTTTCCGTGATGGCTGCGCTCAATGCAGCGGGGTTTGACGCGGAGGTCGATTCGCCCACCAACCATCCGCTGCGGCAGCAGATTCGCGACCACCTGGCGAAGCAAAACATCCCCGTGATGTTCGATCTGAAACGCTTTGTGCGCGAGCACAGGAAGCCCACCGCCGCAGCCGAGATGAGCCAGTACATCTCCTTTGCGCTGGCCGTGGAAGGCACGCCCGATTTTCAATACAAGTTCCGTGAGCAACTGCGACCACCTGACGTGGAAGCACTGCAGGGCTTTGAAAGCCTGATGGTGAAGTTCCATCGCGAAGCCAACATTGACGACATCTGGGCAAAGGTACAGCCGGCCTACGATAAGGTAATCGCCAGGTATCACCCCGGAGTGCTCGATGTGCTGCGCGAAGCCAACGGTTATCTGCGCAACCCGACAAGCGGATACCTGGGCCGCCGTTTTCAAATTTACATCGATCTGTTGGGAGCGCCGAATCAGGTGCATCAGCGCAGCTTTAAAGACGACTATTACGTTGTGGTCACTCCTTCCGTGGATCCGCAACTGGACTACATTCGACGCGCCTACCTGCATTATCTGCTTGACCCGCTGGGCTTCAAATACGCCGATCAGTTTGAGAAGAAGAAAGCCCTGATCGATTATGCACAAGCCGCGCCGGCACTGGGTCCGCAATACAAAGATGATTTCGTTCTGCTGGCTACCATGTCGCTGGTGAAGGCAGTGGAAAGCCGCATGCAGCGCGGAGCCAAGCGTGAGGAGATGGTGTCGCAAGCGTTAAAAGAGGGTTTCATTCTCACGCCGCATTTCGCTGAACAATTGGTGCTCTACGAGAAGCAGGAAGCATCCATGCGCTACTACCTTCCCGACATGATCGTGGCGATTGATCTGAAGAAGGAAGAGAAGCGGTTGGAAAGCGCGGAGTTCTCGCGCGAGGCCGCGGTAAAGGTCGCCAAGAAAGCCGCGCCTCCACCGAAGCCCGTCTTGACAGGCGCGCGTAAGACTCTCGAAGTTGCCATCGCGTTGTACGATGAGAAGAATTATCCGAAAGCGCGCGAAGAATTTCTCAAGGTGCTGAAAGAGACCGAAGAGAAACCGCTGCACGCAAAAGCGTATTATGGTTTGGCACGCATCGCGGCGTTGCAGAAAGACCCCGAGTTGGCGGTGCAGTTGTTCGAGAAGACTTTGGAGATGAAGCCGGACCCCGATATGGCCAGTTGGAGCCATGTCTATCTGGGGCGGCTATTCGATCTGGCCAATGAAAGACAACCGGCCAAGGATCATTACCAGGCAGTGATGGCGCTGGAAGGTGCATCGCCTGCTGCCAAACAAGCGGCCCAAAAGGGCCTTGCGCAATCATTTGAAAGGGAGAAGAAGTAAGTCATGAGGAACCGGATCCTGAAAGCAGCGGCGGTATTGGTCTGCGGGATGTCATTGATGTTTGGCCAGGTGAAACAGCCAAAGCCGAAGTCGCAGAAGGAAGTGGATGCGATCAACAAGATGTTCAGCACGCAGGACGCGGCAGGGCGTATCGCGGCGGCCAAGGAACTGATCCAGAATTTCGCCGACACCGAATTCAAGGAGCTGGCGTTCCAGATTGTCGCTATGACTTACCAGCAGACCGGCGACGTCGAAAACATGATCATCTACGCTGATAAAGTTCTGGAAGTCAACCCCAACGGCTACCAGGCAATGCTCATGATCGCCACCGGTCTTGCGCAACGGACCAAGGAATTCGATCTCGACAAAGAAGAAAAACTCGGCCGCGCGGAGAAGCAGGCGAACAAGGCAATGGAAGTAATTCCCACCGCGCCCAAGCCGCGCGCCGATATTACCGATCCGCAATGGGAAGGCGCCAAGAAAGATGCGCTATCGGAAGCGCATCAGGCGCTGGGCATGATCGCCGGCGTGCGCAAGAAGTACGATGTGGCTATCGATGAGTACAAGAAATCGATCGAGGGCGCGTCAACTCCGGATGCCGCCACCATGGTGCGCCTGGGCTCCACCTACAATCAGGCGGGCAAGCCCGCCGAAGCGATCGCCATTCTGGACAAAGCGTTGGCGACTCCGAACCTGCACCCGGGCATCAAAGCTGCCGCGGAAGGCGAGAAGAAGAACGCCGAGAAGCTGAAGGGCGCGGCAAAGTAAGCAATCGATTGATGGAGACGCGCGCGGATATAGATGGTTTAATGCATTCGCTTGGGCACTGCTTCGGTGACCAGGAGTTGCTGATCCGCGCGCTGACGCATAAATCGCGAGTGTTCGAAAAGGTCGGCCCCGATGGCGACCCCAGTTGCGACAACGAACAACTGGAATTTCTGGGGGATTCGATTCTTGGTTTTCTGGTCAGCGAGGAGCTGGTGCGGCGCTATCCACACCTTCCCGAAGGCCAGCTATCGAAGTTGAAAGCTCACCTGGTGAGTGCGCAACATCTGCACACAGTTGCCCAGGATCTTTGCATCGGCCTGCACATTATTCTTGGCCGCGGCGAGGAGATGAGCGGCGGACGCGAGAAGAAGGCGATCCTTTCAAACGCCATTGAGGCGCTGATTGCGGCGATGTACCTGGACGGCGGCCTGGATGTGACACGGCGCTTTGTGCTGGGCCGGGTGATCGATGGACACGGCCCGGTGGAGCCCAACCCTGCGCTGCCGCTGAGCGATTATAAGAGCGCCCTGCAGGAGATTGCGCAGACCTTGAAACTGCCTCAGCCACGCTACGTAATTGTGCAGGAGCGGGGCCCCGAGCACGCCAAGACCTTCACCATGGAAGTGCGCGTGGGCAAGGAATTGGTGGCGCGCGCCGAAGGCGTTTCGAAGAAGGAAGCGGGCCAGCGCGCGGCCGAAATCATGGTGGGCCGGTTGAACATGCAAGAGGTTTGATGATTCCCGCCTGGCTTGGTTCCGCACGCGCAGACTAACTCAAAAAACCGCAAATTCGGACGATAAACATAACAGGGGAATTTTCGGAACCTGTTATGTTTGCAATCATCGGAATTGTCGTTGTCATAGGCGCGATTATCGGGGGTTACCTCATGGAGCACGGCAATTTAGCCGTGCTGATGCAACCCGCGGAACTGGTCATCATTGGTGGTGCGGCGCTGGGGACTTTGTTTATCGCCAACCCGCTACCCACCATCATTGCGATATTCAAGGGGCTTATCGGGATTATCGGGGGCAGTAAGTATAACAAGGCTTATTACCTGGAGCAGTTGAAGATGTTGAACGATCTGTTCACGCATGCGCGGAAGAACGGATTGGTGAA
The DNA here is from genome assembly GCA_903881085.1 of uncultured Acidobacteriia bacterium. Classification (GTDB taxonomy): domain Bacteria; phylum Acidobacteriota; class Terriglobia; order Bryobacterales; family Bryobacteraceae; genus CAIRSA01. The sequence goes on from CAIRSA010000271.1 coordinate 17,064, forward strand.
GCTGGAAGCAGACGTCGAAGAGCCGGACAAGAGTCCGGTGTTTACCAAATACCCGAAATTCCTCAAAGACCACCACGCCGTGTACTTTGTTTGCGACACGTTGCGCATGGCGATTACAGGCGGTGTGGCGCACTTCGATCTGGATCAAATGATGGAAGCCGATATGGACGTCCACCACCACGAACAGGCAGAACCCGTAGCGGCATTGAGCACGGTAGGCGACGCACTGCCCGGGCTGGGCATTGTGGCTGCGGTGCTGGGCGTGGTTATCACCATGGGCTCATTGGGGGGCCCGCCTGAAGAGATCGGTCACAAGGTAGCAGCGGCACTGGTGGGAACCTTTCTCGGCATTCTGCTTTGCTACGGTTTCATCGGGCCAATGGCGTCGAACATGACGAAGATCAACGATGCCGAGCACCAATACTACAACTTCCTGCGCATCGGCGTGATGGCTTTTATAAAGGGCTCGGCGCCGATCACCGCGGTGGAATTCGGAAGACGTGTAATTCCCGCGCACGTTCGACCAACCTTCAAGGAGATGGAGAAGAACTGCAAGGGCGGAGGCGCATAGCACATGGCCGAAGATAAGAACCTTGCGCCGATCATTATCATCAAGAAGAAAGTTGGCCATGGAGGACATCATGGAGGCGCATGGAAGGTTGCCTACGCAGACTTCGTCACTGCCATGATGGCGTTGTTTATTGTGTTGTGGCTATTAAGTAGCAGCGAGCAGGTCAAAAAGGCCGTTGGCGGATACTTCCAGGACCCCACAGGCAACGGCAAGCTGATGGGCAGTAACATGAGCGGCAACGGTTCCGGCATCTCGATTGACGCCGCGAACATGGACAAGTTGAAAGAGAAACTGGAGCAGGCAATGAAAGCCATGCCGCAGTTTGAAAAATTCAAAAAGAATGTTCAGATCATTATCACCGGCGAGGGGCTTCGCATAGAAATGCTCGAAGGCGAAAAAGGAATGTTCTTTGAGAGCGGCAAACCAAGCCCGAGCGAACAGGGGAAGGAACTGCTGGCCAAGCTTTCCGAAGAGCTAGGCAAGCTGCCCAACAAACTACTGATAGAAGGTCACACGGATGCGAAACCATATGCCTCCCCCACATACACCAATTGGGAGCTTTCGGCCGACCGCGCCAACGCCGCGCGCAGAATGATGATGGAAAGCGGCGTCAGGACAGACCAGGTGGCACAGGTACGGGGCTTTGCCGATCAACAGCTACGCAAGCCCGATGACCCGGAAAGTCCTGGCAACCGCCGCATCACAGTCATTGTTCAATACGTCACGCCGCCGCCTGGCGAGGCCGATGAAGAAGATGAAAAGAAGCCAGCGAGCGAGGGCGAGAAAAAGGCCGAGGGCCACGGCGAAAAACCCACAGAGAAGAAGAGCGGTCATTAAAGTTTCACTTCTGCTGTCGATTTTCAATTCCGCCATTCGTTTAAAGTGTGAAGGAGACACTTGAATGGCTGAATTCATTCTGTTACTACACCAGGCACCCGTTCCCCCCACAGGTTTCGGGCCAGCCGAGATGCAGGCGGCAATCCTGCGCTATAAGACGTGGGCCGATGGAGTCGCGGCAAAGGGCAACCTGCGCGGCGGGCATAAGTTAGTGAACGGCACTGGCCGCGTGATGCGAGGCAAGGGCGATGCACTGGCCGTCACCGATGGACCTTTTGCAGAGGCTAAGGAGGTTCTCGGCGGACTTTTCATTATCAACGCCGAAAGCTATGAAGAAGCGGTACAGATCGCTTCGGATTGCCCGCACATGGATCATGGCACGATAGAGGTCCGGCAGATCGATAAGATGTAATCCGGTTCTCGTGCAAACCACACCTCACAGCAACATATCCATCCTCGCAGGCGACCTGTTCCGGCGCGAATCGGCCAGAATGCTGGCGGTGTTGACGCGCATCCTTGGGCCAGCCAATTGGGGGTTGGCCGAGGATGCCGTGCAAGAGGCCTTACTCCGCGCCTTGGAATTATGGCCCTTTCAGGGCATTCCGGAAAACCCGCAAGCGTGGTTGATCACGGTGGCCAGGAATCGCGCACTGGATCACATGCGCCGCGAGAAACTTCTGGAATCGAAAGCGGAAGCGATTGTGATTAACTTGGCAAGCGAGGGCGTCGATCGCGGTCAGATTCCCGATGACCGTCTGGCCATGATTTTGCTTTGCTGTCATCCGGCCTTGGCGCCGGAGATCCGCGTCACATTGACACTGAAGAGCGTTGCCGGCTTCGGCACAGGCGAAATCGCACGCGCGTTTTTCCTTCCGCAGGCGACCGTAGCGCAGCGACTGGTAAGAGCGAAACGGTTGTTGCGCGAGCGGGCGATCGTGTTTGCAATGCCGGATGGAAGCGAGTTGGAAGCGCGCCTGGATTCCGCAATGGAAGTGGTCTACCTGATCTTCAACGAAGGTTACCTGGCTCATTCGGGCGAGGCGTTGATCCGCGCGGAACTGTGCGATGAAGCGATTTTTCTGGGTCGGCTGCTGTGCGGAAACCGGGCGACGCAATCGCCTCGATGCCATGCCCTACTGGCATTGATGCTGCTTCTATCGGCGAGGCTGGCTTCACGGTTGAACGAAGCCGGTACTCCACTGTTGCTCGATGAGCAGGATCGCAATCATTGGGACCAGTCTCGCATTGCGGAAGGTTTTTGGCATCTGGAGCAGTCGGCGGCGGGAGAAGCAGAGAGCGTCTACCACCTTGAAGCTGCCATTGCCGCGGCACACTATGCGACGCCAATCGATTGGCCATATATTGTCAGCCTGTACGACAAGCTTCTGGACCAAAAGAACTCCCCGGTGGTGATGTTGCACCGCTCGGTGGCCATCGCCAAACGGGACGGGCCAGCGGAGGGTATAAGGCAATTGGCTGCGCTGCAGGGACATCCAAATCTGAGGGGCTACTATCTGCTGCCGGCCGTGCTGGCGGAGTTGTGGCTGCAGTCGGGGGAAAAGAAAATCGCCGCACTTTATTTTGGCGAGGCGCTGGCTTGCGAATGCACCGGGCCGGAGCGGAGGCGGCTTGAAGTGCGGTTGGCAGCGCTTGTAGGGCAGAGTGGCACTTTGAGGGCGAGTGGCACTCCCATCGCCCGCTCCTGAATCCCAATGGCTTAGTGCTTCTTCGTCGGCGCAGGCGCCGCCGAAGGCTTCGATTCCGGCTCTTTCATCAGCCCGCGCATGTTGAGGATAACGATGTCAACGCGCCGGTTGAGTGAGCGGCCTTCTTCCGTGTCATTGGGAGCAACGGGCACGGTGTCGGCATATCCACCAATTGCCACGCGGTCTTTGCCGATATCGAACTCCGTAGTCAACATCTCCATCATGGTGATGGCGCGCGCAGCCGATAGTTCCCAGTTACTACGGAATCTCCCGGCGCGAACCGGCCTTGCATCCGTATGCCCCTCCAGCCGTATCTGGTTGGGAAGACCGCGAATCGTATCCGCCACCTTCTTGATGCTGGCATTGGCGGTGGGTTCTATCGTGTCATCGCCCGAAGGGAAGAATGCCGCCTGGCGCATACTAACAACCAGGCCACGCGGAGTCATCTGGACCTCCATTTTACCGGCCTTGATCTCGGCCTCGAGTTCCTTGTTCAGATGCTGGATGGCGGGGACCAGTTCGACTTCTTTATCGGTGGGCACGACAGCCACCTTTTGGGCGCCGCCGGGGCCGCGCATCTGTGCATTTCCCTTTCCTTTATCGTCAACAGTACCGCCAAGAATACCGCTGATGGCGGCCATAATCTTGTTATCGTCCAGGGCGTGCTTCACCGAGTCAGACACCTGTTTCTGCTTGCCCTTGTCTGCCTGCGAACTGGCGAACATCACAACGAAGAAAGCGAACAGCAGCGTTATGAAATCGGCGTAGGAAACCAGCCAGCGTTCATGATTGACGTGCTCGGGATGTCTCTTTTTTCGGCTCATTTCAGGTGGCCGGAGCATTCTCAGGGCTTTCAACTGAGGATTCATTCGCACCTTTCTTCTTTTTGCTCATGGCCGTTAGTTCCACATGGGCATAAGCTTCCAATTTATTGCGAATCAATTTTGGGTTTAGGCCTTCGACAATGCCGGATACTCCTTCTACAATCAACTCCATCATCTGCACGTCGCGAACGGCGCGCACCTTGATCTTGTTGCCAGCCGGCAAAAACACGATATTTGCAAATGCCACGCCGTAGACAGTGGCGACGAACGCGGTAGCGATGCCATGCCCCACGGCATCGATATCGGCGAGATTCTTCATTACCTGGATCAGTCCCATCACGGCGCCAATGATGCCGACAGTAGGGGCGTAGCCGCCGGCTGCTTCCCATACCTTGGCCTCCTCGCCGGCGTGATGTTCAAACTGTTCGATTTCCAATTCCAACATGCGGCGCAGTTCCTGCAGATCGGTGCCATCCACAGCCAGACAGAGGGCTTTCTTGAGGAACTCGTTTTGCAGGGCATCGGCATCCCGCTCCAGCGACACCACGCCCTGTTTGCGCGCTTTTGTGGCATAGCCCACCAATTCGTCAATCATGGCGATGGCGCTGGCGGACGGATCGAAGAATACATTCTTCAGCCTGCGCACGCCGCCCACCAGCGTGACCATGGGAAAGTTCACCATCACCGCGCCAAACGTGCCCCCCAGGACGATGATGAAGGCAGTCGGCTGTGTAATGTCCTTGATCGACCCGCCTTCCAGCAGCAACCCGCCGATCAGCCCGACGGCGGCAAGAGCCAGGCCCCCAATCGTCGCGAAATCCGGCTTGAAACCGCCTCCCTTTTTCACAGCCGAAGCTGCTTGATCCACCTCGGGACTATCAGGCATGCCCGATTTCCCCCATTCTATTTTCAATCGTCTCTGGTACGGAATGAATGCGGCGGCGGAACGCAACTACGCGATCCACAATCTCCGCGGCGGACTCCAACACCATTATTTTTTGCCCATTTGAGAGGCTGATGACCGTGTCCGGCGTCCCCTCAATATGCTCAATCAGGTCGGAGTTCAGCACAATGGGTGTGTGATTTAGACGTGTAACCTGAACCATAGATGTCTCTGCTCAATTTCTTATCGGCAGGGCATCCAGAAGTGTGAGGAACGGCAATTATTTGAGCAGGCGCAAGAGGTCTTTCAGTTCGCGGCGGATTTGATCGGCAACATCGAGATTGAGCAAGGGGTCGGATTGAAACAGATCGCCCTGCGTAGGCTTCTTGCGCGGCATGGGCGTTGGCTTCTTGGCTTTGGAGAGAAAATGCTTCTTCGCGCCTTCGATGGTGAAGCGCTTCTCGTACAGCAGACTTTTGATTTCGAGAATCAGCTCGACATCCTTGCGCCGGTAAAGGCGTTGATTGGTTCCGGACTTCTTGGGCGCCAGCGCGGGAAATTCCGATTCCCAATATCGCAACACGTATGGCTTCACGTCCGCCAACCGGCTCACGTCGCCGATGCGGAAGTATAGCTTATCGGGAATCTCAGGCTGTTGATCAGCCGGAACTTGGGCTGGTTCTCCCATTGTCTTTGCTACTCCATTATGCAACCGTTACAGTTTGGAAACAACGTCCAATGTTTAGCGGTACGAAGTATTAGTATGACTACCCTAAGACTTTTACATCTTACTACGCCGAAGCCAGTTACGGTACCATGAAAATGCCCCATGACCTCGACAACTCTCTCTGGCATCCATCCTGTTCTGGAGGCATTGCGCGCCAATCAGCCGATTGACCGCGTTTTGATCGCAAAAGGCGCCGGTGGACCGCGCCTGCAACAGATTATCCATTTATGCCGCGAACGAAACGTGGCGGTACGTTTTGAACAGCGCGCTTCGCTCGACAGGTTGAGCAAGACCGGCGCCCACCAGGGCGTGGTTGCCGTGGGCGCGCCGCAGCAATATGCACAGCCTGACGACATCATCGCATCCGCAAAAATGCTGGTGATCCTGGATGGCATCGAAGACCCGCATAACCTGGGCGCGATCATCCGCAGCGCGCATGCCGCTGGCGCCGATGCTGCGATCATCCCCGAGCGCCGCGCCGCGCCGCTCACCGAAGTTGCCGCGAAGGCCGCTGCTGGAGCGCTGGCCCACTTTCCTGTTATCAAGACTACGAACCTGAACCGCCAGATTGAAGACCTGAAGAAGAAGGGCTACTGGATTTACGGCATGGATGAACGCGGCGAGCATGATTACGACACGGTGGAGTACACCGAACCGTGCGCGCTGGTGATGGGCGCCGAAGGCGGAGGACTGCACCAGCAGGTGGCCAACCACTGCGATTTTTTGATCAAAATCCCGCTGGCAGGTAAAATCTCATCGCTGAATGTTTCCGTTGCCGCGGGCATCGCGCTGTTCGATTGGAAGCGCAGGCGAAAATAGTAAAATTAAGACAATGAAAACTCTAGCAATCTATCTCGCGCTCGCCCTGTCTGCAAGCGCCGCAAATCCAGTGCGGGCGAAACAGGCCATGGTCGTCTCCCGCGAATCGAATGCTACCGATGCAGGACTGGCCGCGCTGAAGGCCGGCGGCAATGCCGTTGACGCGGCGGTTGCCGTGGGCATGGCGCTGGCCGTGACGCATCCTTCCGCGGGCAACCTGGGCGGAGGCGGCTTCATGCTGGTACGCTTCGCCGACGGCCGCACCACCTTCATTGACTTCCGTGAACGTGCGCCGGGCAAGGCCACGCGCGACATGTATCTGGACGCCAGCGGAAAACCAACGCAGGACAGCGTAAGAGGCTTCCGGGCTTCTGGTGTACCTGGCACCGTGCGCGGGCTGGAGTTGGCACACAAGAAGTATGGCCATGCGAATTGGAACAGTCTTGTGCAGCCCGCCGTGAAACTGGCCCGCGATGGCTTCCAGGTCACCTACGGCTTGGCTTCTACGCTGAAAGGCAACCGCGGCATCGCCGAATTTCCGGAATCGAAACGCATCTTCCAACGTGGCGGCAAATACTATGAACCGGGCGAGATTTTCCGGCAGCCTGAGTTGGCAGCTACGCTTTCACGCATCGCCGCCGATGGTGGGCGTGATTTCTACGAAGGCGAGACAGCACAGCGCATCGCCAAGGAGATGGCCGCCGGTGGTGGATTGATCACCCTGGAAGATTTGAAGAACTACACCGCAGTGGAACGCAAACCGCTTGAGGGTACTTACAAAGGCTACAAGATCATCACTGCACCGCCGCCATCTTCAGGTGGCGTGGGCATCCTGCAGATGATGGGCGTGCTGGAAAAATCGGGCTACGAAAAGTCCGGCGCGGGCTCGGCGGCTGCCATCCATTTTGTTGCCGAATCCATGCGGCGCTACTATGCCGACCGCGCGGAATATCTGGGCGATCCGGACTTCGTAAAAGTCCCCGTCACCCGCCTGCTTGATCCGCGTTACATCTCGAAGCTACGCGAATCGATTGATCCGGCGCATGCCACACCAAGTTCACAGGTACGTGCGGGCGATCTCACCGCCTATGAAAGTGCCGAGACCACGCACTATTCCATCGTCGATAAAGACGGAAACGCAGTGGCCGTCACCTACACGCTGAACGGCGGCTATGGGTCCGGTGTGACGCTTCCCGGTCTTGGCTTCCTGTGGAACAATGAGATGGACGATTTTTCAGCTAAGCCGGGAGCGCCGAACATGTTTGGCGCCATTGGCGGCGAAGCGAATGCGATCCAACCCGGCAAGCACCCCTTGTCGTCCATGACTCCGACGATTGTGCTGAAGGACGGCAAGCCCTTCCTCGTCGTGGGCACCCCCGGCGGAACGCGAATCCTGACCAGCGTGATGTTGACGATTCTGAACGTGCTGGACTTTGGCATGAACGTTCAGGACGCGGTGAACGCGCCGCGCTTCCACCATCAATGGCAACCCGACCGGTTGCAGGTGGAGCCTGGCATTTCGCCCGACACGCGGGCACTGCTCGAACAGCGCGGCCACAAGGTGGAGATCTCCCGCAACATCTGCGAAATGGCCGTCATTCAATTTGAAGATGGTTGGCTCGCAGGGGCATCAGACCCGCGCGTCGAAGGAAAGGCCGCGGGCTATTAGATTTCATGCAACATTTCGTCTCAACGCACTTTTTTGTGAATCACCGGCTGAACACGGTTTGGCTGGAGAAGATCCGCGCTGCGGGCATCTCTTCGCTGGAGATTTTTTGCGCGCGGCAACATCTGGATTATCGCGATCCGGCACAGATCGGCGAACTGGGGCACTTTTTTCGCGACTCCACGCTGAAGCTGCATTCGCTGCACTCGCCGATGTATAGCGACGATTGCTGGGGGCGCACGGGGCCGAACGCTGTGATCACAATCACCGAGCCGATCAGGCATAAGCGCATCGCCATGGTGGACGAGATCAAGCGTGCGCTGGAAGTGGCGGAGACGATTCCCTGCCGTTATCTGATTCAGCATCTGGGCGTGGGCGACGAAGAGTACGACGAGCGGAAGCTGGATGCGGCCTTCGGCGCTTTGGAGGAACTGAATATCTTCGCCAAACAGCGCGGTGTGCAGATCCTGCTGGAAAACATTCCCAACCGTCTTTCCACGGCCGAGCGGCTAGTGAGCTTTCTCAACCAGACGCATCTTGACCTGGGCTTCTGCTTCGACACGGGTCACGCCAATCTGATGGGCGGCTTGGAGCAGGAGTTCGAGATTATGAAGTCGCGCATCCGCTCGACCCACGTGCATGACAACGACGGCAAGAAAGACAGCCACCTGTATCCGTCGTTGACCGATCACGGTACGATCGATTGGAAAAAAGCTATGGAGTTGCTGCGCTCGAAGCAGCATCAATATCCGTTGATGCTGGAGCTGAAAGATTCGCCCGATATCAATGCTTTCGACGGAATACCAAGAGTGTTTGAGTTTTTGGAGAACTGCTGATGTCTACTTTGCCGGTTGTTCGAATTGCCGATGCGGGACACCACGATGGTGAAACAGTCCGCATCGCGGGCTGGCTTTACAATCTGAGGAAGTCGGGAAAGATTTGCTTCCCGCTGGTGCGCGACGGATCGGGAATCATTCAATGCGTGGCAGTGAAAAGCGCTCTGCCCGAAGACGTATTTGAATCGATCAAGAATCTGACGCAGGAGTCGTCGCTGATCGTCACCGGCAAAATCCGCGCCGAAGCCCGCGCCGCCGGTGGATTTGAAATGGATGTCGAATCGGTTGAGATTCTGCAGCGCGTCACGGAAGAGGATCCCTATCCGATTACGCCGAAGGACCACGGCATTGAGTTCCTGATGGATCATCGCCATCTGTGGCTGCGCAGCAAGCGCCAGACGGCAATCATCAAGATCCGCCATGAAGTGATCAAAGCTGTGCGCGATTACTTCGATTCGAACGGCTTCACGCTGATGGACACGCCCATCTTCACGCCGGCCGCATGCGAAGGCACCACCACGCTGTTTGAGTGCGATTATTTCGAAGACGAGAAGGTTTACCTGACGCAGTCAGGCCAGCTTTACAACGAAGCGAACGCCATGGCTCTGGGCAAAGTCTATTGCTTCGGCCCGACGTTCCGCGCGGAGAAATCGAAGACGCGCCGCCACCTGACTGAGTTCTGGATGGTGGAGCCGGAGATGGCCTACGCAACGCTGGAAGATGTGAAGCGCGTGGCCGAAGAGATGATAGTCTTCATCGTCGGCCGCGTGCTGGAAAACCGCAAGGCAGAGCTCGCGGCGCTCGATCGCGATGTGCAGAAACTGAACGCGATTCAAGCGCCATTTCCGCGCATCAGCTACGACGAAGCGGTGAAGATCCTGCAGAGCAAAGGCAGCGAGATCCAATGGGGCGGCGACTTCGGCGGTACCGACGAAACCATTTTGACCGAGGCTTTTGACCGGCCGATTATGGTGGACCGCTATCCTTCAGAAGTGAAAGCCTTCTACTTTGAGCCCGATCCGGACCGGCCGGAAGTAGCGCTTGGTGTGGACGTGCTGGCGCCGGAAGGCTACGGCGAAATCATCGGCGGCGGACAGCGCGTGCATTCGCTCGATCTGCTGCTGAAACGCATCGACGAACACAAACTGCCGCGCGAAGCCTTCAACTGGTACATCGATCTTCGCAAATTCGGCTCAGTGCCGCATGCGGGCTTCGGCATGGGAATTGAACGCTGCGTGTCGTGGATTTGCGGCCTGGAGCATCTGCGCGAGGCGATCCCATATCCGCGCATGCTGAATCGCACGAGGCCTTAAGATGGGGCGAGCGCATATCGCCATCGCCGGAGCGCCAATGGATCTGGGGGCCGGACGCCGCGGCGTTGATATGGGCCCATCGGCGATCCGCGTGGCGAACCTGAACGCGTGTCTGGCTGAGTTAGGCTTTCGCGTAACTGACCTCGGAAACGTGGTAGTGGAGCAGGCCGAAAGCCTCGCCGTGGGTGCCAAGAACGCCCGCTTCCTGAAACAGATTGTGGCCGTTTGCGAGCGGTTGGCGGTGGCCGTTGGGGCGGCTGCGGATCAGGGGCAAACTCCGCTGGTGTTGGGCGGCGACCATTCCATCGCGGTTGGAACCGTTTCCGGCATGGCACGTCATTTTCAAAAGAAGCAGCAAGCGATGGGCTTGATCTGGGTGGACGCGCATGCGGATATGAACACGCCGCAGACATCGCCCAGCGGCAACGTCCATGGCATGCCTCTGGCGTGCATTGCCGGCATTGGGCCGAAGCCGCTGACGCATCTGTTCGGCTTCGCGCCAAAGGTGAAGCCGGAGAACATCGCGCTGGTTGGCATCCGCGACGTGGACGTGCGCGAGCGCCAGATCGTGAAGAGTTCGGGCGTGCGGGCGTTTACAATGCGCGAGATTGACGAGCGGGGCATGAGGGCCGTGATGCAGGAGGCGATTGGACTGGCATCTAAGGGCACGGCGGGCTTCCATCTTTCGCTCGATATGGATGGAGTGGATCCGATGCATGCCCCGGGCGTGGGAACGCCTGTGCGTGGCGGCTTGAGCTATCGCGAGGCGCATCTGGCGATGGAGCAGATCTGCGATTCGGGCCTAATGCGGTCAATGGAGATTGTGGAAGTGAATCCGGTGATCGATGAAGCAAACCGCACGGCACACCTGGCCGTGGAACTGGCGCTTTCGGCGCTGGGGAAGAGGATTCTGTGAAATTACGAGTGGCGGTTCTTTACGGCGGACGATCGGGCGAGCACGAGATCTCCATACGCAGCGCAAAGTCGATCATGGCGGGGCTGGATCCGGAACGGTATGAGGTTGTACCGTACTTCATTTCAAAGGAAGGCAAATGGGACCCACGGCCGATTCTGCCGGAGCCCGGCTCGAACGAGGGAATCGACGTGGTGTTCCCGGTGCTGCACGGAACCTTCGGCGAGGACGGCACCATGCAGGGCTTGTTGGAACTGGCGGGCTTGCCGTACGTCGGCCCGGGGGTGCTGGGGTCGGCGGCAGCAATGGATAAGGACATGATGAAGCGCATCTTCCGCGACCGCGGCCTGCCGGTGGTGGAATATGTGCTGGCCGGCGCAACACCGGATTTCGATTATCCGATGTTCGTGAAGCCTGCAAATCTGGGCTCTTCCGTGGGCATCTCAAAAGTGAAGAACGCGGCGGAGCTAGCCGCAGCGCTGGAAGATGCGAAGCAATATGACTCGAAAGTGATCGTGGAGCGCGGCATTGTGGGTCGGGAGTTTGAATGCGCGGTGCTGGGCAATGCGTCGCCCGAGGCTTCCATCCCCTGTGAAATCATTCCCTCGCGCGAGTTCTACGATTACGAAGACAAGTATCTGCTCGACAAAGCGAAGACCAAGCTGCCCGCCGATCTGGAACCGCATCAGATGGACGAGATGCGTAGGCTGGCGGTGGAAGCCTTCCGGGCGATTGAATGCGAAGGCATGTCGCGCGTCGATTTCCTGATGGAGTCGGCCACCGGCTTAATGTACATCAACGAAATTAACACCATTCCCGGCTTTACATCGATCAGCATGTATCCGAAGATGTGGGAGTATTCGGGCGTGCCGTTTGGCGCGCTGCTTGACCGCTTGATTGCGCTTGCGATAGACCGCCACCGCATCCGCCAATCGAAAAAGTATTCACGCACATGACGCTGGCACTCGCATTTCTGTTATTCGCAGCCGATGATTTGCCGCAACTGGTGAAGCGGTTTGTCGATGTCTTCGCTCTTGTGGAGCAGGAAGCGGCCGACCCGGTCCCGGTTGACAAAGCTTTCTACGAAGGCGCAATTCCCGCCTTGCTGCGTCCGCTCGATCCGCATTCGGTGTTCTTCGATCCGGGGCAGTTCGAGCAGCTGCAGCAGATGCAGAAATCGACCAGCAAGGGCTTCGGTAGCGTGGTGAGTTTGCTGCCAGGTCGCGTGATTGTGCTGCAATGTCTGCCCGGTGCGCCGATGGCACGGTCAGGCATTTCGCCGGGCGATGAGATTGTGTCGATCAACGGATACCAGATCGGGTATTTGGAAGTGGAGCAACTGGTGCAGTTGCTGGGTGCGTCGCGCGGACAGCCTGCTCGGATTGAAGTGCGGCGTCCGGCGAATGCGCGTCTTTTACAGTTTGTGCTGACACCAGAGGAGATGCAGTCGCCAAGCGTGGACCGGGCATTCATGCTGAAGCCCGATATCGGCTACGTGCGCATCGCCAGTTTCGACATCAGCACGGGCAAAGATACGAAGGCGGCGATTGAGAAACTGGGAGGTGCAAATCTGAAGGGCCTAGTGCTCGATCTGCGCAATAATCCGGGTGGCGTGTTGCAGGCGGCCATGGAGGTGGCGGCACTGTTTTTGAAGCCGGGGCTGAAGATTTTGAGCGTGAAGGGCCGGTCAGTGAAGGGCGAAGAGGTCACTGTTCCAGAGAGGAATGTGCCATACGAATTTCCCGTAACCATCCTGCTGAACGGCAAGAGCGCGAGTTCGTCTGAAGTCGTGAGCGGCGCTCTGCAGGACAACAAGCGGGCAAAGATCGTTGGCGAGACGTCCTATGGCAAAGGTCTGGTTGAAAGCGTGTTTCCGCTTTCCAGCGGCACGGGCATGGCTTTGACCACGGCGTTCTACTATACGCCGAGCGGCCGTTCCATTCAGAAGCCGCTGAGCGGCGGAACGCTGGATGCGGCTACGTCGAAGGGTGAGGGCGGCATCAAGCCCGATGTGCCGGTTCAACCTGAATCGCATACACGGTTAGGCGCGGCGCTCGACGCTTCGGGTTCTTTCGCCACATTTGCCACGGAGTTTCTCCGCGCCAATCGCGACCTTACCGAAGACTTTGTGCTGCCTGCGAAGACGGTAGATCAGTTCAAGGTGTTCCTGTCGCAGCGCAACATTCAACCTGGTATTGCGGAATGGTCAAGAGAGAGCGAGTGGATCACCAACCGGCTGAAGCAGGAGATTTTGAATCAGGCAGTGGGCGTGGAAAAGGGCGACGAAGTGGAGATGAAGCGAGATCCGCAGGTGCTGGCGGCGCTGAAGGCGCTTTAATTCGGCTGACCATCTTCAAGGTCTTCCAGTCGCAAGAAGAATTGCTTCCTTGATTCCTTTCATGTCCGCATCTTGCCGCTCGAAGGCTTCGTCATGGTACTGTTGGCGCGCCACCATTTCCTGCTGTTTTGCGGCCACGTCGCGCAAACTCGAAGCTACTTGCTCGAGGATCTTTCCGATCTGTTCAAATCGTTCGTTCCCGTTCGTCATTAGACCGAAGCACCACCATGAGTGTCTTTTCCACGGCTAGCGTGCATTTCAGCCTTGCGTAGGAGCTCCTGGATTATTTTTGTATCAGCGCGCATCACTTCATTGAGCGAGGTCATATCGGCCATGAACTGCTCGTGATCCTCGGCATGTTTTTTCGAGCGGGCAGCGCACTCTTTCTTACGCGTTTCCAGCCATTCTTCGAGGGATTGTTTGGAACTGTCAAATTCCGCGCTGGCGTTCATTGTCAGATACGCCTCTGACACCAGTCTATTATTTAGCAGGTTTGCGGCTGCGCAGATACTCAAAGACAATCGGCAACACGGAAACGAACACAATCCCCAGTACGAACTTCTCAAAATTGCGGCGCACGAAATCCACGTTGCCCAGATTGTAACCCAACAGCGTCATGAGCATCACCCAACCAATGCCGCCGAAAATATTAAAAGAAAGAAACTTGGCGTAGCTCATGTTGGCCACGCCGGCAACGAACGGAGCAAAGGTCCGGATAATCGGCACAAAGCGCGCATAGATGATGGTCTTGCCGCCATGCTTTTCATAGAAAGCGTGAGTCTTGTCGAGGTGCTCTTTCTTGAAGAAGCGCGAATCGGGCCGGTTATACACCATCGGCCCGGCATGTCTTCCCAGGAAGTATCCGACGGCGTCCCCGATGACTGCTGCTGCGCAGAGCAGCAGTATGATGGCGACAACGTCAAGATGCCCCGCGCCGGCCACTACGCCAACCGTGAACAACAATGAGTCACCGGGAAGAAAGAAGCCGGCCAAAAGGCCAGTCTCTGAGAACACGATGGCGAAAAGCATCGCATAACCGTACCAGCCAGTGAAAACGGTGGATAAGAACTCAATCAACCTGTCAGGGTTGGTGAGAACGTGCAGCAGAAAATCAAAGGACTGTTTAACGAAATCCATGACTAGCCGCGGTAGTTCGCCACCAGGCGTTTAATCGCGGCATCGTTCTTCTTGATCTTGCCCTGCTTGATCAGTTCCGTTACCAGCCCGTCTTCAAACAGTTCCTGCCGTTCACGAGACTTCTTGCTCTTCAACTGAGTGACCAGTTCCTCGCGCTTTGCCGGCAATTGACTCATGTCGGCTTCCGTCTTCGCGGCCACACGCACGACAAACACCTGTTCGGAGATAGTCAGGGGACCGAGAATCGTGTCCACCGGCTTGGTAAATGCATCGGCCAGATAGCTTGATGATCCAATGCCTTCGGCCGCACCATCAGGACCGAAATCCGGAGTCGTTTTGATTTCCGCACCCAGATCCTTGGCCAATTTCTTGAAGTCGCCACCGGCGGTCTTGAGCTTTTCACCCGCTTCACGGCCCTTGTCAGCCGCCATCTGGCGCGCTTTGTCGGCAGAGAGGCGGTCGCGAACGCGGCCTTCCACTTCGTTCAGCTCAGCGGGACGGACAGGAATAATCTCACGGAGGATTGCGATGGCGATCTTGTTGCCGGGAACCGCGATGGTTGGCGTAACGCCACCCTTCTGCACGGAGGCGAGCGAGTCAAACAGATCTTTGCTTACACCGACCTCCTGGATCGGATCGTTCGATCCGGCTTTGTCCACATGATACAAAGACACGTTCAACTTGCGGACCAGTTCTTCGCCCTGGGCTGGCGATTTCTGCAATGTGTTGTGCACCTGATCGGCGATCTGCTGCATGCGGTCAAACACGCCCTGTTTCTGGCGCTCGGTGACAAGTTCCGCCTTCACTTCTTCGAACGGCTTCAGATGGGCCGGTTCCTTGGCTGTTACCTGGACAATGTGATAGCCGTATTCGGTCTTCACCGGAGTAGTGAGTTCGTTCACTTTCTGCGTGAACGAAGCCTCTTCGAAGTTCTTCACCATCTGGCCGCGAACCACCCAGCCGAGTTCTCCGCCCTTTGAGCCGGAGCCCGGATCTTCCGAATTCTTCTTTGCCAGTTCGCCGAAGTTGCCGCCCGCCTTCAACTGCTTCAGCAGGTCGTTGGCTTTGGCTTCGATCTTCTTCACGTCGTCGGCAGACTTGCCGGTGGTGGTGAGCAGGATGTGGCGAACCTGAACTCGTTCCGGCAGGCGGTAGCGGTCCTGGTTGGCGGCATACATGGTACGCAGGTCGGCTTCGGTAACCGTGAAGCTTTCTGCCACTTTCTGTTCAGACACCACGTAGAGATCAAAACTGCGCTTTTCTTCGGTGGTGTATTCAGGACGATGCTTGGCGAAGTAGTCCTTCAATTCGGCGTCGCTGATCGTAACCTTGGAGCGCATCTTGTCAGGCGAGAAGGCGATGTAGTCGACCTTCACCTTTTCATTGCGGCGGCGGTATTCCTTTTCGATCTCGTCATTCGTGACGATCATGCCTTCCAGAATGATGTTGCGCAGGCGGGTCAACAGCAACTGCTTGTGGACGTTCGCTTCGAACTCAGGAACCGTCAGGTTTTGCTGGCGCAGAAACGCTTCGTACGTCGCGGCGTTGAACTGCCCGCCAGGAAAGAGATTCGGCAGCATGGATTTGATGGCGGAGGCGGTATCCGCGTCGTTGGCTTCAAAACCCATGTGTTGCGCCTGGTAAGCCATGGCCCGTTCGGAAATCATCTGATTAATGTATTCCGGGATGTAGTTCTGAATCATTTCGATGGGAAACTGCTTGCTGCGCATGGCTGCTTGCACGTTCATCTGGACTTCGCGCATAGTGAGGACTTCGTCCCCGATCTTGGCGATAACGTCATCATTGCCGCCAGATGGTGTACCGGAGCCAGGCACCAGATACGACACCATCGACAAAGCGACAATTGCGAGCAAACCAGTCAACACATACCGGACCATCTTATCCCGGCTACGAAACAGATCGAACATTTACGTGGATCTCCTACTCAAGGGTAAACAAATATTATAGCGCGAAAGCCTACTCCCACTCGATTGTACCCGGCGGTTTGTGGGTTAAATCATAGAAAACCGCGCAGATACCATCAACGGCGAGCAGCGCTTCGCACATCTGGCGGAGCAACTCAGGCGGCATCAGGACCGATTGCGCGGTCATGCCGTCCACCGAATCGATTGGCCGCAAAACTACGGAATCCTGGTTGACGGCATCGCCAACCGGAATCAAAACAACGGGAAACTGCCAAACCTGTTTTTCAAAACCGCTCGCAAGCGACATGGAGCGGACAATGGAATCCGCCTTGCGAAGCCGCGCCAATCGCGGGGCATTGAGTTCGCTGCGATGCACTTTCATGGAAGCGAGCGGCACACGCGCGGCGGTAAGTCCAACGATGCGGTTGACGTCGAGGCGCTCATTCGTAAGGCGGGTTGCCGCGGCATGGTCAAGCGTATCGATGGCGAGGGCGGCGCGATAGCTGCGCGAATCTCCCTGCACGCCAACCGAATGCACGGGCAGCACCCAGCCGTCGTAATCCTGTTTGAGTTCGAAGTCCGCTTCCGAGCAGAGGCAGCGGATGGCCAGCCCCGGACCTGGGAAAGGGTGACGGTCCAAAAGCTCCGCGGGCAGGCCCAACTCCCGCCCAGCTTCGCGCACTTCGTCCTTGTAGAACGAACTGAGCGGCTCAACGATTCGCTTCGCATCTATTAGCTTTTGAATCCCTGCGACCCGGTTGTGATGCGTCTTGATGAGGTCGGCCTTCGACGTCCCGCCGGATTCAATGGTATCGGGATAAATGGTGCCCTGCCCGAGTATCCAATCGACATCCAGGTAGTGGCCAGATTGCAGAATGGTCTCCTGCACTTCAACGAAAAGCTCGCCGATGATATGGCGCTTGCGCTCCGGTTCGGTGACACCCGCCAGTGCGTCGAGAAACCGCGTGCGGGCGTCCTCCACATGGAACGATTTCGCGCCCAGCGAGGCGAATATGCCTTGCACGAACTCCGTTTCGCCGTCGCGCATCAGGCCCGTATCCACGTATGCGCCATGCACGCGGTCATCGCCCAGCGCTTTCAGGCAGAGCGTGTAGGCAACGGTTGAATCGACGCCGCCCGAAACAAAGAAAAACACCTTGCGGCCGGCGGTCACTTCGCGAATCCGTTCCTCAATGGCCGGGACGCGGCTGCGAGGATTCCAGTCCTTTTGGCAACAACAGATCTTGAACAGGAAGTTGGAGAGGATCTTCGTGCCTTCCGGCGTGTGCACCACTTCCGGATGGAACTGCACGCCGTACTGCTTCTTTTCAGGATTCGACATCGCGGCTACGGCACAGGTTCCGGTGCGGGCGAAAACATGGAAACCCGAAGGAGCGGCAGTCACCGTATCGCGATGGCTCATCCACACCTGCCGGTTGTTTAGCACACCTTCAATAAGCGTGTCAGCCGCGGTCAGTTCCAAAGTCGCCACGCCATATTCGCCGCGATCGCCCTTGGCCACGTTGCCATCGAGCAGATGCGAGATCAGTTGGATGCCGTAGCAGATGCCGAGAACGGGCACCCCGCTGGTAAGCAAGGCAGGGTCGATGGTGGGCGAACCGGCTTCATAGACGCTGGCTGGGCCACCTGAGATAATAACGCCATGAAAGCGGGACAGTTCCGCAGCCGGTGTTTCGCTGGCCAGGACTTCCGCATAGACGCCTAATTCGCGAACTTTCCGGGCGATCAGATGTGTATACTGACCGCCCGTGTCGAGAACCGCAATTTGTGGATTCGGAGAGTATTGACTCACTAACGCTTAAATTCCGTCGACCGCCGCTCGACGATCATTTTCTTCGCTTTGTCCAGAAGCTCTTTCGCTTTCGGGATCGAGTCAATGCCTTTGATCACGACCGGGTCGCTTTCCACACCCAGCCGCCGTGCATCTTCCGCACCGAAGGCCGTGAGGTACATTTCACGCTTCAGCTGCATCTTGGTCCAATCGATGTTCTCGGCAAAATCCGCTTCCGAAAACTGAATGCCCTCTTTGAGCATGAACGAATGAAGGTCGTTCATCACGTTCTTGTCAGGCGACCAATCCTTGGGTAGCTTCGCATCTCCGCCGCCGAAATACTTGGCAGTGAAGTTGAAGGTGACGAACTTGCGAACGAATTCGGTCTGATATTTGTTGTAGCGCGGTACGCTGAACTTTTCGTCGGGCGAGATGCCACCACCGCCGTAAACGGTACGGCCGCTATCAGTCATCTTTACGTCCAGCGGGTTCTTCGTTTCGGTATCTTTGCGATAGTAGTAATCGAGGAACGAAGTGTTTGTGTAATCGCGCTGAATCAGCCGGTTGCTAGGCGTGTAATATTTCGCCGTGGTGAGCGCAAGGCCGGTGTTTTCCGAAAGCGGGAACACGGTCTGCACCAAGCCCTTGCCGAAGGTGTTTTCGCCGACAACCCAGGCGCGGTCATGATCCTGCAATGCGCCGGCTACGATTTCAGCAGCCGAAGCAGAGTAACGGTTAACCAGCACGATGATCGGATAGTCACGGGCTCCGCCGCCGTGGCGGGCGATGTACGGTTTTTCCGCTGAAGCGCGGCCGCGATGCGAAACCACCGTCTGGCCATTAGCCAGGAAGCGGCCGGCAACGGCGACGCCTTCGTTTAGCAGTCCACCCGGGTTTTCACGAAGATCCAAAATGAGCGCCTTGACTTTGTTTTCGCCGATGCGCTTCATGTTGTCTTCCACTTCGTGGCTGGTGTTTTCGTTGAACGATTCGATATCCAGGTAGGCGATGCCTTCTCGCACCCAGAACACATCTTGCACGCTCTTGCGTGGAATGTCGTCGCGGGTGAGGTTGTAGACGATGGGCTTTTCCACGCCTTCACGGGCGATCAGCACCTGAACCTTGGTGCCACGCTGACCGCGAAGCAGGTCGGCCACTTCGGTTGTATTGAGGTTGTCGGTACGTTTGTCCTGCACTTCGAGGATCACATCACCTGGGCGGATACCTGCTTTGTAGGCTGGCGAGCCTGGAAACGGCTGGATCACTACGGTGCGGTGGTTGCGCTCGGCAACTGTCATGCCGACGCCGGAATAGTGGCCCTTCTGATCGTCGCGCAACTGTTGGAAGTCGCGGACATCGAAGAAGTTGGAGTGCGGGTCCAGCGTATGCAGCATGCCGCTGATGGCACCCTTATAGATGGCCTTATCGGCATTCACCTGGTCTGCAAAGTTGTTCTCAACCAACTCGAACACCTTGCTGAAGGTCTTCACGCTGTTGTTGATATCGTCTTCGGAGCTTGCCGCGGCGACACCGGAAACACCGGGACCGTAGATCCCCCCGATCATCGCGCACGTCACTATGACGATCGGAAAGAAAAGAAAAGAACGCAGTTTTTCAGCCACGCATCAGCCTCCATTGCCAAACAATATTCAGTATATCAGCGATTCGCCATTTGCTGGCGGACCGTCACAATGATGTTACTAAGGTAATGCTAAACGGCACGTGATTTGCGTGCTGCCACTGCGGATGATTCCGACCGTACAGGTTTCCGCGTGGCGGCTTCGGGGGGTGCGTTCAGGCGGCGCACCTGATCGGACACGCAGACAAGAAACATGGGTTGGCTGGCGTTTTTGAAAATGTCGATGATGCGCTCGGCACGATCTTCCAGGTAGATCGACTTGCCGTCGGTGACCAGGTGCAGATCGCTGGCGGCAGCGAGCACGTCGGCGAGGCGGCGGCCCATTTCGCGCTGCAGGAAGCGCAATACGCGCCTGATCTTCTGCAGTGAGAATCCTTTGCGGCGAAGTTCCGCAATGACGGTGATTTCGACCGCTTCTGCTGCAAGGTAAACGCGTTTGTGGCCCTCATGCCGGGGAGAAACGACCTTCTGTTCATCCCACCACTGCAACTGCCGCAGACTCACGCCGGCGATGTTTGAGATATCGCTCGAAGTGAAGGTTTTTTCCGCTTCGTCCAGTTCAATTCTACTCTTTTTTGTTTTGAACATGAGTTCCAACTTTCGTTTTGGAAAAATTCAGTGGCCTATCAAATTGTACTCGAATGAGCGGGGATGTCAACAGGGGGGTAAGTTAAGAATTGCTCGTCATTGCCTGCTGCTTGCGAATGGGGCTACTCGTCTTTCTTTTCTTCTTTCGAACCACCTGTCAACTTCTTCACCAACTGATCTGGCGGGGCGGCGATCATGACGATCAACCCTATGAGAAACAACACCAGCAGCACGATAGCAACGTAGATCATTTTGCGAGACTCTCCAAGGCTTCCGTCAAAGAAGGAACAACGCGAAAGACAGTTTCCAGCCGCGTAGCCTGAAAACTCTTCCGCACAAGACCAGGCCCGGTTATCATTCGCATTTCGCCGTGGGCCTTGGCGAGCATATGAAAGGCGGAGATGAAACGTCCGATTCCCGTGCTGTCGATTTTCTTGACCGCCGTCAAATCGAACACGATCGCACGCTTGCCTCTTTCAATTGCACTGCGGACCATCGACTCGATCCGTTCGCTGTCCGGTCCCAGCAGAATTGCGCCCGACATAGCCAGCAACAGGACGCCTGGCGCGGGTTCGGACTGCTCGATTTGAAGCGAATCGTTAGCCACAAAGGGACCGTTGCACTATTTTTCCGTGTCCATGAAGGAGTAAGCGATCATGTGGCAAATGATCATGTGGGCATCTTCGATCCGGCCCATGTGTGGCACCGGAACCTGAAGGTGTAACTTCGCCATTGGGCCGAGTTTGCCACCGTCGCGCCCGGTAAGAGCCATAGTCTTGCAGCCCAAATCGTTGGCGTACTGCATCGCTTTAATCACGTTCGGGGAATTGCCGGACCCGCTGATCGCCATGTAAATATCACCGGGCTTGGCGAAGTTCTTCAACTGCTCCATAAAGACAATATCGTAACCAACATCGTTGGAATACGCTGTCATAGTGGGCAGGCTGTCGGTGAGGGCCATGATGCGGAAGCGGGAGTCCTTTTGAAAGCTCGCACCTTTGACGATGTCGCATGCGAAATGCGAGGCGGTGCTGGCACTACCGCCGTTGCCGGCGACGAAGATGGTGTTGCCGTTGGCGCGGGCGTCTTTGAACCAATCGATGGCTTCGGAGACCAGTGTAGAATCGATGGCGTCAATCGTTTTGTGGAGTTCGGTCCGGTAAAGTTCGGGGAAATTCATATTTGTTCAATCAGGCCTTGGATGTCGTTGGCCGGCCTTCATAGGCTTCCAGCACTTTATTGCTGGCGCCATCCATAAGCAGTTCGCCATGGTCGAGCCAAATTGCGCGCTCGCAAAGGCTCAGCACTGAGGCGCCGGAATGCGACACGGCAAGTATCGTCTTTCCCTGAGCCTTGATTTCTTGAATTTTTTCGACACATTTATGCTGGAAGTTGCGGTCGCCTACAGCAAGCACTTCGTCGACAATCAGAATTTCCGGATCGAGATTTACGGCCACGGAAAAGGCCAGGCGCATGTGCATGCCGGTGGAATAAGTACGCAACGGCTCTTCGATGAATTCCTGCATCTCGGCAAATTCCACAATCGAGTCGTACCGTTCCTCGGCTCGTTTGCGTGTGAACCCCAGGAGGGAGGCATTCAGCATCACGTTTTCCCGGCCGGTCAAATCAGGATGAAACCCGCTGCCCAGTTCGAGTAGAGCTGCAACGCGGCCGTTCACCTCAACAGTTCCTTTGCAAGGGGGCACCAGTCCGGTTACGATACTCAACAAAGTGCTTTTCCCGGCCCCGTTAGAGCCAACGACCCCAACCGTTTCACCTGGGTTGATGGAGAAAGAGACGTTTTTGAGCGCGTAAAACGGCTCTGGCGCTTTGCCTGCCATTCTGCTCGTAAGGTAGTTGCGTAGCAGTTGGCGGCCGGCGGTGCGGTTGAAGGTCTTAGAGACGTTCTTAAATTCGATGACGCTCATAATTATAAGTGGTCGTAAAACCGCTGCTTCATTTTACCGAAAACCACCCAGCCAAAAGCAAACGACAGCAACGATACCAAGGTCAGCTTGAGCAGTGTCTCCGGATTTGGGGCTTTCGCGTCCAGCAGGATATTGCGCAGGCAAAGCACAAGCGCTGCTACTGGATTGTATTGATATACGTCACGATACCTTGGCGGGATGATTTCGAACTGGTAGAAGATGGGAACCATCCAGAACATAACGGTCATTGCCGACTCGACAACGTAGCGCATGTCGCGGACATAAACGTCCAGGGCGGAAGTAACCAGAGTAATTCCACATACGAAAATGATCTCCAGCACCCATACTAACGGCAGCCACAACCAGTAAATGTTAATGCCAATACCAAACCCAACAACCGCCACCAGTAACAACATGATCTGGATAAAAAGATGCAGGCAGTTGGATAAAACGGCAGCGATAGGAACTACCTCGCGCGGAACGGGCACACGCTTGACTAAGCCGGCGTTGTGAAAGATGGAAACCGTGCCGGAATTCCACGCAATAGACATGAAATTAAAGGGAACCAGGCCACAGAGAACGAACACGCTGAAGTGCTTAATATTCGGATTCGGGAGGATAGCAGTAAAGACGAACGTCAGCACGCCCATCATCACCAGGGGATTCAGCAGGCTCCAAAACACACCGAGGGACATGTTTCGATACCGGATCTTGAAATCCTTCACAATCATATTGCGAAGGAGAAATACGTAATCTCCGTTCCATGTCATATCTAAATGTTTAAAGCTCCAAGCTTGCGGACACCTCTAGCGCAGATCACTCATCGGCACCGGGAAACTACTATTATAGCGCGTACAAAATGCACCTACAAGCTCAGCCTAAGCTTTGGGTGCGCGACATAAAAGTGAAATGGTTGTCAGTTCTTTTTTTTGTGGCCTATACCCGAGCGTATGTAGTACGCTCGGGTATAGGAGGCTAACGTTCAATGTCCGATTCCCTTCTCG